>DASCOB010000069.1:0-8067 GCA_036011785.1 Anaerolineales bacterium | reverse complement strand
GCGATTGGCACTAGCCACGGCGCCTATAAATTCAGTGGGCGGCAGGGTCTGCATTTCGACCGTATTGAAGCTATTCAAGAGCGCCTGCCCGGCTTTCCGCTAGTGATGCACGGTTCCAGCTCCGTCCCGCAGACAGAGGTCAAGCGAATTAACGCTGCCGGTGGTGGGCTCGACCCGTCGGCGCGCGGCGTGGACGTCAATGAATTTGCGCGGGCGGTGAAGCTTGGCGTTACAAAGGTTAATATCGACACGGATGGGCGTCTGGTGTGGACGCGCGTGCATAGAGAGTTTTTCCGCGACCAGTCGGATGTGTTCGACTTCCGTAAACCGGGTGTCATCATGGTGGAGGAATATGCGCAATTCATCGCGGACAAGAGCGAAAAATTGCTCTCTGCGAGTCAGCTTGAAAACGTGCGTGTCGCTGTTATGGCGTGAAGGGGTATTCCAGTACAAGGGGTGAGGCCTAAACAACCGAAATGAAGGAAGACGGCACCCCAAAGCCCGGCCGGCTCGTTGCGGCCGGGTTGTTGTTTTTCTACGTGGTGGCGGTGATACTGGTCAGCCTGAAGACGGCTCTGCCGAGCGGCGTGGTAATCGGTGCTATGGCGGCGGGGCCGTTGCTTTTGTTTTGTTTTTGCGTGGTCGATTCACTCACGGTGTTGGGAGGCAGGCGGGCGGGCCTACTACTGGCGATTGGTTTGCTGGGCGGTTTGGCGGTGGAGATAGTGGGAATTTCCACTGGCTGGCCGTTCGGGCAATACGGTTACGCGCGAAACTTTGGACCGGTTCTTATTCTGTCGGTTCCACTTGGGGTGGCGCTGATGTGGTTCACCCTTTTATATCTGGGCAACATGGTTGCGGAACGGCTGCTCGGGGCGCGTGGAAAAATCTTTCAGGCCTGCGTCGGAGCACTGGCGGTGACGGCGTGGGGCCTGATGGCTGACCCGATGATGGCGGATGTAGGGCACCGGGAGTGGGGGGTGGAAGGCGCTTATTTTGGAATACCGGTGTCCAATTACTCTGGCTGGCTCGGGACGGCATTCGTGATGCTGCTGCTTTATCGGTGGGTGACGCGTAAACTCGCACCTGGACAGAGGGTCGCCGCACCCGGCTGGGGCGGCAACATGGCGGTGGCTGCATATTCCGTGCTCTGGGTGCTTGTCTCTGTGCAGGCGTGGGTTCGGGGGATGCACGGAGTTGCCATGGTTGGCTTCCTGGCGATGGGCGCGTTTGCTCTGCCGGCGAGCGGCCGCGTGGTGCTGTCTGGAGCAAAATCGATGCGCAAGGAGTATGGGCGCAGCGGCCTGTCGCGGCGGACGCTAAAGGGGGATCCTTACGAGCAGTTCGGGATGTGGTATAACGAAGCTCGGGACGCGGATTTCGTTGAGGTGAATGCAATGGCGCTTGCGACTGCGGGCGCGGACGGCGCTCCCAGCGCGCGCACTATGTTGTTGAAAGATTGGGGTGCGGAGCAGGGTTTTGTGTTTTTCAGCAACTACGAGAGTGATAAAGGACGTCAACTTCACGACAACGACAAGGCGGCACTCTTGTTTTTCTGGGATAGGCTAGAAAGGCAGGTGCGGATACGTGGCCGCGTCGAAATGCTGTCCGCCGAACAATCAGATGCGTATTTCCGCGCGCGACCACGGACGGCGCAGCTAGGGGCGTGCGCTTCACCGCAGAGCCGGACGGTGACCGGCCACGGGGAGCTGCTTTCGCGCTTTGCGAAGCTGGCGTTGAAATACGCCAATCGACCTGTCGAACGACCCGCGCACTGGGGCGGTTACCGGCTGCGGCCGGAGTCAGTGGAATTCTGGCAGGGAAGGCCCAGTCGGCTGCATGACCGGTTGCGCTTTATGCGCCGGGCCGACGGTGACTGGCGGGTGGAGCGGTTGGCCCCATAAGCATCAATCCACCTCCACAAACCGTACAGCACCCGTGGATGTATCGAACCACGCGAATGTAGTTTCCCCCTTCAATCCCAGTAGCTCCCCCGGATTCAAAAGGGTACACTCGTCGACATGGCTGTGGTGAGCGCAGTGGTCGTGCCCGTAGCAGACCAGCTGGGAAAATCCGCTGGCTGCCAGGGGGCGGGCGACATCCGGGTAGTGCGTGAGCGCGATGCTTTGTTCATCAAGGGTGAGCGCGGCGAAGTCGCCGTGAAGGGTGATGTTCTCGTACTGGGCGGCTTTAGCACAGATAAGGCGAATATCGCCATCATTGTTGCCCCAGATAATATGCACTGGCGTGATGTCGGGAAGACCCGTCGCCATGCGCTCGACTATGAAAGGAGAGCACAGGTCACCACAGTGAAGCACCGCGTCGGCGGCCGTCATCATGCGCAAGGCTGCCTCCAGTTTCGATATGTTGTCGTGGGTGTCTGAGAGTACTGCCAGTTTCATCAGGTGGGGCTCGCGGCAGGGGCGTCGGTCAGGAAGGCTTCCGGGCGGGTGTCGGTCGGGATTTCGTCTCCGGGCGCGATGATGGTTTCAGGTGGCACCTGGGCCGCCTTTCCGACTGTAGTTATGCGGGCGTCGTCTCTGGTGCCAATCTGGCTGCGCTCGCCCACGCGCACGATTTTGTCCAGCACAGCTTTTTGGACGTGTGCATCCGCTCCGACGTGGGTGTCAGTCAGGAGGATGGATTGATTTATGTGCGCGCCGGATCCCACGTGGACGCCCGGAGAGAGCACCGAGCGCTCCACGACGGCCCCACTGCGTATGACGGCGCCGTCGGCGATTAGGCTATCGCGCACGACTGCACCGGAATGAATCGTCATTGGGGGGCGCTCCTCCGACTTTGTGTGAACCACCCATGAGCGGTCGTTCAAGTCGAAACGGGGCGGGTCGCCGAGCAAATCCATGTGTGCCTGCCAGTAAGATTCCAGTGTGCCCACGTCCACCCAGTATCCACTATACGGAAACGCAAACACTCGTGCGCCTCCGGCAACTATGCGCGGCATGATATCGGTGCCGAAATCATGGGTGGAATCTGGCTGCTGCGCATCGGTCTGCAACGCCCTCTGCAGCGCCTCGCGCTGAAAAATATAAATACCCATGGAGGCAAGTGTCCCGCTTGCCCCGGTGGGTTTTTCAATAAATTCGCGCACGCGGTAATCTGCATCGACGTCAAGGATGCCAAAGCGGTGGGTTTCCTCCGGCTTGACGCGCAGCGTAGCGATTGTCACCTCCGCTTCCTGGTCGAGATGGAATTCAATCATCGGGTCGTAATCCATCTGGTATATGTGGTCGCCGGAGAGAATCAGGATCAGGTCAGGCCCACCGCGCTTGACGAAGCTGAAGTTCTGCTGCACCGCATCGGCCGTGCCGCGATACCAGTCGGAATCATGGCGGTCTTGGTAGGGCTGATAGATCTGTACACCGCCGGTGAGGGAACGGTCAAGATCCCATGGGCGACCGACGCCGATGTGTTCAATCAACGAGTGTGGGCGGTACTGCGTCAGGAGCATTACGTCGAAAACACCCGAGTTCACACAGTTGCTTAGAGTAAAATCGATTATGCGGTATTTGCCGGCGAACAAAACAGCCGGCTTCGTGCGCTTAACGGTGAGCACACCGAGCCGAGAACCCTCGCCACCCGCGAGAATAACCGCGCGCGTTTTCATGCTCGGGATTATAGCATTTCGGGCTGAACGAGCGGGTGGTTTGCGCCGGGTGTGAAATGCCGTGATGTTCGAAAGACTTGCGGAGCGAAAGTATTCTATAATCGCGGCATGGACAGGCGTGTAATTCTTCGGGCGGCTCTGCTCTTTTTCTTCGGCGCGCTGTTGTTCGGTTTCAGGCACAGGCTTGGGACATGGGCGTTTGGGGTGACCGGCGAGGAAGCCCCTGCCGGACAGGTGCGCGGTGTGTGGCAGCTGGCTGGAGACGTGCTGCGGCCAAGCCCGAGATTGAACGCTTCCGCCGAAGTCCCGTTGGCGCGTGTGAATCCGTTTGGCATAAACACCTTTCTTGAACAGGAAGTCGAAGCCGCGAAGCGAGAACGGCAGGTGGTGCTCATCGCTGCGGCTGGGTTTCGCTGGCTGCGGCAGGAATTTCCGTGGTACGACATTGAGATTCACGCAAAGGCAGATTACGAGGACAGGCGTGCGGAACCCCACCGCGGTGCGTGGGAGAAATACGACCACATCGTCTCGTTGGCCGAGAAAAGTGGATTGGAGATAATCGCGCGTCTGTCCTCGCCGCCGGAGTGGGCGCATGCCGGCGGGCATGTGGACGGTGCGTTCGCGCCGCCGGCCACGTATCGTGATTTCGCCGACTATTCGGTCGCGGTTGCTGCGAGGTATCGCGGTCGCGTCGCGTATTTTCAGGTTTGGAATGAGCCAAATATATATCCGGAATGGGGCGAGCAGCCGGTTAGCCCGGAAGCGTACACCGAATTGCTCTGCCTAACGTATTACGAAATCAAAAGAGCGAATCCGGATGCGGTGGTGCTTGCAGCTGCGCTCGCACCTACCGTGGCGTTGACGCAGCGTGACCTGAGCGATTTCATATTTCTGGAGCGGATGTATCGCGCGGGCGCACGCGAATGTTTCGACGTTATGTCGGTGCAGGGATACGGGTTGTGGTCCGGGCCAACTGACCGGCGAAATTACCCGGGAACGATTAATTATGCCCGTAACCAGTTTATCCGCGACATTATGGTGGCGCATGGCGATGGCGAAAAAGCGATCTGGATTAGCGAGATGAACTGGAATGCGCTTCCGATGGAGAGCGGCTTACCTGCCCACTATGGACAGGTGACGCTGGAGGAGCAGGCGCGCTGGGCGCCGTTGGCGTACCAGCGCGCTCGCGAAGAGTGGCCCTGGATAGGAGTGGTGAACTTCTGGTATTTCAAGCGCGCGAGCGATGCGGAGAAGAACCAGAGTTGGTATTACTTCCGCATGGCCGAGCCGGATTTCACGCTTTTGCCGGTTTATTCCGCTGTGAAGAGCTACATTGGCGCGAATCCGTATGAGCACAACGCGGACTGAGAAGGGTGCTGGCGGACGGCATGCGCTGCCGGGTTTGATGGAGGCGCTGATCGTGGTGCTATTGGGAACGTGGCTGCGTTTTCACTGGATAGATGCACAGTCGCTCTGGTACGACGAGGGCAATACCGCGCATATGACGCTGCGAAAGCCGAGCGAAATCGTGCGAGCGGCCGCTGCTGATATTCACCCGCCGGGATATTACCTGGCGCTGACCGGATGGAGCCGCATGGCGGGCCGCTCTGAATTTGCGCTGCGCGGGTTCTCTGCCTTCGCTGGGATTGTGCTTCTCGGTGTGCTTTATAGACTTGGGCGGGATGCGTGGGGAGCAACAGGAGGGTTGGTGGCGTCATTTTTCGGCGCTTTGCATCCGGCGCTAGTGTACTACTCGCAGGAAGCACGCATGTACATGCTGGCCTCGATGCTTGGCGCTGTAGCGGTCGTAGTGGCCGGAAAGCTACTGGCAGCAAAGGGTGGGGAACGCACGCGTGTATTAGCTTTCGCGTATGTAGGTGTCGGGGCGGCTGGCCTTTACAGCCACTATACCTTTGCCTTCGTGCTGCTGGCCATTAATCTGGCCGCTCTGTGGCAATTCTTTGGCGGAAGATCAAGGGATTTGAGATTATGGGTGAGGAATTGGGCGCTGTTGCAGCTTGGCGTCCTCGCTGTGTACGGTCCGTGGATGCCGACCGCAATCCGGCATCTGACGACATGGCCCGCGTCGCGGGTGCAGCTGCCGTGGTTGACTGCTGGCGCTGATATGTGGCGCTGGCTTTCACTCGGGCCGACGATGGAGACCGCGGATGCAGTTCCGGGTACGCTGGCGCTCGCGCTACTAGTGGTGGCCGGTGCCGTTTTAGAGGGTGGGAGTGCAGGTGCTCTGATGTGGATGCTTGTGCCGGCCGGGTTAACGCTTTCGTTGGGTCTGTTTAGCGATCCCTTTGCCAAGTTCCTGCTTGTGGCAGTGCCGGCGGTACCTCTGCTGGCATCGGGTGGCGTGGTTGCTCTTCTATTGCGCTCTAGACGAAAGCTCGCGCATGTCTGCACGGTCCTCGCGGTGGGTATAGCCCTGTGGTTTGGTGGGCGAGCGCTACTCAATTTGTATGGGAATCCGGAATATCGCCGGGATGATTACCGTGCGATTGCGGCGGACCTCGCAGCGGAGTACGAACCGGGCGACGCCATTCTCTTAGATGCGCCCAATCAAGCGGAGGCGTTTTCGTACTATTATCGCGAGTTGGCGCATGTGTTTCCGGTGGCGCGCGCCCGCCCGCTTGATGCTGAAGCGCAACGCGCTGAGTTGACACAGATTGCCACCAATCACAATCGTTTTTTCGTGCTTTTCTGGGGCGAAGACCAGGCTGACCCGGAGCGGGTTGTAGAGCGTTGGTTGAACGAGCATTCGTTCAAGACCACGGAAAAATGGTATGGGCAGGTGCGCGTGGCCAGCTATTCGCTTGCTGACGGGCCGGTGGCCGGGGTGGGAGCGGGCGATGCGCTTTTCGGTAACGCGATTGAATTAGTCAAATACGACATTGACCGGAAATCATATTTGCCGGGCGATGTCGTGCAGGTGACGCTTTCGTGGCGGCCACGTAATGAAGTGGACGACAATTACAAGATATTCGTACACGTGTATTCGGATTTGGACACACCGCCTGCGGCGCAGCACGACGGGGAGCCGGCTGGCGGCATCGCTCCGACTGCTGACTGGCAGCCGGGCATTCAGGTGGTTGACAGACACGGAGTGCAGCTACCCCTGACAATGCCGACTGGCGAGTACATACTTGCGGTTGGAATGTATTCAACTGTGGACGGAACGCGGCTTCTTGTGAGCGGCGAGGTGGCTAATGACAATCGATTGGAGCTGGGTACGATTGTCGTGCGCCAGTGAATTCTGACTATGGCCTTCAAATACAGGTGCGCTGTGTTTGACCTAGACGACACGCTTTATTCAGCTGAATGTGGCATGTGGCTGGAAATTCGGGCGCGCATCAACAAATACATGGTGGAGCGGATGGGTGTTCCGGAAGCGGAAGCCCCACTGCAGCGCGAGCGGTATTTCCAGGAGTGCGGCACCAGCCTAGTAGGGCTGCGGCACGATTACCCCGACATCGATTCTGACGAATACCTGGCCTACGTCCACGATGTCCCTTACGAGCGATATCTTGCGCGTGACGATGCGCTGGCGAGGATGTTGAACGACTTGACGCTGGCCAAATCTGTTTTCACCAATGCGGACAGGGCGCACGCGCTTAACGTGCTCTCTGCGCTGGGTGTGGAGAAGCATTTCGATGTGATTGTGGATGTGCATATGACCAATTTTGTCAACAAACCGAGAATCGGAGCGTTTAATGTGCTTTTCCAGGAACTCGATGCTGAACCGCGTGAGTGCATTCTTCTCGATGATCAAGAGCGTAACCTGGAGATGGCGCGGTCACTGGGAATGGCCACCATTCTTGTCCGCCCTGGAGTCAGCGCCGACGGCGTAGCTGATTTCTGCGTGCCGGACGTTGTCCATGCCGGCGGTGTGCTGCAGCGGCTGGTGTCTGGTTGAATGACGACTGCATGAGCAAGGTGATGTTTAATTGTGCACAATCGCAGTTTCGCAGGTGCGCGAACGATTGGGCGGCGGGATGACCGGTAAAGACCCACTCGCGGGGTTTGAAGCGACAATTCGTGGGTGCGTACAGGGCGTTGGGTTTCGCTATCACACCCAACGGTTCGCGAAAGAGCTTGGCGTAACCGGATGGGTGCGCAACCAGACGGACGGCTCAGTGCGCGTGAATGCACGGGGACGGCTTGCTGAGCTTGACGCCTTCATTTCTTTTCTGAAGGTTGGGCCTTCGTACGCCAGTGTTGATGGAGTGGATATTGAGTGGCGTGACGAGCGCGAAGAGTGGCACGATTTCCGCGTAGTGCGATAATGACGCAAGTCGGCGTAGGGAAAATGGCAAGAGTTAATGAAGAAGGTGGCGAGGGTGGGACTTGAACCCACAACCGACGGCTTATGAGTCCGTTGCTCTGCCGATTGAGCTACCTCGCCATTGGCTAAATCGCTGCGAGAGTATACCATT
>DASCOB010000068.1:0-33003 GCA_036011785.1 Anaerolineales bacterium | reverse complement strand
CACAGACTCGTTCTGAAATTTTCGCCGCACTGGTTGGCTCTCTGTACTTCTTACTGCGTGTACGGTCGCATAGGAAATTGTTTGTGATTTTCTCCGGCGTGGCCGTACTGGTGGTATCGCTTGCGTGGGTTGAGATAGGTCCTAGGCTGTTACCACAAGGTACGGACATCCTTACAGACCTTTTCCCCGAGAAGGTTGCCTCATCAATGGTGACAACTGTGGAAGCTGGGGATGTGGAGGGCACGGGGGCGAGTATTGCTGGCGCTGGTGTTGGGACTGGGGATGTGGAGGGCACGGGGGCGAGTATTGCTGGCGCTGGTGTTGGGACTGGGGATGTGGAGGGCACGGGGGCGAGTGGTGTTGGCGCTGGTGTTGGGACTGGAGATACGGAGAGTGCGAGGGCGAGTGATGTCGGGGATATAGAGACTGCACTCGACCAATGGTCCGAGACTAAAGTGCGATGGTATGATCGCGAAAATCCACGCAATGACACTGCTATAACATTGTCCAATCGGATAGGAAAATGGACACTGGGGGCGCAATATTTTTTGGAAAGACCGCTGATGGGTTTTGGTTTCGGCACTGAAGACCAATTGTTCGATTTATATGGCATGCGCCCTGTTGAATATGTGTACACTGGTACTTACTTTCACAATTCCTATCTCGGTTTGGCGCTCCAGTTAGGATTAATGGGTGCTGTGTTATTTTATCTGCCACTTGGGTTGTTAGTCTCACGCGAAATCCGTTTTGCCAACCGCCCGCCACCCGACTTGATGCGCACGGCGCTCATGGCGGTGGTACTGACAGGCATGGTTTCCGGTTTGTTTTCTAGTGATCTGTACTCGATGGGAAACCCCAAGACTGTATCTTTCTGGATATGTGTCATGTTACTGCAACGGTGCAATCACAGTCCCGTGGTGAACAGTGATGTTGGAGGCTTGCTGGGACGAACCACTAGGCAATACAAGTGCTAATTGCGACGAGATAAGCTTTTGGAAGTCTTGCTGAGCCATTGGAGCGTATGGCTCATCATGTACGTAGGCTTTGCACTTCGGATGGGGGTAGCTTTTTATGGCCGGGGCGATGCAGTGGGAATCGAGCTTAGGGGCGATGCATTGCATGACTTGGCGGCGCAGAACATCCTGTTGGGCAATGGTTTCACTATATCGGTCGGAAGGCCCTATTCGTTCAATCCTCCCGGATATGCGGTCTTCCTCGCTGGTGCATATTTGTTTTTTGGTCGCAATTGGTTGGCTGTGGGCTACAGCCAAGCTGCTGCGAGTATGTTGGCAATAGGCCTGATCTATCTGATAACGAGAAGGATGTTCGGCAGAGGGGCAGGCATTTTGGCCGCTTCAATGGCTGCGGTATATCCTTACACAATTTACCATTCAAGTCGTGTGATGGATACAACTGTCTTCACGCTCGTCTTGTTGACAGCGGTTTGGATGCTCGTCAAGGTCTGGCAAACGGGTAAGCGTAAGGATTGGCTTTGGTTGGGTTTGGTCGTTGGAACGGGGTGTCTGGTTCGAGCCACGATGCTGGCTGTGCTAGCGGGCATGCTGTTGTGGCTGGTCCTGACGTTAGGTTGGAAAAAAGGCGGTGGCGCGGTTGCCTCGTGTCTCGCAGGCGTTGCACTCATCATTATGCCATGGACGTTTCGAAACTTGTACGTGGAAGGAGCGTTAATCCCCATTGATTCAAAAGGAATGACCAACATGTACATCGGGAACAATCCGCTAACGTTGCAGTATATGCATCAAGGCGTTAGCTTAGACACTTTGTGGCACGATGAACGCTTGATGCAGGTACCTTCTGGACTGACAGCAGCGGAAGAGGAACAATGGTATTTCCTGCGGGTTGTAGAGTTTGTCAAGAGTGAGCCAGGCACGTTTGCCGAGTTGCTACGAGAAAAATTGATTGCTTTCTGGAGTCCGCGGATCAATCCTAAGATCGCTCAACCATTAAATTCTTCTTTTGCTTACGTTCGTGAGTTTTCCTATATGATAAGTTATGTCACTCTGCTTGGCTTTGCATTCGTGGGTGTTGCAGCCTCGGTAAGACATAGGCGGGAAACTACGCTATTCTTGTTTCTGTGCGTGCTGTACACATTGGTCAATATCCTTGTTTGGGCTAGCACGCGACTGCGAATGCCTTTGGATTCTCTGCTCGCAGTGTTTTCAGGCTATGGCATGCTACGTGTCATCTCTTATAAAGTGCGGTGATGCACATCTTCTTCGTCACTCAATACGACCCGTTGAATCCGGCCGCTGGCGGCCCTGTGTACAAGGTGCGTGCTCTAAGTGACCACTTGGCTCGACGCGGGCATTCGGTGGCTATCATTGCGGCTGCGGCGGGTAAACATTTCACAAATGACAACCAATTGCATGTGAGGGAAATGGATGGCCGGGTCAATGTCATTCGCCTGCGTACGCTCTGTAGATACCGTGCCGTTACGATCAATCCAGCAGTCTGGTTAGTGGCGCGCCGGGAGATGCCGCGCGCGGACGTGGTTCATCTTCTCGGTTTCTACGATCTCTTGGGACCGGGAGTGGCGCGAGTTGCTCGGGCACATCATGTTCCGTATGTGCTGGAGCCAATGGGAATGTTGACCCCGATTATCCGCAGCTTACGAAAAAAAAGACTATATCATCGTTGGTTGGGACGTAGACTTGTGGAAGGTGCCGCGCGGGTGGTGGCGACCTCATCGCAAGAAAAGGCAGAACTTATTCGTGCTGGAATCTCTGCTAGTTCCATTGTCGTACGCCGCAACGGGATTGAACTGACAGAGTTTTCTGCGTTGCCGGAGCGTGGTCGCCTGCGGCTCAGGCTTGGGATTGAACCTGACGAGCGTGTATTGCTTTATCTGAGTCGCATATCTCCAAAGAAGAACCCTGTCATGTTGCTGCGTGCATTCGCGGAATTGAACTTGCCCGACACGCGTTTGGTTGTAGCTGGCCCAGATGAGAATGGCTATCTCAAGCAGCTTGAGAGATTGGGAACATCTCTAGGTCTTGACCGGAAGGTATTTTTTACTGGCCCGCTATATGGAGAGGATAAGCTTTCGGCGCTGGTAGATTCTGATCTTTTTGTGCTTCCTTCTAATAACGAGAATTTTGGGAACGTTATAGGTGAAGCCATCGCTGCTGGTACACCGGTCGTGATTACGGATCAATGTGGGATTGCCCCATTTGTTCGCGACAGAGCCGGACTGGTTGTGCCAGTTGAACAGTCCGCCATAAGTGATGCGATCGCCACTCTGCTGACAGACGCAGAGATGTACAAGACTTTCACTGATGGGTGCAAGGATGTGGTCAAAGGTCTGTCATGGGAGCAGCCGGTTGAGCAAATGGAGACGCTGTATGCTTCTCCAACCGCTCGGAATTGAGGGCGTCTTCCTGCGATCCAAATGCACTGCTTGCGAAGATTGCAGAAAAACCGTCGTTATTCCCCGATTTGCAATACCACTGTGCCTGTCACCAGGTCTTAGATCGTTGACCAAATGGTCATGTTTGCTTATTGTTATTGCACGAGGACGAACTGTTGGCTAGGGTCATAATGATTTCGTATGAAACAGGGTCACCAGTCTGGTGAACCATTGTGGAGAATTGGGGGCTACCCGATTAGCCGGGACGATTGTGGCACATGCCTTGACTGTGGTTGCGGCTACATGAGCATGAAAATGCGTTGGAGACATATATTTAACAAGCATGTTATTGTATGGGGTACAGCGCTGACAGTCTCCTATGCCGTGGTTTATTCAGGTGTTCAACACTTCAGTTATCCGGACGTTGGCAGTCAGAGTGATGTGCTGCGATACGTAGAAATATATCGTGGTGAGAAATCATTCGGGCACTGGCAATATAGGGTCCTGACTCCGTATCTTGCTAGAGCCATTCCCGACCCCCCAGCCTCCTTTTTCAATGTGCAGCGTCAGGTGACTGACGCGTGGTTGGTCAAGGTGAAGTTTGGTCTGGTCAACTGCGCATTTCTGGCGGCAACGATAGCTGTGATGTTCTATTATCTTGAAGCATTGCGTTTCTCCAGCCTAGAATGCATGTTCGGTATGCTGCTCTTTGCGACCGCTCGACCGGTGATACAAAATGCCGGCATTCCTATGGTGGAAGTCAGTAGTTACTTTTTCGAGGTACTTCCTTTGTATGCGATTGTGACGAACAATCCACTCTTGTTGGCTGCTTCCTTTCTGGTTGGCGTTTTTGCTAAGGAGACGACCCTCATTGTCGTACCGTTGGCTCTCATTTTTTTCTGGTCGGGCAGCCTCTGGCGTACAAGTGTACTAGTCCCAGGTCTTTTGGCTTACTTGGGTTTTCGGTTTGGATTGCAGATTGACCCTTCTGAGAATTACTTTAATTTTTCCGGGGGGTTGTTCTCGACTCTGTCAACGCAACTACGCTTTGTCGCCAGTCTCAACGGTGCACTGGAATTCGGATCGTCTTTTGGTTTCCTTTGGCTGCCGGCTATTTTTGGGTTCTTCCGTGCTCAGATGCCGAGGTGGTTCAGGAGCTGGACCGTGTTGCTGCTGACGGCTAGCGTGTTGATGGCGATGCTCCTAGTTGGCGGCCAATATCCCGGCGGTAGGGCAATATTCACGGCGTTCCCGGTTGTCATCCCATGTGCGCTTTGGGGAATGCGGAGAGTTCTTCCAATCGGAGCGAATGCATCACACCCTTGACCATTCCATGACGCAGTTGACAAGGACAATGTCCATCCGTAGGCTGCTCCTGCAACACCCTAGAATAGTAATAGCCTTGATCGTGGTCGCCGCCGTTGGCCTGCGCTTAACTGTGCGGCTCGTTCGTGGCGAGCCCTCTTTTTGGGAAGGAGGGTACGACTTCTATCATCTGTATGCTACCAACCTGTTGGACGGCGATGGATTATGCTTGGATGAAGGTCATTGGCCAGGCAGCCTGCCAGGACTAGGGCCGCGGTGTGCTTTCCATCCTCCGGTTTACCCGTATTATTTGGCGCTCGCGATGTTTCTTGGAGCAGAGAATGAGTTTCTCTCTATTGCAGTGATGCAGTCTCTCGTAGGTGCTGGTACTGTCTTTTGTGTCTTCCTTGTGGGCCGTGAAATGTTCGATGCACGAGCAGGAATGCTGGCGAGCCTGTTTGCTGCGGTATACCCGTACTATGTTTGGCACGACACCGCTTTGCAGGAAACTAGTGTCCTAACTTTCATGACTGTTCTATCTGTGGTTTTGTTTTATAGGGCAGTGCATAAAAGTGGTGTCGTTTCCACGGCTATGGTTGGGCTCAGCTTGGGTTTGGCAGTGTTGACAAAAGCTTCTTTGGCTTCTTTTGCCTTTCTGTTAGTTGCGAGCATGGCTCTGTTTGTGCCAGGTGCACTCCGCACACGGTTGCACCAGACAAGTGTCTTGTTACTTGCTTTTGTTGTTACGCTTAGCCCGTGGTTGGTCAGAAACTTTAACCTGTTAGGATCCCCTGTGCTTACGTCAGCGGCCGGAAAACAGCTATGGCTGATCAATAACCGCTACTCGTTTCGTCATTATCCCGCAAGAAACATAGATTTAGATTTCTCGGAGGCGCAGGCCAATCTGGTTGTCTCCACTGAATGGAGTCAGTTGGAGGCTCTCGCTGGCGATGAACTGTCGCAGCAGAGATGGTTTCTTAAGCAAGGCCTTGATTTCATTCTACAGAATCCGTTTCTGACGGCGCAGCGCGCGGTTGTCAAAGTCGTGGCTGCATTCTCGTGGGAATTTAGTCCGGCCAAGGAGGGTTTCTTTCAGGCAGCATATTTCCTTTCCTATTTCCCCATCTTCACACTCGGGATTATTGGGGCTTTGCTCAGCCGAAGGCTATGGCGGGAGCAGCTGCCGGTTTACCTGCTATTCGTAGGATTCGTTTGGGTTACGGTTGTGTTCCATGCACACACCAGCCACAGAACCTACTTGGATGTTTACTTGATGATTTTTGCTGCATATGCAATCATGATTGGTCGTGCGAAATGGAAAGCAGCGCTCATTCGTGATGTTTGACATCTCTTTGGCGCCGCGCCGATTAGACTTTCGTCTTCTCGCATCCGCCCAGTGGATCACAATCGGTCTGATCGTGGTGGGCATTATTGGCCGCCTCCCGTTCGCAGCGGCTCCATTTGTGAACCTCGAGTACTTTTACTACCAAAGCGCCGAACTAATCACAAATGGCCTGGGGTTTCAGGCTGCCCTGAATCATCTTTTCCAAGGTTTTAACAACCCGTTGGGCAGTGTCTTGGCCGTTGGTGGAGCGCAGTATTTGTTTGGGGTGAGGGAGTGGTCTAGCCGACTTCCGTCGATGGTGGCTTGGCTGATTGGCGTCGGTGCGGTGTACTTGGGTGCCCGGAAGCTTTGGTCACCGTCCGTGGGTGCACTGAGCGCGGCAATCATGGGGGTTAGCCCGCTCTTCTGGGTCTATGGTGGCATTGCCTATCCCGATGTGCCATTTACTGCTCTAATAACCATTGCCATGTTGGTCGCTGGCTGGGCTGCTCATCGACGTAGTCTGATCTTGCATGTGTTGGCGGCCATGTTATTGGGATTGTCGACACTGACCCGTTACAACGGGCTTTTATTTGCTCCAGTCATTGCACTGTTTGTGATGCTAGTTGTTCTTGCCAGGCAGGGAGACAATTCTAAATCAAGTTGGTTTGTTGAGGTGTTGAAGATGTGGTTGCTTTACGCTGTCATCAGTGGAGCCATTGTTCTCCCGTATCTGTTATGGACTAAACAGGTTGCGGGGATGATCTTCCGGCCAGGTTTTGTGCTAGTCGCGCCGAATGAACTATTGTTTCACGCCGTAGCTGCAGTGCCGCGCCTGGGCGGCTATCTCATCTGGTTGGGCGCTTTTACGCTACCCTTAGCCCCCTTTGTGATTTGGGAATTCTTGACGTTATGTCCCAAAAAGAAGATGCTACGAATTGTAGCTTTCACACTGCCAGTAAATGTGTTGGTGATTGCTGCTGTGCATAATCTAGAGGGCAACTACAACGAGCTCTTCGGGGAAATGCGGTTGGGTTGGTTGGAGCGATTATTGCCTACGTTGTTTGTCTTGATACTTCGGTTTTGCCTCTTGTGTGCGGGAGAAATTTCTGTGGTTGGATTAGTACTTTGGGGAAAGGAACGATTATGGCCTAATCGTTATTTAGCATTGTGGCTTTTGATACCTCTCGTGACACATTCTTTTTACAGGATGACCCAACGTTATGCAATGTTCTTCTTTCCTCCACTGGCCATATATCTTGCTTGGCTCGCTGTTACAACATTGAGGTTGGGAAAGAGGCGCGCACTCGCGATTGTTCTTGTTAGCGGTTACGGAGTTGTATATCTGGGTGTTGGGCTGTTTACGAGCGCTTATTTTGCTAACGAGGGGCATGCTGCCGCAGACGTGGCCGAATACATCAATGCAAACAACCTGAGTATTTCGGCAAGCACACATAATCCGGTGCTAGCGAATTCAGCTTATTTGGTGGACGAAGCGCGCTTTGCGAGACCCAGCGACTCGCCAATTTACGAAACCGTCGCAGTGAGTAGGAACGTGCTGATCCACAATGCCATGTACATACGTGACGTCAGGCTGCTTGGCATCCTAATGAAACGCTACGCAATTGTAGAATCTTAGCCGTGCGCCAACGAACTCCATGTTTATTCTAGGCATAAACGCCTACCACGGAGGTGCGTCGGCCTGCATCATCGAAGACGGGCAGCTAATCGCGGCCGCCGAAGAAGAACGCTTCACGCGCGTAAAGTACTGGGCCGGCTTCCCAGAGAATGCCATCCATTACTGCCTGAATGAAGCCGGAATCGGCGTTCATGACCTCGACCATGTCGGCATCTCGCGTGATCCACGTGCCAATCTCTTGCGGAAGGCTAAATTTGCACTCCGACAGTTTCCACGGCCGCGGTTTATATTGGACCGCGCCAGGAATTTTCGCAGAGTGGGAAGTCTGGAGCGCGTTTTCTGCACGCTGTTGCGCGTGGCCCCAGCCAAGCTTCAGGCTGAGTTCCACAATGTGGAGCATCACCGTGCCCATCTCGCCAGTGCCTTTTTTGTTTCTCCGTACGAGCGAGCCTCTGTTCTCTCGGTGGATGGCATGGGCGATTTCAGCAGCACGATGTGGGGCGTGGGCGTCGGGTCCGATTTGGAGGTGCACGACGCTATCCACTTCCCGCACTCAATTGGAATAGTTTACACGGCTGTCTCGCAGTGGCTGGGTTTCCAGCAATATGGTGATGAAGGCAAGGTGATGGGGCTGGCGCCTTACGGCAAACCACTTCATGTGGACAAAATGCGCAGAATCGTGCGCGTGCAGAGTGATGGCACGTTTGAGGTTGATCAAGGATTCTTGCGCTACCGGGCGCGGGGAGGCACCATGACGTGGACGGGCGGCCAGCCGACAATCGGCCAGCTTTTCTCCCGCCGGTTCGTGTCCACATTCGGCGCACCGCGTGCACCGCGTTCTGAAATCACATCCTATCATCAGGATGTGGCCGCCTCGCTACAGGCTGTCATCGAGGAAGCCGAGTTTGCCTTGGTGCGCAAGTTGCGGCGGGAAAGCGGGCTGGACGCTCTGTGTATGGCGGGCGGCGTGGCATTGAACAGCGTGTTCAATGGCAAAGTGCTGCCTGGGACCGACTTCACCAACATCTTCATCCAGCCCGCAGCTTCTGATGCAGGTACCGCACTGGGTGTGTGTTACTACATCTACCATCAAATCCTGGGTCAGCCGCGCATTTATGAAATGAGCGACGCCTATACCGGGCCATCTTTCGCGAACAGCCGAGTGCAGGCGATCCTAGAAACGGGCAACCTCCACTACGAGACTTTCGACTCCACCGCTATCGCACGCAAAGCGGCGGAGCTGGTGGCGGACGGGAAAGTGGTCGGCTGGTTTCAGGGACGTATGGAGTGGGGTCCGCGCGCATTGGGCCACCGCAGTATCATCGCCGATCCCCGCCGCGCCGACATGAAGGATATTTTGAATGCGCGCATCAAACAGCGTGAGAGTTTTCGCCCCTTCGCGCCGTCAGTGCTCGAGGAGGCCACCGACCAGTACTTTGACCAGAGTTATCCTGACCCCTTCATGTTAAAGGTCTACAACGTGTTGCCGGAGAAGCGTGCTGACATCCCCGCCGTGACGCACGTGGATGGATCCGGACGGTTGCAAACCGTGCATCGGGATGGCTCGCCGCTCTACTGGGAACTGATCAACGCATTCCGCGAACGCACCGGCGTGCCGGTGGTGTTGAACACCAGTTTCAACGAGCAGGAACCCATTGTCTGCACTCCAGAGGAAGCACTTTCGTGTTTTTTGCGCACAAACATGGACGCGCTCGCCATTGGCAATTACCTGGTGAAAAAATGAGAGTGTTGGTCACCGGCAGTTCGGGGTTCATTGGAAGTCACCTGGTGCGCGAGCTGGCAGCCACGGGCCACTCGCTACTTGGCGTGGATATCAGGCGTCCGGAGTTTCAGTTGAAAAGGTTTCATTTTCAGGAATGTGACCTTCTCGACGCTGTCAGGCTGCGAGAAGTTCTGTCGCAGTTTGCGCCGCAGGCGGTGGTGCATCTGGCTGCGCGAACCGATATTGATGAGAAAGCAGACCTGCGCGAGGGCTATGCCGCCAATGTCAGCGGGGTTGAGAATCTGGTGGCCGCTATCCACGAGACCGAGGGTGTGCAGCGCTGCATTTACACATCTACCCAGCTAGTATGCCCGGTGGGGTATACGCCAAAGAACGACCTTGATTATCGACCACACACCCGGTACGGCGAGAGCAAAGTGCTGGGCGAGAAGATTGTGCGTGAAGGCAACGGAGGCGGCGTGACGTGGTGTCTCGTGCGGCCAACCACGGTGTGGGGTCCCGGTATGAATCCACACTACCAGAGGTTCTTTCGGATGGTCACGGACGGACGCTATTTCCATGTGGGCCGTGGGCGGTTGCGCAAGTCTTACGGATACGTTGGGAATGTTGTGCATCAATACACCCGGCTCTTGCAGGCTGACGCAAGAGCCATGCATGGGAGGACGTTTTACCTTGCCGATTACAAACCGCTTTCTTTGCGAGAGTGGGCGAACCTCCTCAGCCACGCTCTCGGTGCGGCGCCCATCAAGACAGTCCCGGAAGGAGTGGCCCGTGTGGTAGCCCGTTGTGGTGACCTACTAAATGCCTGCGGTTATCAGAGTTTCCCTTTCAATTCGTTTCGCCTGAAGAACGTGCTCGCAGAGTACCAGCTTGACCTCGCGAAAACTGAGGACGTTTGTGGCCAGCTGCCGTACACGTTGCAGCAAGGCGTACAAGAAACCGCTCGTTGGCATCGGAACACTAATCACAATTAGAATGTTCACAGGGTGGGATTGAATATGTCATTCGGGTTTGTAAAATCATAGCCGAAGCTATGGCAGCATCGAAGTGGTGTCGTGCGACCGAACTTGCGTAATGAGGGGAAAACAAAGGACAGAACATGAACTGGAAAGATTGCAGAGTACTCGCAACTGGACGCATGTGGACGACATCGTGATCGGGAAGATTCGTGCGGGTGAGAAGATTGATGATGGCACTGCGATCAACTTGGGCACGATGAAGCGCCCACACGTGATTGATGCCGTGCACGAGGTACTGCGTTGTACCGGACACGAGGCGGAGATCGAGCTGCATCCAGAGATGCCGACCGGCCCGATGAACCGCGTGGCCGACAACTCGCCAGGCAAGCAGCTGTTGGGCTGGGAACCACAAGTACGTTTAATGGACGGGCTGGGCCGCACGATTAACTGGTATTTCTCCGCGAAAGACCGAGAGAGGTTGCGTGCTGTGCTAGAGGAGCGCCTGACCGAGCGCTGAGCTGATGGCGCGGGTGTTGATGTTGACGTTGGTTTACGAGCCGGACACGGTCTCCACGGCCAACATGATGGCCGACATCGCGCAGGGGCTGCAAGCCGCCGGGCACGAGGTCACCGTGCTGACTTCCGTTCCGCACTACAATCCCTCTGCGCAGGTGCGTGCCGACACGAGGTTCGGCGCCAGCTGGTGGCGGCCGGTCAGCGCAGTGATGGAGCGGGGAGTGCGCGTGCTGCGCGTGTTCATGCCCCTGAAGCGCCACAAAGTATGGTCGCGCGGGTTTGACTATCTCCTGTTTCAATGCCTGACTACCCTACTGGGGCTTTTTTTTGTTAAGCGGCCGGATGTCGTGTTCGTTACCTCTCCGCCAATTACGCTGGGGTTGAGCGGCATCCTTCTCTCGCGGCTGCGCGGGGGCGCGTTCATCTACGACGTGCGCGAGCTCTGGCCGGACGTGCCGGTGCGCATGGGCCTGTTTCGGAACCTGCTGCTGGTACGGTCTGTGTACGCGCTGGAGGCGTTCGTCTATCGGCAGGCGGCGGCGATATCTACAATCGCGCGTAGTTTTCAGGATACGCTCGTGAAGCGGGGTGTGCCGCGCGCCAAGTTGTACTTCACGCCCAATTTCGTGGACATTGACTTCATCCGCCCAACGCACAGGGAGAACGAGTTTTCGCGCGAGCACGGCCTGAACGGCGCGTTCGTGGTGCTATACGCGGGCAACGTCGGCCTGACGCAGGGACTTGAGATTCTGATTGACGCGGCCGCAGACCTCTCGGCAGACGACCGGATTCAATTTCTCGTGGTCGGTGATGGTGCCGGCCGGGCCGGATTGGAACGCGCGGTTGCCCGCTCCAGACTTGCCAATTTCAGGATGCTGCCTTTTCAGTCGCCTCACAGGGTAAATGAGATGTATGCTGCGGCAGATGTGTGCGTCGCCCCCCTACGGCGGGGGTTCTCGTACGATACGGTGCCCTCGAAGATTTACACGGCGATGGCTGCCGGCCGTGTCGTGGTAGCTTGTGCTGAGACCGATACGGAAACCGCCGTGCTGCTGCGTGAAGCTGCCGCCGGGACCTGCGTGACGCCCGAGTCACGGGCCGCTCTGACCGAAGCCATACACGAGCTTAGCGCTGACCCCGAGCGCTCCGCCCGTTTTGGTCAGAATGGCCGGCAATGGATTGTGGACAATTATTCGCTGGAAAATGTGGTTGAGACCTACGATCGGATAGTTCGGCATGTTTGTACTGGCCGGCAATGATCTTGTCTACAATAGTACGGTGAGATCTAATCTCTAAACCGACCACTTGTCACTCCGTGCAAACCCCATAGAGCGAACATTGCGCAGTTACACACAGATGTTGCGGACAAGATTATTGTCGGTGATGGTGTTATCGTTGTCGGATGCTGTTTTAGCTTTGCAAATCTTCTGTCTGAAGCTCAGGCTGTGCATCCCAAGATGGAATCCGGCGATTTCTTCGGCGAGCAAATGCGGACAATCTAGGCACTGAAGAGCAGATGGAGCGTCATTGAACAAGGAAGGAGCCATCAATTCATACTGGACAATAGCGGTTCTCGTCTCAGCTATTGCCGTAGTTGTATTCGTCTCTTCAGCTTCAGGATTCTTTGATTGTTATTGGCGTAATGCAGATCCAGACATATGGTATTCTGCGGCCGCTCTCAGGTTTCTTGACGGGATGGGCACGGCTTTTGTGGAACATCCGGGACTCTTTCTCATCCAACTTCTTGGCTGGTTCTACACGGTCGCCGCAAAGGCAGGAATTGTAAGTGAAGCATCTTGGCACAGTTTTGCTGCTGGCCCCGATCCACTTTTGCGTCTTGGAGAATACATCATTGCGGGTTGGTTGTTCAGTTCACTTATATACGTATTAATCGTCTTTGCAGTCTTTCAATTTGCACGGTTTCTAACAGGTTCAAATGTACTCGGTTTTGTTGCTGCCGCCCTGGCTATGTTCGCATCGTCAAACACCTACTTTCTAGCGAGAGTTCGGCCCGAAGCGCTGAGTGCTCTTTTTGGGATCGCCTCACTGTTCTTCATGTTTAAGGCAATTCATGCTTTGCGCTTTCGCCTATTCGCAGTTTACTGCGTAGTCAGCGGTACGTTACTTTTTTGTTCGGTTCTTACGAAGCTCAACGCCTTGCCTTTACTGGTTTTTCTTCCCTTAGTTTCATTGTTGAAACTTGATACTCCAATGGATCGTTTGTCAAGTAGATCAACGAAAATAGCGCTGATGCATGCTTTTGCGATTAATTTGTTGATAGCCCCGCTCACTATAGAGTTGGTGAAAAGTTGGATACCTATTACTGTCAAAGAAGCAACGCTGTCGAAGATATTCTATTGCGTTGTAGTGCTTGCTGTTTTCGTAATCGGATATGTTCGCCTCTGGCTGCGGGAGGAAAAACACTCTCGTACACTACTCAAAAGGGCTTTATTGCAAGCCGGTGTTTGCCTTCTCCTGTTCTCCATTGGATATCAGCTGACGGCTGGCCTGAGTCTGATCCATCCCGAACCGAAAGCCTACATTGTTGTCCTGTCAATGATTTGCCTAGCTGCTGGAATACTAACTGCGCTGGCTGTTCGATGGGCCCGGGCCGATTCCCCGGCACCGCGGCGCAATCTACCCGTGAACGCTTCACTTTCGGCTGCTGTGTGCCTCATTCTGTTTTGCACCGGGTATCAATTTGCGGTTGATACAAGCCTGTTCCGTTCTTGGCCCAGTTTCTACTTGGTCGCCATAATGGCCGCCTCCTTCGCTGTTGCACTGTTAGTCGCGGCAGCCATGGGATGGGACCCAGTCGTTCGTTTGTGGCCGCACCGCAGTCCGCTGGAAGGAGCCTCACGTCCAATCCCATCGGTGTATATGATTGTTTTCGCGATTGCATGGGGCGGTTTCTGGACACTGGCCACGGTCGGTCCTAAGTTCAATTTTAATGTCACCCAGACCGGCGGGATTTACTCCGATGTCGAACTAGCACTCTTCCGAATCGGCAACCTCGACCTAAATAGGATGTACGTGGCGTCCCAATCGCTAGGTACTTTACCACGTCTAGTATACGGTGTCATGAAGTGGTACGTCGGAGCGCGATGGCCGGCGTTGATCATTGTGGGCACAATGCTGGCATTTTCTTGGAATAAGTACCGAGATGCGAGCCGTACAGCTTTGTTCTTTAGCTACCGCGACGTTTTCTCTCGGAGGCAGCTCGCTGCGTGCGGCCGGATGGGGTCCTGGTCATGGTTGAACCGTGGACAACCGCTTGGTCACGTGTCGTCTACCGATTTTTTCACCATGAGCCGTTTCAACCACGAGCAGCCGAACGGGAATCTCCATCTATCAGTCCAATGCATGGCGCAAATCAAGCATTGCCGTGGATTATTTTCCACCGAGATCTAGCGCAGTTTGAACAACAGTACCCGGAGTGGCGAGTAGAAGAGATTAAGCCTATCATGCCCTTTCGATATCTTTTTTCCGGTGGAGTGTCGATGCGCAATCTGGTCCCGGATTGGACCTTCTTCCTATGGACGTGGTTGGAGGGTTTGCTCGGTCCCCTGTTAGAAAGTACCGCCATGTTTGCGGTCATAATTCTGAGGAGGGTGTAACGGCGCACAGCCGCTGCATGTTCTATCTCAGGCCGCGAGACAAATTGACAACTACTTTGACGTTACCGTGGGGCAATTCGAGGATGAACCGACACTGAGTAGTGTCCCATTCCCAATTCTCCTGTGAATGCGACAATTGCTAGTCCACCGAAGTTTGTTGGTCGTGGTACTGCTTCGGTGCCACTACCGGCTCTCGTTGCGCTGCTAGTGATGGCTTTCTGCATCAAGATTCACAACATTTTCGACCAATCGTTTCCAACAATCGAGGACATGTGTTGCCCTAAATTTACCTGTGATCTTTTGGATTTAATCAGACCGGGTGGTAGGAGCAGTGTCCTAGGTCAGTGCATCTCTCACAAAGACCTGAATACACGGTTATCGGACTGAGAAATTGTCAAACTGCTCCCGCCCCGCAAGGTTACACGGTAGTCGAGGGTATACTATACCTTTGCGCGTGCATGGTTCGTCTGACATGTCTCCACCTGGTATCGCCAGATTCATGTGATCCCACATGTTGCCTAAGTAGTAGGCAAATGTAGTTACCGGAAAAAATGCCAAAAACTTATCAACGATTGTTAGTCAGCGCAGTCTTGACTCTAGCCGGACTCTTGTTTGCGATGCTGATTTTGGAAGGGGGGCTAAGAGTTTTCCCGCCAGATTGGCTGCGGCTGCGGATGAGAGAAATGAACAGCGGTCAGCCGGTGTTCTTTGACAGCGATGAAGGCTGGCCATTGGAGTGCTCCGACACCGGTTGCTTGCGCTTCACCCCGGGGAGCCAGTTTCGGGTGGTCACTCGCGAATACAGCCACTCCGTGGCGATTGACGATTATGGCGCTCGTGCCACGAGCGTGCCAATCTCCGGCGAGGCACCGACCGTCCCCTTTCTGGGAGATTCTTTCACTTTTGGAATCGGCGTTGAGGACGCTGAGACCTTTGTCAGTTTGCTGGATGTTGGCTCTGCTTCTGATTTCCTGAACCTCGGCATTTCGGGGAATTCACTTCCCCAGCAGATTGATATCGTTTCACAACGGCACCGGGAGCTTGGATCGCCATCGTTGTACGTGTTCGTCTTCTTTGTCGGCAATGATTTTCAGAATCTGGTGGAGAGCCACAGTGTTGCTGATGTAGGGGTTTCCGCGTCGGACCAACCATCGACGGCGGGCCGGTACCCCACTCTGAATTCACGCTTGAGTTGGCTCTCAAGAACAAACGAATACGTTCTCAGCCATTCGGCGCTCAGGCGACTATATCTTCTTCAATGGGCGCGCCACAAAGCTTTGCTCCTTGTCAATAGTGCCAATGCTGATTTTATGGACCCTGTGTTCCTCATCATGAGAACGGACAGATCGTATCTAAACGATGCTCTGCAGTACTTTGAGTATGAATTAGGTCGGTTGAAGGACACTGCCCGGGAACTGAACTTCGATTTCGCATTCGTCATTTTGCCTGACCGGCATCAAATCAACTCGGACCTACGTGAGGTTAAGAGCGCGTACTATGGCCTTTCGGCGGAAGAGGTTGATCCCGCTCTCCCCAACAGAGCGCTTGCTGCTGCCCTGCAAGCCCACGCCGTCTCCTACGTCGACGTCACTGAATGCCTTGCCATGACCGCCGATGTTCAACTCCTTTATTATTCGTTTGATAACCATTTCACTGCACGCGGGCATCAAGCTGCGGCGCAGTGTATGTCTGCCGGGATGCAGGAGATTTTCCGCGCGACACTTTCTCTTCCCAGTTGAGGGGTTGATCTATTCGGTAGAATGCTTATGCTGTCCGCGATAATCACTGTCGTCGCGCTGCTCATAAGTTTCCTAAGCGTGGGCAAGATGAGGGGTTGGGCCGCCGAGCGCGGGCTACTCGCCGTTCCCGGCGAGCGCAGCTCGCACCGGGTGGCGACACCAACCGGCGGAGGCGCGGTCATCGCCATCGTCACAATCGGCGGTGTGGTGTCCGCATGGTTGCTGCGCCCCGATTGGACCCTGCCTGGACTGATGGCCTTCCTAATGGCGGCATTTCTCGTGGCGGCGGTAGGCTGGCTGGATGACATACACACGCTGCCGGCCGGATTGCGCTTCGGGGTGCAGACTGTGGCGGCGCTGGTGATCATTCTCCGGATGGGGGCATTTGAGCGGATCGCCCTGTTCGAGTTAGGGGACCTTCCTCTCGGCTGGTTCGGCTTCGCTCTGACTTTCCTCTGGGTAGTCGGCCTGATCAACGCTTTCAATTTCATGGATGGCATCGATGGGAATGCGGGCGGCATTGGGGCAGCGGCGGGTGCGATGTGGGCACTCGTCGCCTGGCGGCTGGACCAGCCGCTGCTGGCCATGCTTGGATTGTTGCTGTTTGCGGCATGCCTCGGATTCCTCGGGCACAACTGGCAGCCGGCGGGTATTTTCATGGGCGATGTGGGCAGCACATTCCTAGGTTTAACCTTTGCCACCATGCCGCTGCTGGCGCTGCAGCGCTCGGGAGACGCGCGCCTGCCAGTGGTCGGTGCGCTGCTGGTCGCGCCCTGCGTCTGGGATGCGGTTTATACGTTCATCGGGCGGCTGCTGCGCGGCGAACCCGCATTTCAAGCGCATCGTACATATCTGTATCAGCGCCTGGCAAGCAGCGGATATCCGCACTGGGCTGGCGCCGGATTTTATCTGCTGCTGACACTGGCAACGGGCCTGTGTGGCTGGTTATACCTGACGGCAGGCGACAGGTGGGGTTGGCAGCTCTTGGTTCTGGTAGTTTTTCTTCTGGCTGTCCAAGTGGCGGTTGTGCGCTTTTCTGAACGCGGGCGGCCAGTATGACAACCGAAGCACGGGAACGGCTTCTGAGTGGACAGACCGTGCTGATCACCGGAGGCGGCGGCACCATCGGGTCCGAGATTGGCCGCCAGGTGGCGGAGCGGAAACCGGCGCGGATCGTGTGCCTCGGCCGACGGGAAGAAAAGTTGATCGCGGCGCGGAATGAGTTACGGGCGCGGACTCCGGATGTGGACGTGGCAACCGAAGTCTGCGATGTGCGCGAGCGCGTCCGGCTTGCGTCTGTTTTTTCGATGCACCGCCCTACCATCGTTTTTCACGCAGCAGCTAAGAAAGACATACGCGATGCAGAAGCCTACCCAACGGAGGCAGTGACGGTGAATGTGCAGGGTACAGTCAACGTGGTGGATTTGGCCCTGGCCAACGGTAGCGAGAAGCTTCTTTTCACTTCGTCCACTAAAGCCTTCCAGCCAGTGAGTGTGATGGGAGCCACCAAACGATTGGGAGAGATGATTGTGGCTGCGGCGGCGGAGCGGGCTGGGAAGGCGTTTTTCAGTGTGCGCTTGAGCAACGTGCTGGAAAGTGGCGGTGGCGTGCATGCTCTCTTCCGGCGGCAGATAGAGAGTGGCGGACCGGTGACGGTGACGCACCCACATGCCGAGCGAACGTTCGTGAGTGCCGCTGAGACGGTGCGTTTGCTGCTGGATGCGTTATCCTTGGAGGCTCAGGGAAGTGTATTGGCGCTGGCAGCAGGAAAAAAAACGAATATCGGGAAACTGGCGCAACACTTGATCAGTGCTCACGGCCAACGGGCGGGTAGTGAAATTGAAATTGAATATTCGGGACTACGCCGTGGCGAAAAGCTGGTGGAACACGTGACCCTCGATGGCACGCAATGGTTGCCCACTCCCCATGAGCAAATCCTTGTTTCCGGTCTTGACGGGCCATCCGCGCCCGGGTTGGCACACTCAATCCGGAAGCTGGTTTTCCTCGCGCAGGGTGGGGACGCGGCTGCTGCATTGGAACGGTTGCGCAAATTGGCGCCGTCGCTTCAACTCGGTTGACTAGGAATGGCATGTTTGTCATCAGGGTCTTTTGATTCGCCGCTGTTGCGATGGTCGAAGTAATGCCTGTAATCACCTAAGCGACGAGCCAACGTGAGAACACTGCGTCGAATGGTTAAGCCTGCGGTTTCAGTTGGATTACTCCTCCCTTTCTGGTGTTCTCTATCACATAGGTCCGAAAGTGCGGGTACGGATGCAGTGGGATGGTTGCATTTTCTGCCCTACTCTTCCAACTGGCTGATCGGGGTGGTGATACCCTGTCTGGTGCTCTCACTAATTTGCATCGGTCTCGTCAGCACACCAGTGCGCATTCGAGCCACTCGAATTCTTCAGGGAGGCCCATATCTATCCGTCCTGACGCTAGCTCTGGCGGTTTGGACTGTTGTCACGACAGAGGTTGGTCTCCGTAGCGTCATCGCTATGGAAACCCCCTCGCCATTGCACGTTGGCATGAACTATCTCGGTTACAGAGGACCAGTTGTTCCGTTAGTGAAACCAGTTCGCACTACCTATGTGGCGGCTATTGGAGGGAGCACGACCTACGGCAATGGGGTTGATTGGTGGGACGCGTGGCCGGCATACTTTGAAGAATTCCTGAATGCTGACAACGTGGCCGTGCATGACCGTAGGTTTCGCGTGGTTAATCTCGGGTTGGAAGCAGCTGGTCTCGACTGTGGAATACGTCGTTTCAGACATTTCTCGAGATTTTACGAATTTGATGCAGTGGTCATTCACGCGGGTTACAATGGCGTCGGGGACTGGTGTCAGTCGTGGCTACCAATCAACACTAAACTAAGGGACGTTTCTCTACTAATACGCCTTGTAACGGTATTCTTGGAGGGGCAAGACTTCTACAGAATGAGTGTTGAGAGATTGCATGTGGTGCTAGGGTTCGAAGACAATAGTGATATCGAAAGTAAATCAGATAAAAGTTTTCACGAGATGTATTTAGACTTCGTGGATTTATTGTTGAGCAAGGGCGTGATGGTCGTAGCCATTCGTCAGCCGGGGACTGCCAGCGAATTGGCAGGTTCTGAGATGCGCAATCCTGATGCAGCAGAATATTTGGAGAAGCGGCTCAAGGCCAGGGGTGATCAATTGGGCTTAGAGCTTCTGGAGAGATTTAGCGGTCAGCAGGGTTTCGTTTTCATTGATTTGCATGCCGTCAACTTAGATGGTCGCAGAGCTGATTCCATCCATTTGTTGTCTGAAGGGAACGAACTTATCGCTAGGACAATTGCAACAAAATTCTTGGAAGGCTACGTCCGCTGAATGACTCTAACATTTCGGATTATTTCCTCTGGAGCGCAGTTGCCAATGGATGCCCAACGTGCCACTAATCGGAGTTTTCTTTCCCTATGACCTACGTCGGTTCTAGTGTTCTACTTGTGTGCTTCGCGGTTGCCTTTGCGCTGGTGTGGCCGGTGACGTGGTTGTTTCGACAGCTCGCTCCACGCATGGGACTGCTCGATGTCCCTAACTTTCGCAGCTCGCACACCGGGCCGATTCCGGGTGCTGGCGGGATAGTCTTTGTGGTGATTGTCCCGTTAGTGGCTCTGGCGGTTGCGCAGCGCACTGGAGTTTCTTTGGAGCGCGGCGACTGGGCTCTGCTAGTTAGCGGCTGGTTAATCGCGGGTGTGAGCCTTATAGATGACTGGCGACCGCTGCCGGCGCGGGTGCGCCTCGTGGCGCAGGCTTGGGCAGCGTTGGGTCTAATGCTGTATGGTCGTTATCTACGCTATTTTGGTACCGGTGGCTTCGGCGTGATAGACGTGGGCTGGTTGGGCGTGGTGATCACTTTCGTGTGGATTCTGGGTATGGCGAACGCCTTTAATTTTATGGATGGCATGGATGGGCTAGTCGCGGGACAAGGACTGATTGCGGCGCTTGCGGTCGCATGGCTGAGCATGAGAGTCGGACTTGATTGGATGGCGGTTATGTCGGCTGCTCTGGCGGGTGGCTTGTTGGGATTTTTTCTGCACAACAGGCCACCGGCGCGCGTGTTCATGGGTGATGTCGGTAGTATCTGGCTCGGTTTCACCTTTGCCGGACTGGCGGTTCTAGGTGCGCCACGCAGTGGGGAGAGGTTGTCACTCGGGTTCTGGGTACTTTTGTTCGGTCTATTCCTACTTGATTCTGGCTTGACGCTGGGTCGCCGTGTGCTGCAGGGTGAACCGGTACTTCAGGCGCACCGCACGCACTATTATCAGCGTCTGCTGCGCATTGGCTGGGGACATCGCCACGTCACCGGACTGTACCTTCTGATGGCCATCGGGTTGGGTGCAGTCGCTGTGCTGCATTTCGACATAGTGCGGCTGCCGTTTGTTGGACTGGTGTTGGTAGGACTGCTGATGTTCGCGGGCACTTACGCGCTGGTGCACTACGCGGAGGGCTACAAAGCGCAGCTGGAATCCGAGCGTGGGCGCGCGCTGGGTGAGGTGGTTGGCGGAGGGCTGTGGCAGCCGCTGACGCGTTTTCTGCGGCGCGCCGGGATCGTGCTGCTCGCGGATAGTTTTATTGTCGTGGTGGCGTACGCGCTGGCTTTTGGGCTGCGCTTTTCGCGGAGCATGGATGTGGCTTTTCCTTTCTTTCTCGGGTTGCGCGATGGCATCATCGCAATTGTGTTCGTGCATCTGACCGTAAACGCGGCGCTGGGCGCCTATGTGCTGCGCTGGCCTCGGGTGAGGGCAGCGACCGCACTCCGCTTCGGCGCGGCCGCGGCAGCTGCTGGCCTCGCCCTAACGGTAGGAGAGGTGCTATTGGGGCCGATGCGTGGCATTCCGCTCTCGGTGCTTGGGATGGGGGCCATGTTCTCGTGCGCAGGTTTTCTTGGGTTGCGTCATGTCCACGCCGGTGAGCGCTAAGTCAGAGGTTGTCGCTATGGCAGCCTCCGGTAAATGGGTGCGGGCAGACGCCTTCCGACGAGCGTTCGCGCAGAGGTCGCGTGTCTACGCGACGCTGGCAATCGTGGTGAGTTTCATGTTGATGGGCGGGTTGCGCGTCCTGGCCACGCCGCTGGTGGATAATCTGGGCGCATTTCCCGACGAGGTGTACCACTTTGTGCGCTCGCTAAAACGGGCTCGGGAGCTGGCGCAGAATTTTGGCCTGGCCTCCCCGCGCTTTTCGGCGCCAGAGCTGACCGCGCTAAGGACACGGGGCGACGACTTGTGCGGACTCGGCATCAGTGACGCTCCGCAATGCGTGCGTAATACCGATGGATTGCCCGCCGGCAGTGGGGAAATTCGCGGCAGCGGGGTGTATCTGGCGCACGGGCTGGTGCAGCTGCTGCTGCCGGTAAGCGACACACACTCCCGCTTGCTGCTCGGCCGCATGGCCGCGCTCGGGGTGGGACTGGCGCTAGCATGGGTGGCGTACCGCCTTGGCTGTGCGTTGTTTGCCGATAGGGCGATTGCGCTGGCAGCGGCCGCACTGGTTGTGCTGCTGCCCTCAGTGAACGGTATCTTTAGCGCGCTCTCCACGGAAGGTCCGGCGCTGCTGGCCGTGGCCCTGCTGCTGTGGGCGGCGGTCGCTGTTTATCTGCGCGGTTTCTCTGCCGAAAGGCTGTTAGGTCTCGGCCTAGCTTTACTGGCGTGCATTTTCACGAAAGTCACCGCTCTGGCGGTGGCGCCAGTGGCGGCGATGCTGCTGCTCCATCGCGTTGGCTTCCGCTGGCGCGGGCTGCTGCTGGCTGCGCTGATCGCTCTGACCGCTCTGGCGGCTGCAATCGGCATGATGATGATGACTTCCGCGCCTGCCGGCTCGGCGCACTGGTATTTCGACCGCGCTCCCGCGATGGTGCCGATTCACGGCATGCCCGCTGAACTGGCGAAGCAGGTTAGTGAGACAAAACCAGACGGTGTGGTGATTTCGCCCCCTCTGGGCCGCGTGGCGATTTCGACGTCGGGATCCATCTGGCATGGACCCGACCCCAGTGTTGTGCAGTTCCTCCCCGCGAAATTCGCGCGACGGCTGGCGGGTAAACGGCTTACTGTGGGCGCATGGATGCAGGCGCCGCCACGCATCCTGATTAATGCGCCCGAAGTAATCTTGGCGTCCGATAACGGATCCCAGAGCACTCTTCCAGGCAGAGAGCTCATGGCTAGCGGCCACTGGCAGTTCGTGGCTTATGAGGTTCAGCTTCCGGCGCAGGTGCTCGATGTGGGTGTACGACTGCGCAATGAGGGTGCTGCCGTGCTCTGGGACGGGGTCACGCTGGCGGCGGGGTCGTATCTGGCTTCCGGGCATCCACCCAGCTACGATGACGCTACTGCGACCACAGGCGAGTGGGGCGGCGCGCGTTTCAAGAACCTGCTCAAGAACGGTTCGGGTGAGGATGCGTGGTACGGTGCTCCCGGCGAGGTGAAAGCGTTTGTGCACATTTTCGGCACGAGTACCTTGGCGCACCGACTTGATGGACAAGTGTTCTCGCTCTACGATTTTGAGCGCACTGGTGCCGGATATCTTGCCGGTCTACGCGCCATTTTCGTTACTTTCTGGGGTTCGTTTGTCGGGGGCGACTGGCCGGGGCTGGCGCGCTGGCATTACGGTGTGGCCGCGGGTGTGCTCGTGCTGGCGGGTCTGGGATGGCTACGTCGCATTCGGCGGCGTCGCCATACAATACCCAAGGCGATGCCCACCAGCGTCGCGTTTGTGTTCCTGCAGGCCGCGCTGCTCTATCTGCTCATTGGAGTTGCGCGCGCGGAGGTTTCCGCTGAATGGGTGCCGCCCCTTTTTTACGCTACCGCCCGTCACGTGCTGCCCGCAATCACCCCGGTTGTGCTGCTGACCGTTGGCGGTCTCGCGCAACTCTTCTCCACGCGCGTGAACCGGGCGGTGCTGGCATTGTTGGTTTTGGGCGTGTTTCTGGCGAACACTTGGATGTTGCTGCGCGTCGAGCTGCCCTATTTCAGCTGCCCGCTGGAGATTCTCTGGGCCTGCACCGCACTATGACGGTGATGATCTGATGTGCGGTATCTTCGGCGTTGTAGGCCAGGCTGACCGCGAACTTGGCGAGCGCGTGACGCGGGCAATCAACCATCGCGGCCCGGATGACAGCGGAATCTGGGTCGATAGCACGGACATGCCGGTGACGCTGGCCAACACGCGGCTGGCGATTATCGATCTCTCCATTGCCGGGCACATGCCGATGCTGAGTGAAGACGGCAGGCTGGCGATCACCTACAACGGCGAGGTCTATAATTTCGCTGAAATTCGGGCGGAACTGGAACAGCGCGGCCATTACTTCCGCTCGCAGAGCGATACCGAAGTCATCCTGAACGCTTACGCGCAGTGGGGTGACGAGTGCGTGCATCGGTTTCGAGGCATGTTTGCCTTTCTGATCTGGGATGTGCCCGGGCAGCGCCTGTTCGCCGCGCGTGACCGGCTGGGCATCAAACCGCTCTATTGGTCTGAGACTGACAACGGTCTGCTACTCGCTTCTGAGCTGAAGGCAATGCTGAGCAGCGGGTTGCTGAACCCGGCGCTGGACTTTCATGCGCTGCATCATTTTCTCACGTTCTACGCGGTGCCGCCCCCGCGCACTATTTTGCAGGGTGTGCACGCCCTGCTGCCGGGGCATTGTCTGACGTGGGAAAAGGGCAATGTGGCTGTGCGTCAATACTGGGATGTGCCCACGGTGGAGAATGGCGACCTCATGTCGGCGGGTGCTGACGCTGTCGAGATTAGGCGCGAGCTCCGCCGACTGCTGGAAGAATCGATTCGATTGCGCATGATTGCAGATGTGCCCGTGGGTGCGTTTCTCTCGGGCGGTGTGGATTCATCCGCCGTGGTCGCGCTGATGACTCGCCTGAGCGGTGAGCGCTTACAGACTTTTTCCATCGGCTTTCATGTAGAGGGCCAGCGCATGGACGAGCGCCGTTTTGCCGGCATTGTCGCCCGCCGCTACGATACCGAGCACAACGAAGTGGTGATATCCGGGCGTGATGTGGCCGCGCAGCTGCCCGACTTTATACGCGCCATGGATCAACCCACCGGCGACGGGCTAAACACCTATCTGGTCTCGCGCGCCACCGCCCGGCATGTTAAGGTTGCGCTTTCCGGGTTGGGTGGAGATGAGCTCTTCGCCGGGTATCGCCAGTACCGATACATGCTGCAGGCGCAACGTGCGGGGAGATTGTGGAAGCGCCTGCCGGGACTGGGAAAAGCGGCAGCACGCGCGGCTGCCCTGCAGCTGGCGCGCATCTCCGGCTACGCGGCGCTCGCCGAGGCTCCCGGTTGGTTGGAGGCCAGTTTTCTCTCTCGCTACCTGCGCACGCGTACGCTCTTCAGCGAGGCCACAAAGGCAGCGCTCTACCGGGATGGTGTTGCTGCGAGCCAGAACGGAATCGGCCCAAGCATCGAGTTGCTGCATCCTTTTGTGGTCGAGAGCGAGCGTGATGCGATTGTTAGGGTGACACGACTGGAACTGAAATCATATCTGGCGCATATGTTGCTGCGCGACACCGACGCGATGAGCATGGCGCACTCGCTGGAAGTGCGCGTGCCGCTGATTGACCACAAACTGGTTGAATTCGCAACGCGAATCCCCTCGGCTTTGAAACTGGGCCATTCGCCGCTCGGGGCGCTCCGCGGGCGCACGAAGCTGGTGTTGACAGATGCGCTGACTGATGTGCTGCCGGCGGAAATCATGCGGCGGCGCAAGCAGGGCTTCTACATGCCCGTCGGGGCGTGGCTGCGAGGCGATCTGCAGCCGGTGGTAGCCGAAGCCCTCTCGCGGGAATCCGTGCAGTGCCGAGGCCTTTTCGATGCTGATGCGGTGGCGGGTCTGCGCAGTGATTTTGAGGCTGGTCGCGGCCCTTATATGCGCGTCTGGGCACTGTTGATGCTCGAACTCTGGCAGCGTGAGTTTCTGGATTGACCGGCGTGTAATATTCATACCGGTGTAACATCCATTCCACAAGTAATGGCACAGATACCGCAAACTGACCCGCACGCCAACTATCACGCCCATCGCACCGAAATCGATGCAGCCGTGCAGCGCGTGCTCGACAGCGGTTGGTACATCCTCGGCGAAGAGGTGGTCGCGTTCGAGCGAGAGTTCGCGGATTATGTGGGCGCTTCGCATGCTGTGGGGGTGGCCTCCGGCACGGACGCGCTTGAACTGGCGCTGCGCGCGTGCGGTGTTGGTGCGGGTGATCTGGTCTTCACCGTCGCGCACACGGCGGTGGCGACGGTGGCGGCGATTGAGCTCACTGGCGCGACGCCATTGCTAGTGGATATTTGTCCGCACAGCTACACCATGGACGCGGACTGTTTCCAGGCTGCATTGCGAGACCCGCCCCCCGGACGCCCGCGCGCGGTGGTGCCAGTGCATCTCTATGGCCATCCGGCGGATATGCCCTCTATTTGCCGGATCGCCATGGAGTACGGATTGTACGTTGTTGAAGATTGCGCTCAGGCGCATGGCGCTGTAATTGATGGACGCACCGTCGGCGCGTGGGGACATATGGCAGCCTTTAGTTTTTACCCAACCAAGAATCTCGGCGCGCTCGGCGATGGCGGCGCGGTGGTGAGTGGCGACGCCGGTATGGCCGAAAAGGTACGTGCTTTGCGCCAGTACGGTTGGCGCAAACGGTACGTCAGTGCTGCTCCGGGAGGCAACAGCCGTCTCGACCCGTTGCAGGCGGCCATTCTGCGCGCCAAGTTGCCGCACCTGCATTCCGAAAATGGTCGGCGCAGATCATACGCGCGCCGCTATCGGGAACTGCTCGCAGGGGCGGAAATCGGGCTACCGGCAGTGTGCTCGGACGTCCAACATGTGTATCATCAGTTTGTGATTCGCACCAAACAGCGCGACGCGCTGCGCAAGCACTTGCGTGATTTCGGCATCAGCACAGCGATCCACTACCCCGCGCCGGTGCACCGGCAGCCCGCGTATGTCCGCCGCGTGCCTACCGCGGGAGAGCTCACGCACAGCGATGCTGCCGCCAGCGAAATCCTGAGCCTACCGATGTATCCAGAGTTGACGCCCGCCGCGGTAGATACGGTAGTACAAAGCATCTCGGAGTGGACTCGACTGAACCAGTGAAGTGCAAGTGACGCAGCCGCACTCGAACCTTGCAGATCTCCGTCACTGAAGCGTGCGTTATAATTCCGCGCAAAGTGATTCCACCAACCCAATGAATACGCTGAAATCATCCACGGCTGGCCTGAGCTGTCGCATTTGTGGCGAGGCGACGCTTCAGCCTTTCTTAGACCTTGGGACGATGCCCATCGCCAACGCCTTTCTCTCGAGCGAGCAACTGTCGCAACCGGAATACACCTTTCGGTTGCAGGCCGGTTTTTGCGAATCCTGCCTGATGGTGCAATTGGTGGAGGCCGTCGATCCAAACATACTTTTCCATGACCACTATGCTTATTTCTCCTCAATCTCGCGCGTGATGGATGAGCATTTCGACAAATTGGCGTGCAGAATCGGCGCGGAAATCCTGTACGACGAGCACTTGCCGGTCGTGGAAATCGGCGCCAACGATGGCATCCTGCTGCAGAAAATAGCGGTGTATAGCCCCAAAGCGATTGGCATTGAGCCATCCGCAAATGTGGCCAGGGTCGCTCGCGAGAAAGGGCTGCACGTCATCTCTGAATTCTTCAATACGAACCTGGCGGATAGCCTGCGCGCCGAGCACGGGCCGGCGCAGTTGGTGATCGGTGCGAACGTGCTCTGCCACATACCGGACCTGAACGGCGTGGCGCGCGCCCTCGAGACGTTGCTCGATCCGGAGGGCGTCTTCATTTTTGAAGACCCTTATCTGATGGAAATCATGATGCAGCTGGCCTACGACCAGATTTATGATGAGCATGTGTATTACTTTAGCGTGACCTCGCTGTGCCGGCTGTTCGAAAAGCACGGCCTGCGAATCTTCCGCGTTGAACCGATACCGGTGCACGGCGGATCAATGCGAGTTTATGGCTGCCGGTCGGCGTGTAATCGTGTGGTCGGCCCATCGGTCACGGCGCAGCTGGCAGCTGAGCGCGAATATGGGCTCGTGTCCCTGCAGACCTATTCGGCTTTCGCGGAGCGTGTGCAGCAATCGCGCGCCTCACTGATAGAATTGCTGCGAGGATTGCACGCTGATGGCGCCCGATTGGTCGGCTATGCGGCTTCTTCCAAGGGCACGGTCATCTTGAATTACTGTGGCATCGGACTACAGATATTGGAATACGTCTGCGACAACACCCCCTCGAAACACGGGCTTTTCACGCCCGGCACTCACATCCCCATTGTGCCGATTGACCGGTTTGCGGCCGATTACCCGAATTATGCTTTTGTGCTTGCGTGGAATCACTTGACCGAAATTGCTTCCAAGGAGCAGGCCTTCCTCGAGCAGGGCGGCCAGTTCATCACGCATATACCCACGGCGCGGATTGCATGAATCCGGCCGGATGATGGAAGCGCGGCATGGATTTTGCGGCTATTTCAGGGCGACGAGTGTTGATTACCGGTGGGCTGGGCTTCATCGGCAGCAATCTGGCGCTACGTTGCGTTTCGCTGGGCTGTCAGGTCACTTTGCTGACGCGCTCGCTGCAAAAAGAGGCAAACGTCGCTTCGATGAAGGATCGCTTGCGCGTAGAATTGGTGGATATGAGCACGGAGGATTCTGTCGTGTCGACACTGTATACTCTGCTGCCGAGGCAAGATTACGTCTTTCATCTGGCGGCGCAGACCAGTCATGTGCAATCAATGGACTCCCCGCTTCAAGATTTGCGCGCAAATTGCGGCGTCACGCTGGCGCTGCTGGAGGGCTGCCGGGAGATGTGCCCCGAGGCCGCTGTAGTCATGCCGGGCACAGTCACGCAAGTTGGACGCGCGACCAGGCTGCCGGTGGCGGAAGATCAACCCGATTGGCCGCTCACTCTGTACGACGCGCACAAACTTACCTGTGAGAAATATCTTTACGTGTACTACCAGAACTACGGACTGAAGACCACCACATTGCGCCTTGCAAATGTTTTCGGAGAGCGGCAGCAGGTGAGCAATCCGCAGCGAGGAATACTTAATTTCATGTTGTGGAGGGCGATGAACGGGGCGCCGCTGACGGTTTATGAACCGGGCGATTTCGTTCGCGATTACTCATATGTGCAGAATGTGGTAGACGCGCTGTTGCAGGCGGCAGCATCGCCGCGCACGGCCGGGAGAGCCTATGTCTTTGGTTCCGGCAGCGGGCTGAAGTTTCACGAGATGATCAGTTTGCTAGTGGACGCAGTTCATGAAACGGTCGGAGTAAAGGCGGAAATCCGGCGGGTGCCATTTCCGGCTGCAGAGAAGAAGATGGACGTCGGCGACTTCATCGCCGACAATCGCAAGCTGCGTGAGGATACAGGCTGGTATCCGCGCGTCAGTTTTGCGGAAGGACTCAAAAACACCATCAACTTCTACCGGGACGGTGTTAAGGAGCATTCACGTGAGCAGTGAGGCCTTTGGGAAATTTGCCGGCAAGCGTGTGGTCGTAACCGGCGGTTTGGGCTTCATCGGCAGCAACCTGGTGCACTCTCTGGTTGAGGGCGGTGCGGAGGTGGCAATAATCGATTCGCTCGATCCTCGCTCTGGGGGCGACATCATCAACATTAGGGGCATTGATGATAGCGTCGAACTGGTTTCGGCTGACATCTGCGAATTCGACGCGGCGGCTTCCGTGGTGCAGCACGCAGCATTCCTTTTCCATTGTGCCGCGCATACCTCACATCCGTATTCGATGCGCGATCCGCAGCTCGACGTTGCTGTCAACTGCATTGGTACGCTGAATATCTTGGAGGCGCTGCGCCGGTTTCAACCGGCGGCACGCATGGTTTATGTGGGTACCAGCACGCAGATAGGGCCCATGATTGCGAAGCCCATCACCGAGAGACACCCGGTCGCGCCTGTGGACATCTACTCAGCAAATAAAGCAGCGGCCGAGTACTATTGCCGCATCTACGCCAGTGCCTACGACATGGCAGTCAATTCAGTGCGACTGCCAAACGTGTACGGGCCTCGGGCCAACATCAGTAGCGCCGATTTTGGTTTCATCAATTACTTCATCGGCCTCGCTCTGCGCGACCAGCCTCTTACTATCTATGGCGACGGTGAGCAATTGCGCAGCGTGCTCTACGTGCAAGATGCTGTGACAGCACTTGCGCTTGCGGCTCACGCGAATTCTCGCGGGAAGATCTGGTTCGCAGGTGACGATCGCTCGGTGAGCGTCAAAGAACTAGCCGAGAGCATCATCGCTGCCTGCGGTGCCGGTCGCGTACTGCATGTCGAGTGGCCGGATGACCGCAAGCGCATCGACGTCGGTGACATTGTCATTGACAGCGCTGAGATTGATGCAGATCTGGGGTGGAAGGCTGCCGTCGGTCTGGAAGAAGGGATGCAGGCAACCGTGCGGCATTTTCGGGCGAGAAGTTAACTCGTGCATGTCCTAGTTACTGGCGGCCTCGGCCACATTGGTTCCGAACTCATTCGCCGCTTGGCAGAGAACCGCCGCGTGCGGGCAATCACCATTCTGGACAATCTGCTCACTCAGCGTTACGCTTCCCTGTTCGATTTGCCAAAAGAAGTGAAGTACACTTTTGTTGAGGGCGATGTGTTGGCGCCGGATGATGTCGCCCAGGTTATGCGGGGTGTGGATGCCGTGGTGCATCTGGCGGCAATCACCAATGCCGAAGGAAGCTTCGACATCTCAGAAAAGGTGCAATCCGTAAATTACGGTGGGACGAGGAATGTAGTGCAGGCATGCGCACAACGAGGGGTGCTGCCTCTGCTGTTTCCTTCCACCACCAGCGTGTACGGTCCTGTCAGCGGGATTGCGCGAGAGGACTGCGACCGCAGCGAATTGTGCCCGCAAAGTCCCTATGCCACCAGCAAACTTGCCGCCGAGGACGAAATCCTAGCTGCTACTGAGCGCGGCGAAATCAGCGGCGTGGTGCTGCGCCTTGGAACTATATTCGGCCCTAGCCTGGGAATGCGTTTTCACACGGCGGTCAACAAATTTATCTTCTCCGCGGTAACCGGCCGGCCGCTCACGGTCTGGTCGGATGCGGTTGAACTGGTTCGGCCCTATCTGGCACTGGAGGACGCTGTGGCCGCGATTGAATTTATACTGGACCGCCCCGAAGCAGCAGGACAGGTATATAACGTTGTTACCTTGAATGCGACTCTCGACCAGTTAATCGACGTAGTGCGCAGCAACGCTCCCGAGATTATTATAGAATACACTAGTACCAGGCTGCTCAATCAGGTATCCTATCGCGTGGATGACAGCAAAATCCGAGAGTTGGGTTTCTCATATCGTGGCAACCTGGCGGCCGGTGTTCGGGGGACATTTGAGCTGTTGAGCGGTGTGATGCAGAATAACCGGTGAACAAGCCTTTGGACGCTGCCGAGCGGGAAAACCCTTGGGTTGAGTACTGGAACAGTGAGAATGTTTGGGCAAACTCCAGCCTCTGGCGCAAACAGATGAAGACCTTTGTGCGGCTCAGTTCCGAGATAATGGATTTTCGTGAGGACGACAAAGTGCTAGATTTCGGCTGTGGCAATGGCCACTTTGCGGAAATCGCGGCAGGCAGACTTGGCTCTGTTGTGTGTGCTGATGCGTCTGAGCATTACGTCAAAGTCTGCAAACGGAAATTCGCTTCGACCAACAATGTCGCTGTCGCGCGGGTCCAAACAGATATGAGCGATCTCTCCATGTTGGGCGCCGGGTTCACGAAAGTTATCTGCTTCAGCGTTTTGCATTATTTTGCCCACCTTGATCATGTGGCTGCGTTCGTGCGCGGCATGCAGCAAATATGCGTCTCAGGTGCCAAGATGATAATCGGAGACATTGGAAACAGACATCGCACCTTCAAAGACAACGTGAATGCACTTTCCTTCGTGCTGCGCGAAGGGATGTTTGTGGATGCTGCCCGGGTTGTCACGAGAATATGGCTGGCCGATGCCCGCTACCGTGAGATAAAGCAACGCGGCAACAGCTATCTGGATGTGCCAGACCGATTCTTAGAATCCCTGGGTCGTGACTTGGGCCTGAAAGTGACCACGCTAGAGACTCAATTTACCGTCAACGCGAATTACCAAAACGTGTTGATCGAGTTCTAAAACCGGCGACATATTCCACAAGGTGGGCAATCAGCTTTGACTAGCAAGAAACGCATTGTCGTCTTAGGCGGTGGCATCTCCGGCGTCACAATTGCCTTACGGCTGCAGGAACTCGGCTTTCAGGCGGAAATATGTGAGGCTGAGGATCACATCGGCGGTCTGGCCGGCACGGTGCGTCCTGACGGAGGCAAATATTGCCTTGATTTTGGTCCACATTTCTTCATCACCCAGAAGGAAGAGATCGTTGATCGCATCACCGACCTCGTGGCAGACGATGTGGTCAGTTTTCAGCGAAGTGCGCAGCTCCACGTGCAGGGCCGCTTTTTGGATTACCCGCTCAGCGCCAAAAACGTGATGCTGAACTTCCCGCCGGTCGATGCCATCGCCTCGGTGGCGACATTTCTATGGGCTCAATTAATGCAGAGCGTACAGCGGACGCTTGGGTCGGATGTGCCCCAGTCGCATTTCGGGGAGTGGGCGGCCGCCAATTTCGGCAGCCATCTGGCCAAGGTTTTCTTTCGCCCATACACGGAAGGGTTCTGGAAACTACCCTGCGAGCAGCTTTCGCCCGAGATTCTGCCCACCAGCACGCGTCTGAACTTCATGAAAAGCCTCCGAATGATGCTTTTGCGTAAGGTGAGTGGACAGGCACAGTCTCTCACGGAGCGGGAGCTCGTGCTGCCGCTCCGCTACCCGACCCGTGGTTATGGGGTGATCGCGGAGGAAATCGCCGAGCGGGTACTGAATATGGGCGGCGTTATCCGCCGCAATGCCAAGGTCTCAGAGGTTCAAGCGACCGCAGAGGGCGGATATATAGTGGTGGCCCATCAGAGTGGCCAGGCAGTCAAGCTGGAAGCCGATTATGTTGTCTCCACAATCCCGACGCCGGACCTGGTGGGCATGTTGTCTCCGGCTGCCCCCGCCACCGTTCGACAGAGCGCGAAGCAGCTCGGATATCTCGCGCTGATTGTGCTTTATGCGGTCACCCCGAAGAGAGAATTGCTGGATACTTCGTATGTATACTATCTGGGTCGTCCCTACCATCGCCTTGCAGAGATGGATAAGTTCTGTGACACGTTAAGCCCGCCGGGAGAGAATATGCTGGCGGTGGAATTCTCCTGTCATCGGGCTGACGACCTGTGGACGATGAGCGATCAAGAACTCTTCGAGCTTTCGCTGCCGTGTCTGGAACAAGATGGCATCCTCACGCGCCGAGACGTCTCAAAGTTGTTCCTCGTCCGCGCTATGCACGCGTATCCGATTCGTTATCATGGTTTTCAAGAGCATCTCGATAACGTACTTGGATACGTTCAGGCGCAGCCCAATTTGGATGTGCTTGGCCGCACGGGCGAGTATCGCTACATCGATAGCGACCAGTGCATGGAGCGCGCATTTGCTCTGGCTGAACAAATTGCGGATACGTTACAGGCGTGACGAACGCTGCGATATCAAAGGGACGCTTAGAACACAACGTGTTTGGAGGCTGCTGATGAAATCTTTCTTGCGCACAATGGCCGTAAATTTGGGGGTGTTCGGCGAGGTGCTCTCTTTTCTGTGGCAGCAGAAATTGTGGTGGATGATCCCCATGGTGACCGTGCTGCTAGTTTTCGGCCTACTGCTGG
>DASCOB010000067.1:0-6136 GCA_036011785.1 Anaerolineales bacterium | reverse complement strand
CTCGGCGCTCCCAGCATCATGACTCTTGTGTTGCTTCTTGTGGTTGCCTTTGCTGCGCCGCCTGTGATGGGCTTCTACAGTGTCCCGCCTTATTGGTTTCACGTTGCCATCGTAGCGTATTTTTATGCGATTCTGGCCTCAAGCTGGTCGTTATTGGCCGGCTATGCGGGACAGTTTTCGTTCGGGCACATGGCTCTGATGGCTGTGGGCGCCTACACCACTGGTCTATTGGGTCGGTACCTGTCCTTCGGCGTAGTGGAAGGAATTATCAGCGGCACCTTGCTGGCAGGGCTGTTTGGGGTTGTAATCGGTTATCTGTGCTTGCGCCTGCGTCGAACTTATCTAGCCCTGTTTACAATTGCCTTCTCCGAGATACTACGCTTAACCTTGATGGCCGAGCATGAGTTCACAGAAGGCCCTGACGGTCTGCCGCTGACACCTCTTTTCGCAACGACCTCGAAAGTACCAGCCTACTACGCGATGCTAGGTCTGTTGGTGGTGTCGCTGGTGTTTATGTATTGGTTGGTTAACTCGCGCTTTGGGCTGTTCTTCCGGGCCATCCGGGAGGATGAGGAAGCGGCGGCTGCAATGGGTGTGCATGTAGTGCGTTACAGGGTCACGGTGTTCACAATCTCTTCTATGATTGCTGGTTTGGCAGGAGCAGTCGAGGCGCACTATGTTGAAATTATCACACCCAATATCTTCTTGGTGCTTCAGATGAGCATCGTTATTGCTATGGCTGTTATAGGGGGATTGGAGAGCTTGATTGCAGCCGCGTTCGGAGCCATTATCATCCATTTCGCTCTAGAGCTGCTCCGCCCCGTTGGCAACTGGAGAATGGTTGTGTTTGGGCTGCTCTTGATGCTAACTTTGCGCTTTTTCCAGAACGGTTTGCTTCACCCCTTGCTACAACGTATGTTTCGACAGCGGGCACTGGCTGAAACAGTTGCCAAACGACAGATTCCATCGGAAGGCTAGGTAAGCTTATTCATCATAGAGGTTTGTCCGAGTGAAACTAGAACTCAGGGATGTGAGTAAATATTTCGGTGGCTTGAAAGCTGTCGATAACGTACACGTGACTATCGACAAACCAGAATTGATCGGTCTGATTGGTCCTAACGGTGCTGGCAAGACGACGTTGACCAATTTAATCGATGGGGTCCACAAACCTACAACTGGTTCTATATGGCTGAACGGGGCAAGAATTGATGGTTTGCCACCCTACCTCATTGCCCAACGTGGCTTAGGGCGAACCTTCCAGGTGACGCGCGCATTCCGGCGCATGACGGTGATGGAGAACATGCTTGTGCCAGCCATGGCGGTGCGTCCTAATGCAGAAAAAAGGGATGTGGAGAAGAAAGCATGCAAGATTCTCGAGCTACTCACTATCGAGCACCTGAGGAACGAATTGGGTCGCGGGTTGTCTGGCGGCCAGCAGAAGCTGCTTGAGTTGGGCCGCCTGCTGATGCTGGATCCCCAGATCATCATTCTTGATGAGCCATTTGCTGGAGTACACCCGAAGCTGCAGGAGACAATCCATGGCTACATAGGCCAAGTCCGCTCTCAAGGTAAGGCAATCATCCTGATAAGTCATGATATGGATTCTATTTTTTCGTTGAGCGAGCGGTTGATAGTGTTGCACAACGGAGCAATCATAGCCGATGGCTTGCCGAATGAGGTGAAAAAAGAATCGGTCGTGATTGAGGCTTATCTGGGCAAGGAGGAAGGGGAAGGGGACGATGCTTGAGATCCGCGACCTGTACGCCGGATACTACCGTGACCTGAACATCCTTCAGGGAGTGAATCTGACTGCCGAAAAAGGGAAAATGACTGCCGTGTTGGGAGCGAACGGCGTAGGGAAATCTACTCTCTTGAAAGCCGTGTATGGTTTTCTAAAACCAAACCAAGGGCAAGTGCTTCTAGATGGTACTGATGTAGTTGGCACGCCCACTCACAGATTGATTAACTTAGGCGTTTCATATATCCCGCAGCAGACCGGCATCTTTAAAGAGATGTCCGTGGAGGAGAACCTAATGCTGGGAGCATGGACCTTCCAGCGCGACAAAGCGCGTATCCAACTCAAGATGGAGGAGAACTATGAGCTCTTCCCAGCGCTGAGAGAGAAACGTAAGCAGCGGGCAGGTCTTCTTTCTGGTGGACAGCAGCGTATGGTCGAGGTCGGACGTACATTGATGACCGATCCCAAACTAATCTTGGTGGATGAGCCTACGGCGGGGCTAGCTAAGCTCCTCTCCGAGGAGGTTTACCAGATGTTGGTGGATCTACGTGATAGAGCGGGACTGACTATTCTGCTGGTCGATCAGGAAATCCGACAGGCGCTCAAGATTGCTGATCATGTCTACGTGCTGGAATTAGGCCGCAACAAGTTTGAAGGGCCTGCGAGTGAATTCACCGATATGGAGAAGGCGCTGTGGGTATAGGTAAACCCCGCGCATCCGAACAGAAGATGTCTTGCCCGATTGAGCTGCTTACCGCTATGAAAGGCGCGGCATTCATGCAGTGCCGCAGGCGGCGGTGGAGGCTACTGAAAAAGCGGTGGTCAACAGCCTGACGGCGGACGAGACTGTGGTTGGGTGCGATGAAAATGTGGCACACGCTCTGCCCGTCGAGCGGATGCAAGAGGGCTGCGCCAGGGCCTTGGCGGAACTGTGGTTTAGTCCCGAGGATTGACAATGCCTGACGAAAAGCCCGCATCGCCAGCGAGTGTGCGCCGCAAAGACCGCGCGAAGGATGATGTCTGGATTCGGGAGCTGCTGCAGCGGGCGCCGTTCGGGGTACTGGCGACCGTGTCGGAGGGGCAGCCTTTCGTCAACAGTAATCTCTTCGTGTACGCTGAGGCGGCGCACGCGATTTACGTGCACACCGCGCACGTCGGGCGCACGCCCGCCAACATAGAGTGCGAAGAACGCGTGTGCTTTAGCGTCAGCGAGATGGGGCGGATGCTGCCGGCTGAGCACGCTCTGAAGTTCAGCGTGGAATACGCCGGTGTGACCGTCTTCGGGCGCGCGCGCGTGCTCAGCGACGCCGAAGAAAAACGGTACGGGCTGCAACTGCTGCTCGATAAATATTTCCCGCACCTGCGCTCGGGCAGAGATTACCGCGCCATCACGGATGACGAACTGGCGCGCACCGCTGTGTATCGCATCGAGATTGAGCATTGGAGCGGGAAGGCCAAAGCGGAGCGGGCTGATTTCCCGGGCGCTTTCCATTACCCGGTTCAACCGGGAGAGTGAGATTGTGGCTTCCGTGGGGAGGCAGTGGGCGGTGCGTCAGGTGAGCGCCGGTTGGCCGTCAAGTTGCCGCGCCCGGAATGAGGTATGCTTTGGGAGTACCTCGACAGGGTTCAGTTACATTTTCTCCTCCTTCAGTCAGACGCGAGTCCTCTTCCTGCTCGCGTCTACTGTTTAACGGCCAGCGCTGAGCAGCAGATAAAGCCCCAGCGCGCCGGTTTCCCCGTCACTGCGGAAACTTTCATCCACGTGGAAACCGGCGCGCATGCAAAGCGCGTTTAGCTCATCGGCTGCAAAGTGGTGCACATAGCGCAGACCGTGACCGCCGCGGCGCCAGTCCAGCAGGTAATCGCCGGGATCCACCGCGGCCCGGGTAAGGCCAGCCTGCTCCCAGGGCATAATTTTGCGCCGCAAGCGCGGCAGCTGCAGGAATTGCCAGACCGAGAGCGCGCAGCGCCCGCCAGGCTGCAGCACGGCGTTTATTTCGCGCAGCAGGCGCAACTGCCGACGCGGACCAGGGATGTGGTGCAGCAACGAAAAACAGACGGCCGCCTCGAAGCGTCCCGACAGCCCCGCCACCCAGCCCGAAGATGCTAGGTCGGCGTGGATGAAATCGCAACGCGGCGACGTGGGCGCGCGGCGAAGCAGCTGCCGACTGAAATCCACGCCGACGTAGCGGATGCCGGGAGCAGAGCGGCGGCCTGCCTCCAGAACGCGCCCATCTCCGCAACCGACATCGAGGAGCGAATGGTACGGTTGCAGCGCGGCGAGCGCGCGCATTATGCCGGGTTGCAGGCGGCTGCGCGAAGCGGCGAAATCGGCCGCAAAGGCGTTGTAGAATTTGTGGTTTAACCGCAGCAGCCGGTGGGCGATGGAGGTGCGCACGATTATGGATTATACTGGCTGCCATGAGCAACCTGAAGAGCCACGCGGCGATGGACGTCAGTCGCTACGCTGAGCCGGTAATGGAAATTATCCGCGAGCTGCAGGCACAGCCCATGGATGGTGGCGAGCAGCTGGGCGCAATTCTGCGGCGGCATGCGCGCGCTGGCGGCGGGGTTTTCAGTAAGAATCTGTTGGTGCGCACCTATCGGCATCTGTGCGCGCGCGGGGATTTGCAGCCCGACCCGGCGCTATTACAGCGGTTGCGCATGAAACCTACGCGCACCATCTCGGGCGTTGCGCCAGTGACCGTGCTCACCAAACCTTATCCCTGCCCGGGAAAGTGTATTTTTTGCCCCACGGATGCGCGCATGCCCAAGAGTTATCTGCCGGACGAGCCGGGCGCGATGCGCGCTGAACAGCACGGCTTCGATCCGTTCGAGCAGACCGCGGCGCGCGTGCAGACCCTCAGTGACAATGGTCACGCGGTGGATAAAATCGAGCTGCTCATTCTGGGTGGTACTTGGTCGAGCTATCCACGCGATTACCAGCGCTGGTTTGTCCGCCGCTGTCTGGACGCGATGAACGAGCGGCCGGCGGCCACGCTCGCGCAGGCGCAGCGCTGGAACGAGAGAGCGCGCCACCGCAATGTCGGGTTGGTCATTGAAACTCGCCCCGACCACATCTCAGCGGAGGAAATCCGCCGACTGCGCGCGCTGGGAGTGACCAAAGTGCAGCTCGGCGTGCAATCACTGCAAGACAATGTACTGGAACTGAATCGGCGCGGCCACAATATGGCGGACACGCGGCAGGCGCTGCGGCTGCTGCGCGCAGCCGGTTTCAAGATTGTGCTGCACTGGATGCCTAACCTGCTCGGCGCCACCGCGGAAAGCGACCTGGAGGATTATGCGTTCCTGTGGTCTGACCCGGCCCTGCGACCGGATGAGCTCAAGATATATCCGTGCTCGCTGCTCGCGAACACCGAGTTGCACCAGCGCTGGCAGCGCGACGAGTACCGGCCTTATAGCGATGAGACTTTGCTGGAACTGGTGGCGGCGTGCAAACTGCAGACGCCGCCCTATTGCCGCATCAACCGCGTGTACCGTGATATTCCCGCGCCCAACATAGTGGCGGGCAGCACGATCTCCAATTTGCGCCAGGTGGTGCAACGCCGGCTGCGCGAGCGCGGACAGCGCTGCAGCTGCATGCGCTGTCGCGAGGTGCGCGGGCGCGGCGTGCCGCAGGACGGGTTGCAGCTGTGCGAGCAGATTTACAGCACCGCCGGCAGCGAGGAGTACTTTCTGATGCTGAACACGCGCGCCGACCTACTGGCCGGTTATGCGCGCCTCTCTCTGCCGAACACGGAAATTGATTTGGGCATCGATGAAATCCGTGCCTCGGCGCTCTTGCGCGAGCTGCATGTGTACGGCCCGGCGCTGGAAATAGGCAGCGCGGCTGCGGGCAACAGCGCGGTGCAGCATCGCGGATTGGGCACGCGCCTGCTGCAGCAGGCCGAGCGCGTCGCCGCTGCGGCGGGCTTCGCGCGCATGGCCGTTATCGCAGCTGCGGGCACGCGAGAATATTATCGTTCGTACGGCTTTGCCCGCGCCGGCAGCTATATGGTCAAGGTGATTGCGTGACACCGGCGGCGCTGCTCAGGCGGCGCTGCGTGTTACAATTGCGTTTTCGGGCGCGTAGCTCAGCTGGTTAGAGCGCACGGTTCACATCCGTGAGGTCGTGGGTTCGAGTCCCTCCGCGCCCATCGTAGGCCTCAAGGTTTACGCCGTAGGGCAACCTTGAGGCCTATTATATTGTGGTATGCGGAGTTACCCAGCTTATCGTATCCAGATTGAATTCGGAGTCACTAATCCTTACGAAATTCATGTTCGTTTCTCTCAAGCGCATCAATCCTTCGACCACGGATAACTCAGCGAAATATTGACTTTTTGCACCTTCTCCTGGTGTGGTATGTCCTCGTTGACCAGGGCGCTGAGCGCCCGCAG
>DASCOB010000066.1:0-14123 GCA_036011785.1 Anaerolineales bacterium | reverse complement strand
CTTTGGAGGCGCCACCATTTTTCATTTTGTGGTCACGATGATGATTGGCATCCTGAGCGGGACGTATTCGTCCATTTTCAATGCCGCGCCCATCCTTGTGGTCTGGCAGAACCGCGAGTGGCGGCGCTGGTTCCGGCGCGCGGCTGCCTCGACCTGAGCTACTGGAGGAAGTCCTCAGGCTTGTGGCGCGAAGATTCTCAGCGCTCTGGGAATGACGGTGAAGTCGATTTCGTTGGCCTCAGCAGCCGAGATCTCGCCATCAGTCTGAATCGCGGTGGCGGGAGCGGTGCTGATTTTCAGGCGAGTGGTGCGGTGTTCGTGTATGACGGGCTGCGCGATGTGCGTGCCTTTTAGAGTCTGCGGTAGCAGCCGGAACATCTGCATGCGGGTGAGAGCGGGCGCATATATGAAATCCAGCTTGCCGTCGTCGGGGATAGCGTTGGGGGTCATGTAAAACACGCCGCCGGTGCGTTTCGAGTTGCCCACCGACACAAGGGTGAGCGACCCTTTGTATTGACCGTCATCCCAAGCCAGTTCCGTCTGCCAGCGGGGGCGTTTCATAATGGTGACCACCGCCGCGACCAGATAGCGAAACACACCGCGCAGCCGCGTCATGCGATCGTTTTCTAAGGCCACTTCGGTTTCCAGCCCCACCGCCGCGTTGTTCACGAAAAAGTATCCGTTTGCGCTACCCACATCGATGGCGCGGGTGATGCCGGATTTTATCAGCGCGATTGACGCATCGATGCCCGCCGGAATCGCCAGCATGGTGGCGAGGTCGTTGCAGGTGCCCAGCGGCACCGTGCCCACCGGCCCGGCCGGCCCCGCGCCTGGCGCTTGAGCCTGAAACAGCCCGTTGACAATTTCATTCAGCGTGCCGTCGCCGCCGACTGCGACTACCGGCAGCTCGCCGCGCTCAGCGGCCGCGCGAGCCAATGTGATAGCGTGCCCTCTCTCGCTGCTAACGTGCAGGCGATAATCGACGCCTGCGCGCCGCAGCCCCGCCTCCACCGTGTCAGCCTGCCGGCCACATTTCCAGCGGTTGGCGTATGGGTTAAGGATTACGGTTGCTGTCATGGTGATATGCTCGCGGGAAGCGCCATTTTCTCAGGTCAGATAGGGCAGGTACAAGGTTGCCAACCCGAGGAAGAGCGCGAACCCGACCGCGTCCGTGGTGCCGGTGACCAATACACTGGAAGCGAGGGCCGGATCCAGGCGCAGCGCTTTGAGAGTGAGCGGCACCAGCGTGCCCATCAGGCCGGCCACGAGCAGGTTGCCGAATGTCGCCAGGCCGATTATCAAACCGAGCAGCGGGTTTCCACGCCATAGATACACCACGCCGGCCACCGTAGCCCCAATGGCTAGGCCGTGCAATAAGCCGATAACCAGTTCGCGTCCGAGCGCCTTCCACATGTGGCGAAACTCCACCTGCCCGAGCGCCAGTCCCCGCACCATCAGCGCGAGCGCCTGAGTACCCGCGTTTCCGCCCAGTCCGGCCACCACCGATTGGAATACGGCCAGCACGGCAATCTTGGCGATGATGGCTTCGAAGCGGCTGATGACGAACGCGGCCAGAAACGCTGTGCCAAGGTTCAGATACAGCCACGGCAGCCGCCGGCTGACCATCATGCGAACCGGACTGAAAACATCCAGGTCGCTATCTGCCGAAAGGCTCGCCAGAGCGTAAAGGTCTTCGGTGGCTTCGTCTTCGATGACCTCCACCAGATCGTCATATGTGATCACGCCGGCGAGGTGGTTGCCGTCACCCACAATCGGCAGCGTCATCAATTCATAGCGTGACATCAGTTGGGCGCACTCCTCCTGGTCAGCGCTGACCGAGGCGCTGATAACTTCGGTGTCCATAATGCTCTCGATCCTGGCGGAGGGCGGCGCGGTGATAAGCTCGCGCAGGCCGACCACCCCGATGAGCCGTCTGTTTCGGTCGACGACGTAAAGGTAATAATGCTGTTCCGAGTATGGCTTCAGGCTGCGCAGGTAGGTGATGGCCTGGCTGGCGCTCATTCGGCGGCGCAGCACGGGCACGCGCGTGGTCATGCGGCCGCCGGCGGTGTCGTCCGCGTGCTCAAGCAGTGGCCACACGGTCTCGGACGACATCATCTTTCGCAGCGCGGCTGCCGCGTGTGTTTCATCTAGATCAAGCAGAATGTCCGCCGCTTCGTCCGGCTCCATTTCGTCCAGCACGCTTGCCAGCATTTGCAGCGGGAGTTGCGCAGCGATTTCGGCCGCTTCATCCTCGTCCAGATGCTCTAGCACGTCGGCGGCATCATCGAGACTGAGCGTGGGAAGCATCTCCGTCTGCTCTTGCAGCGGCAGGTCGCCGATGGCAACGGCGAGGTCGGCCGGATGAAGGTCGTTCACCAGCTGGCGTGCGCGGTCGATGTCCTCGCTTTCCAGCGCTGTGCGCAGAGCGGCGAGCGTGGTCTCAGGGCTTTCTTTCATCTCTCAGGTCATTGACCCACGTTTCTCGCGGCGTCGGGATGAAGTGCAGTGGCAGCCGATGCCGGTGCGATTATAGACTACTTCTTCTTCCCGGTCCTCTTTTTGGTCGGCGCCTTGAACATCGGAAGTTGCTCCGCAGCGGAAACCTCCATATCCGTTTTCGATGCGGCCTTTTTCGGCGGCTGCTTTCCGGTCAATATTGGCTCGTTATTTCTCTTTGATGTTTTTGAGCCGGCCCTCTTTTTTGCTGTCCCGCCGCCGCCTTTCGGTTTTAATTTTCGCTTTGGCTTCGGTTTCACGCTTGCCGTGGGTTCGGTGCGGAGCGGTTTCGGATGCTCTTCAGGTGCCTCCGGACGCTCGGTCAGGCGCGGCTGGAAGGCGACCACGCTCTCAACGCTCTCACCCGCTTCGAGTTCTGCGGCCTGAGCGCCGCCGGAGGGACGGCCTCTGCGCGGGGCCGCTCCTGCCTTGAGTGCGCGCGCTTTTCCGGTGGAGGTGACCACGGCAAGGTCGTCATCAGGGTGAGCCACGAGTGCCGCCGCCAGCCGTTGCGCACCGCTCAGTTTCCACGCCTGCACTCCCTTGCCGTTGCGGCCTTGCAGCGGGTACCGGGTGAGGGCGGTACGCTTGACCTCGCCGCTCCGCGCGATGATCCAGACGTCGGAACCGGGCCGTGCAGCGGAGCAACCGATCACGGAGTCATCCCCGCTCCCCAACTGGATGCCCTGTACTCCGCCGGCTGCCAGCCCAGTTGTGCGCACTGCGCTGCTGTGGAAGCGGATGCCCTGACCCTCGGCTGTGAACAACATGGCGTCCTCGTTGGCAGAGATCCAGCAGGATGAAATCACGCGGTCAGCGGCCTCCACCTTCATCACTCGGCAAGTGCGCGCGGAGGGTCCGGGCAGGTGCTCAGCACGCAACCGTTTTACTACTCCATTCCGAGTGGTCAGAAATAGGCAAGGCGCATCTGCAGATTCGGAGTCAACGGAGTGGGGCAACGCTACGGCTGCAACCACTTCGTCCCTTTCAGTGAGCGCGCTCACCGAGGGGAGCGGTGCCCCCGCGAGCGGGTTGGCGGCAATCGGAATGGCGTGCACGGGGAGAGCTGCGCCTGTACCTTCGCTCGTCAGCAAGAAAAGCACATCGCGCGTGTTTGCCCGCAGTAGTGCCAGCGGGGTGTAGGCGGAAAGGCCCGGTCGGCGCGTAGAATCGATGCGCGCCAGCTTGCCGGAATCTGTCAGCACCAGCCAGCAATCCTGGTCAGGCGCTAGCACGCCGGCGCTCGTTTCGGTGGGCCCCTCGCCGACCCGCATTATGTGTGTGCGGCGAGGGTCAGCGTACTTGTCACGGACCGCCTGCAGTTCAACGGCTACCGCCGCGCGCATCTTCTGTGGCGAGCGCAGCAGCGCTTGCAGGTTCTTGATAGTATTCTGCAGTGCTTTGTACTCGTCCTTCAGTTTCTGCTGTTCCAGGCGCGCCAGCCTGCGTAACGGCATTTCAAGGATGGCATTGGCCTGTTTTTCACTCAGTTTGAAGCATTTCATCAGTGCGCTGCGCGCTGTGGGCGTGTCGGCGGATTTGCGGATGACGTCAATCACCGCGTCGAGTTCCGCCAACGCAGTCAGCAACCCCTCAAGGATGTGCGCCCGCTCTTTTGCCTGCGAAAGGTCGAATTGCGAACGCCTGCGCACCACGTCCAAGCGGTGATGCAAGAACACGCGCAACGCCTGTTTGAGCGTCAGCATGCGCGGCTCTCCGTTCACCAGCGCCAGCAAGATGATGCTGAAAGTACTCTGCAGCGGAGTCAGTCGAAACAGGCTGCAGACCACTTCGGCCGGCTGGGCCGATTTGGTCAGATCGATGACGATGCGCATGCCCTGACGATCGGATTCGTCGCGCAGGTCGCTGAGCCCGGTGATGCGGTTCGCTCGCGCCAGCGTGGCAATGCGGCTAATGAGAGTGGCCTTATTGGTCTGGTAGGGCAGTTCAGTTACGATGATGCGGCTGCGGCCGCGGGTCAGTTCTTCCACGTGAATGCGGGCGCGCACTTTAATTTTCCCGCGCCCGGAGCCGTACGCCGCTGCCAACGGGTCTTCGTCCTCAGGCGAGATAATCAGCCCGCCGGTGGGGAAATCCGGGCCTTTTACGAAACGCATCAAATCATCAACCTGCACGTCATCCAGATCATTCCAGCGTTGCAGCATGAGTTCGAGCGCCGCGCAAATTTCACCCAAATTGTGGGGCGGGATGGAGGTGGACATTCCTACGGCGATGCCGGTGCCACCGTTAACCAGCAGGTTGGGGAATGCGGCCGGAAGCACGGTGGGTTCTTGCAGTGTGTCGTCGAAATTGGGCGCGAAATCAACCGTGTTTTTTTGGATGTCGGCGAGCAACTGTGTAGAAATTGAATGCAAGCGCGCTTCGGTGTAACGCATGGCCGCTGGTGCGTCTCCATCCACCGAGCCGAAGTTCCCCTGCCCATCGACCAGTTTGGAGCGCATGGAGAAACCCTGGGCCATGCGCGCCATCGCGTCGTACACGGCCTGATCACCATGTGGGTGATACTTACCCAGCACCTCGCCGACGATACGCGCGGATTTTTTGTGGGCCGTGCCCGGGCCGATACCCATGTCGTGCATGGCATAGAGAATGCGGCGATGCACCGGTTTCAGGCCATCGCGTGCATCCGGCAGCGCGCGCGCCACAATCACGCTCATGGCGTAAGATAGATACGCAGCCTGCATTTCCGCGTTGATGTCAACTCGTTGTGTCTGGTCGTTTTCCATAGTACAACACTCCTCGTGCACGTGGCTGGCAGCCGAAATCGCCGTCGCTCCGCAGTGCCTGCAGACGCCCCCCGGCTTTCAGTTTATCTTTTCTTGTTGCGCGAGCCTCTGCGTCCGCGCTGGCGCCGACGTGGACGCCCGCGCCCGAACGGTTTCGGCGCGGTGGGGCTGGAACTGGTTTTCTGCTCAGACCAGATGGCCGGCAGCGGTTCCGGTGACCATTCTGCAAGCGGGATTTTCTTTGGGTCTTTGCGGGGCGCGTTGCGGTCGCCCCAACTGCGCGGAACATCAGGGTCCCATTCGGTTTTCATGGCGCGCGGTTTTGCTCTCGCGGCGGAACGCCGCGCTTTTTTTTCTGAGAGGGGCGCGGTCTCGCGTTTCCCGTCCGGCTGGCTGTAATCGAAATCGGGCAGCGCGTCTCGTAACAATGGACGACCAAGACCGTCCTCAATCTCCAGCACGCGCTCTTCCTCTCGGGGGGTCACCAGATTTAGGTGCACGGCATGAGGGACGCGCCGCAGCGTCTTGAAATAATCTTTGCTTTCAGAAGGCATATTGTAATTGACCACGTGGGTAACTTCTGCCACGGCCAGGTTGGTGGGGATGCCCCCGGACAGCAGCAGCAACTTGATTTCGGCGGCTTCGAAACGAGCCCGCAGCGAGTTCTGCTGCTTCTGAGAATCTGAGTTGAGCAATGCCGCCGCACTGATCTTACCGGCACGCATCCGCCGCGCGACGCGGGCTGCCGTGTGGTCCTCGGTGGTGATTACCAGCATAATGGCCGGGTGGTAGAGGCGCTGCAGCTTCAAGAGCAAACTGGTTTTCAGGTGACCTGGAACCGGCCACGCCTGCTGCGGGATGCTTGCAGGATTTCTGCCATCCGGTTCAATGGTGTGTCGGATCGGTTTGCACTGTAGAGCTTGGCTCACGCGCGCGACAGAGCGAGTCTCGCGGCCGGTGTAGATGAGTACCTGCGGCTTCGTGGTCAGCAATTCACCAATTTCCAGCAACGCCGTTCTTTTTCCGCGCGAAATCATCTCGTCCGTATCGGTGAACAGCAATGCGGTTGGAGCTATTGCCGATGTCTCGCTTTCGCGCAGATGCGCCAGGAATTGCTCGGTGGTGTTGACGGCGATGAACGGGACCGCTTTTTCGGGCCGGGTCGTCGCGGCGCTTTCTGAGATGATGCTGATGGGTAGTTCGTCCCCCGTCAGCGCTTTCATGCGCTGCGCGGTGCGTTCGGCGTGGCTTTCACTGCAGGTAAGGATGACGTAGGCCGCGTCAGTCTCGGGCGAATGCAGGCAACGGTGCAGCAGCATGAACAGGGCCACCTCGAAGCATCCCGCTCCGGGCGCAAAGCTGACAAGCACGTCCGCGCCCTCTAGAATGGGCGGAAGCAGCTGGGCGTGCGCCGGTGCCGCTCGGGCGTATCCGAGCTTCCCAAGACGAACCAACAGGGTTGGGTGTAGGCCTAATTCGCTGAAAGACAAGACCGAACTCCGCGGGGATTATACCTGAGAATGGCCGTGCGCTTGCTGAAAAAGAAAACACCCTGGTCTCAAGCCAGGATGTTTTCTTTCCAGACGGATTTGGGCTTCAGGCGGCTACGGGCTGCGCCGGGTCGGCGCTATCCACGCCTGCCTGGGCGGTGGCCTGTTCTAGAAGGTCTTCGAGGTTTTCGTCGAGTATAGCTGCGTCCTCTATGGCCTCCGGAATCTCCTGATGGGAGCGGTAGCCGGTGCCGGCGGGAATCAACTTGCCGATTATCACGTTCTCCTTCAGCCCGGTGAGCGGATCCAGCTTTCCTTCGATTGCCGCGCCGGCGAGCACCCGAATCGTGTGCTGGAAGGAAGAGGCGGAGAGAAAGGAGTCGGTCGCCAAGGAGGCTTTGGTAATGCCAAGCAGCATCGGCACGCCTGCAGCCAGCGCCTTCTCTTCGGCCACAAGATCTTCGTTGATTTCCTGCAATATGTAGCGGTCCACGAATTCGCCCGGCAGCAGCTCGCTGTCACCGGCGCGGACAACCTGCGTTTTGAGCAGCATCTTGCGGATGATGACTTCAAAATGCTTGTCGTGAATATTCTGCCCCTGCGAGCGGTAAACCTTTTGCACCTCGGTGAGCAGGTAGAGCTCGCACGCCTCGCGCCCCAGTATGCGTAGAATGCGGTGCGGGTTTTGCGACCCCTCCGTGAGGCTGTCGCCAGCGCGCACCTTCTGGCCTTCAACCACCAGCAGGCGGGCGTTCGCGGGTATGTCGTATTCCACTTCTTCATTGTGCTCGCGCGATACCAGTATCTTGCGTTCCGCCACGTGCACTTTGCCCTGGTTCTCAGCTTTCACCTTGCTGTCGCCGCGGATGGCAATCAGCGTGCCAGCGTTTATCTCGTCGCCATCGCTGACCTTGATGGACCAGTTTCCGGGCACTTCATATTCATCCATCAGCATCTGGCTATTGGCGACGCGCACCGAGATTTTGCCGTCCTCGGTACGGATGACTTCTGCCTTCCCGTCTATTTCCGTGATGACGGCCTCGCCCTTTGGCTTTTTGCGCGCCTCGAAAATTTCTTCCACGCGCGGAAGGCCGCTGGTGATATCGCCGCCGTGGGCCACGCCGCCGGTGTGGAAGGTGCGCAACGTGAGTTGTGTGCCCGGCTCACCAATGGACTGGGCTGCGATGATGCCCACCGCGGTGCCAATCTCCACCAGATACCCGCGTCCGAGGTCGCGGCCGTAGCAATGTGCGCATATCCCCATCGGAAGCCGACAGACCAGCGGAGAGCGGACAAAAACATCATCTATGTCGACATTCTCGATGATCTGCGCGATTTCGTCATTGATCTCCTCGTTTCGAGCCACCAGCACCTCGCCGGTTTTCGGGTCAGCGATATTGGCGGCCGCCCAGCGTCCTCTAATGCGCTCGGAAAAGTGCTGCCCGGCGACGTCATCTTTGCGGCGCACCCACAGCCCGTCTTCTGTCTCGCAGTCGTGCCCGTTGACAACTGTGTCCTGCGCCACGTCACACAAGCGGCGCGTCAGGTAGCCAGCGTCGGCGGTGCGCAACGCGGTGTCAGCCAGGCCTTTGCGAGCGCCGTGGGTGGAGATGAAATATTCTAGCGCGCGCAATCCCTCGCGGAAGTTGGAGCGAATGGGCAGCGGGATGATGCGCCCGGCCGGGTCGGCCATTAGGCCGCGCATGCCAGCCAACTGTGAAATGGGCGTGAACCCGCCCTTGGTCGCGCCCGAGAGCGCCATCACGCGCAGGTTGCCGTCCGGGTCGAGGCCGTCCTTGACCTCTTGCTCCAACTCTTTGCGTGCCGCCTGCCATAGGTCGATGGTGCGATCGTTCTGCTCCTGCTCGGTGAGCAGCCCACGCTGATATTGTTTGCCCAACTCGGCCACTTCTTCCTCGGTGCGGCTGACAATCTCGGCCTTCACTTTGGGAACGGTAATGTCACCCACGGCGATGGAGACGCCCGACTTTGTGGCGTAGTGGAAACCTAGTGTCTTAATCCCGTCCACGATTTCAGTGGTTTCATCTGGACCGAGGCGAGCGTAGCAGCGGCCCACCAGTGTCTGCAACGCGGTTTTGTCGAGCAGCAGGTTGATATAGCGCATGTCTTCCGGAAGGATGCGGTTGAAAAGCGCGCGCCCGGTCGTTGTCTCAATTATCCGCAGCCGGCGTTTGCCGTCAGCATAGCGCTCATCGTGCTCGTCGAAGTTGGTTTCAATGGACAGTCTGATCTTCGTGTGCAAATCGATCTGGCCGAGGGAATGCGCCAGCTCAACCTCGTTGAGATCGCCAAAGGCGCGCCCCTCGCCCGGTCTACCGTCCTTTTCCATAGTCAGGTAATACACACCCAGCACCATGTCTTTGGACGGACCAACGATTGGCTCCCCGTCCGCCGGCTTGAGCAGGTTTTTTGTGGCCAGCATCAACTCGCGCGCTTCGTCGACTGCTTTCGGTGATAGCGGCACGTGCACGGCCATTTGGTCGCCGTCGAAATCGGCGTTGAACGCTGAGCAAACGAGCGGATGAATCTGAAGCGCCTTGCCTTCAACCAGCACCGGCTCAAAAGCCTGAATGCCAAGCCGGTGCAGCGTGGGCGCGCGGTTGAGCAATATCGGTCTCTGCTGGATCACTTCCTCCAACACCTCCCATACCTCCGGCCGTTCCTGTTCGATGATGCGCTTGGCGCTTTTCACATTGCTGGCGTGCTGGTATTCCACCAGCTTCGCCATCACGAAGGGCTTATATAGCTCTAGCGCCATCACCTTCGGCAGCCCGGCTTGGTGCAGCTTTAGTTTTGGCCCGACCACAATCACCGAGCGGCCAGAATAATCCACGCGCTTGCCGAGCAGATTGCGCCGGAAACGACCCTTTTTGCCTTTGAGCATGTCGCTCAGCGATTTCAGTTCGCGCCGACCGCGGCGGCTGAGCGCCTTGCCGCGTTGGGCGTTGTCAATAAGCGAGTCGACCGACTCTTGCAGCATGCGTTTTTCGTTGCGGATTATCACATCCGGCGCGCCCAAATCCAGCAGCCGTCTCAGGCGGTTGTTGCGGTTTATCACGCGGCGGTAAAGATCATTCAAGTCGGAGGTGGCGAAACGGCCGCCGTCCAGCTGCACCATCGGGCGCAGGTCGGGCGGGATCACCGGAATCTCGGTCAGTACCATCCATTCCGGGCGGTTGTCGGAGCTGCGCAGTGAGTCGACCACTTTCAGGCGTTTTATGGCCTTTTTCTTGCGCTGTTTGCTCTTAGTGGTGCGGATTTCCGTCCAAAGTTCCTGCAGCAATTTGTCCAGATTAAGGTCGCAGAGAATCTCGTAGAGCGCTTCGGCGCCCATGCCGGCGCGGAACACCTGACCCCATTTCTGCTTGTATTCACGATACTGTTGTTCCTCCAAGAACATCATGATTTGCAGGTTCAGCAATTTGTCGCGGTCTTCGGCGATACGCTTTTGCTGTTGCTCGAGCAGTTCTTCCAGCGTGCTTTGCTGCCGCACGATTTCGTCCTCCGCTTCCGCCCGGCAGGTCTCGATTTCCATCTGCAGGGCGCTGAGTTTCTGGTCGCGCTTCTCTGCCATGCTCGCTTCGATTTCGCCCAGGCGGGCCTCCACGGCTTTGTTCAGCACGGTCAGGTGGCTTGATTTTATCGTCTCGCCCTTTTTCACCACGGTGGTGCTGGCGGTGTGGATGCGGATTGCGCCGCCGGCCGCGCTGCCGCGCTCATCTTCCAGGGTTTGTGTTAGTTGCTGGCCTTCGCGGATGAGCGGTTCCAGTTTTTTTCCGATATCGGTTTCATACTTTTCGCGCACGAGTTTTTCACGTTGCTCGAGTTTCTGCACACGCTTGTTGCGGTAATCCTTCGCGGCGGCGATTTTGGCGTTTACCTCTTCGAGTTGATGCCTTTCTTCGCCTTCCACTTCCTCGTCCAGACGTTGCAGCGCTTTCTCGCGGGCATCTTCATCCAGGTAAGTGACGATATATTGCGCGAAATAGAGCACACGGTTGATGTCGTTGCGCGAGACATCGAGAAGCAAGCCCATGTAGGACGGAACCCGGCGGGTGTACCAGACGTGGGCCACCGGCGCTGCCAGCGAAATGTGTCCCATGCGCTCCCGGCGCACCGAGGAGCGCGTGACTTCCACTCCGCATTTGTCGCAGACGATTCCGCGGTAGCGGATATTCTTGTATTTGCCACAGTAGCATTGCCAGTCTTTGGTGGGCCCGAATATGGCCTCGCAAAAAAGGCCATCCTTTTCGGGGCGCAGACGGCGGTAGTTTATCGTCTCCGGTTTAGTGACCTCTCCAAATGACCAAGAACGAATGTGGTCGGGCGAGGCGAGGTGTACGCGCAGTGATTTGAGACCTTTGGCTTCCAAATGAGCCTCCTGAAGTGCGGCCAGCCGGCTGCGTCAGCGGGGTGCTTCCGGCATTCGCAAAATTGACTTGTGGGGAAGTATACCCCCTGAGGACTGATTTGCACCTTCCAAATTGGCAGCAAACATGAAACAGACGTTCCCCATGTTTCTGGAACGCCAGTTTTGGATGTATTTGATGTAGTTTTCGCTGACGGGCAACATTATAGCAGCCAAAGCCAGGTTGTCAAGAAAACCTGGCTTTGGCTGCTGAGCCAGACGGCACCGCCCCGCTAGCGAGATGGTCGCGCAATCAGCGCGACCGCATCTCCTACGCTGATTTCCCCACCGCTGATGGTGCGACAGAGCGTACCGCGGCAACCTATTATTCGCTCTTGCAGGCCCGGCTGCAGGCTGTCAATGTAATCACACGGCGCGCAATCGGTGGTCACTTCCAGCTCGCACGCGCCCGCGCGCAGGCGCGTGCCCGGCGCGTTTGCGGCTAGCGGAAGCCCGGTCACGACGATGTTCTCGCGCACATCGCCGGGGTTCAACCCGAAATCACGCAGCGTACCCAATTCTATTAGCAGCACCTGCCTTTTGCGCCGGCCGCGGCTGGCGTCATCCTGCAGACCCTCGGCGCTGATGGCGGTGGCCTGTCCCACAGGGCGCATCGGAGCGCCGAGGGCGGTCTTCAGGAAAATGTGGCGCACGCTGGCATCGGGGCGTGAGTATTTTTCGGCGAGCATGTCGGGCGGAATGGTAGCACTGCCGGGCGGGAGCAGTCAATCTCTCGGGGCCATCAAGCGCCGCTCGAATTCAATTTCACAAAGCGCGCTGTAGCACCTCTCGGTGATGGTGTCCCAGTCGTATTTGGATTTGAAGAGAGGTGCGATGGCGGCGGTGATTCGGTTTGGATGGCGGAAACATCCAGAGCGAATTGATCTGGGCGTGGTCAAGTCAGCGCTCAGTGATGCGAGAAAGGAGCATTGGCTTGTAAATAACGGGCGGACAGAAGGATGGATGATGGCCCCTGGTGGGATGAAATTGGTGTTGCGCTTGGGCCAAGCATGGAGCGCAGAAGATCATGCGAGAACAGGCTCGGTGCGTGGTGCGCTGGAGTCTGAACAGCGCCGGATGCTTCGTAGCAGTGCTGCCACAAAGTACCACGCTGGCAGTCAAGCAGAAATCACCAAGACGGATTTTGAGCGATTCGCGAGAGTGAACGAGTATTTCCCTCCGCAGGTCCGCCGTGAACGCTTTAGCGTGATCGAGAATGCGGTGGAAGGGGTGGAGGAGTTACGGGTGGTATGGCTGCTGCTAAAAGATCAATTTAGGGACGAATTTGAGTGATATGACACAAGCAAAACCAATCACAGTTACAAGTCATGTGGCGCGCGATTTCCTGCAAAACGCTGCGTTCTTTAACACTCTACCAAAAGTGGTGTGGGAGTATGTGTCTAATTCCCTCGACAATGCAGCGAGAGGGCAGACCGTCAACGTGGCAGTGGATCTTTATGGAGGTGATGTCACAATTTCTGATGACGCTACAGGAATGTCGCGGACTGAGCTAAATAATTTCTTTAAGATGCACGGCGTGAATGTTCAACGGAAACGCGGTAAGCGCGTTCGGGGTCGCTTTGGGACTGGGAAATGTGCTGCCTTTGGAGTTGCCAATAAGCTTGAGATTGACACCACCAAGGGAGGGAAGAGAAACGTAGTGGCATTACACCGTGAGGACATTACGGCGGCGGATAGTGGCGAGGCGTTCCCCGTCCAGGATGTGAGGGCAAACGAGAAGACTGACCAAACAAATGGCACGATTGTGTCAATAACCGAGTTGAATATCCCGCGCCTAGATGTTGAAGGGTCAATTACATACGTCGCCCGCCATCTCAAGCGTTATCGCCATACTGCTAGAGTTCTTATCAATGGCCTTCAATGCGTTCATCAGGACCGACAAGCCAAAGAGACAATTAGATGCAAAACTCCTCCAGAGGTAGCGCAGACCATTGGGGCAGATGTAGAGCTGCTCATTAAAGTTTCTCCAGTTCCACTCGAAACTGAAAATATTGGTATTGATATTCTCTCGCATGGTATTTGGCATGAGACCACCTTAGCGGGACTCGAGGACAAGGACATGTCACAGTTTTTGTTCGGAGAGGTAGACGTTCCGGCTTTGGAGGATAACGAAGCCAAGATTCCAGCTTTTGACAATACACGAAACAATACATTGAACAAGGCAAATCCGTATGTTGTTGTCCTATTGGCTTGGATGGCACAAGAGCTGGAAAAGGTGCGAAAAACTTTGGTCGAGGAGGAGCGTAACCGGCGCCGATCGCAGGAAGCTCAACACCTTGAGGAAGAGGCGTCTCGGATTGCGGATATACTCAACAAAGATTTTGATGAGCTTCGGAAAGAACTTGAGTTAGCTCGCAGAATATCTGGCCGCAGGGGGAATGTAGATTTGAGCGGTGCAAGCGACCCCAATTTAGAGCCGTTACCGGGAGAAGGATCAGAGATTACAGAGTGGCAGCCGTCGGGAAACCCGCATGGTGACGGGCAAAGTAGTGGCGGTCTGGTTGGTCCAGGCGATACTCCTCGCTCTGAGGGTCCAGATTTGATACCTGGATCCGAACTCGGTTCTCGAAAATCGGGGGCTAATCGCACGCGCGGGAGAAGGAAAGGCTTGTTTTCCATCGCTTATCGAAATGAATCTGGTGATCAGTATCGCTCTCGGTACGAGACCGATACTCGAACTATAGTAATAAACCTTGACCATCCGCAGATAGATGGGGCATATAGGTCAAGTGGAATGAACACTGATACGAGACAATTTAGGGAAATATCATACGAAGTAGCCGCGGTAGAATACTCTCTGGCCATTCCGTTCGACAGAGTCGAGCAAGAAGGTGAACTTTACCAAGCATATGATGCTCTGTTTGATGTCCGAGATACTATCAATCGCGTATCGAGAAAATTTTCCGAGGTACTTAACAAATCCTCCAGCGACTAAAG
>DASCOB010000065.1:0-6295 GCA_036011785.1 Anaerolineales bacterium | reverse complement strand
TCATCCTTGATCATTTTGCCAATGTCTCACCGACACTAAACATAACAATAGCTAATATCGCCAGTATCAAAGCTACAATTTGATATTGATTGAAAGATTCTCGAAATATCAATACTCCTACGCCAATAGTGGTGGTAATTATTGAAAGGACGGCGTAAATCCCATAATAGACTGCGCCATATTGAGAATAAAGAAAATAAAATCCTATCAACGTGATGAACACACCTACACCACCTACAATTGTGATGAAAACATTGCCAGTCAGATTGATTTCCTGTTGTGTTCGCAGGGCCACAGCTGCCAACGCAAACAATGCCGCAGCAATGAAAACGGCACCTATCAAATACGAGAAGGAATTGTTGGCAATGCTACTTCTTCTTTGGCCGTAAACAAACAATGCATTTCCGAGAGCCGCGAGACCTGCAAACAATAAGGCTTTAGACATATTGCTCTCCTTGCAACTGGAATTATTTGCGCTAATTATTCCCTGCGTGGTACGCTGATCAGGTCCGGAGAAAATGTGCTCATGCCATACTGACCAAACACGGTTAACTTTACCCCAGCACACGAAGAGCAGCAAGCGGAAGGGCGCGCGACGACTGCCCCAACCAACTCCGACGAGGTGTTCGCCACCAATCATTTGTCCGTTCTTCGCACGGAAGCATTTGGGTGGGAGAAGCAAGTTGTCCCGGTGAGCGCGGACGGATTAGTTTGCGTCTAGCCTGTGCAGCCGATGAGGATTGGAACACCGGTCGAAGCATATTCCGAGCGTGCAGGGAGATCATCTCATCTGAATAAACTGTTTCGCCCAGCGCCATGCAGCGCGCAGGATACTCGTCGCACCTGAATGGTATCCTGAGGGAGCGCCCGGAGGAGCAGCGCAGACGAAGAATTCCAGCGACCGGCGTGGTGCGCGAGCCGCCCGCACACCGGAGGTCAGTGTATGGCGCTAATCACCCTTCGTCAACAGTTCTGCGGAACTGGGCGTCCTCGTCGTCTTTATGGTCGCCCGCATCGGGGTCTTCCTCCAGCTCTTCCCAGTCAGCCTCTTCATCTTCGTCTTGATCCAGGGACGCGAGAATGGGGTCTTCATTGTCTTCTGTCACCATGCTTGTCTCCCAAATCCTATACCGAACCGCTATGGGTTTTCGACGAAAAAAGCGCGCTCGTTCACCGTGCCAAAAGCACAATGGATCCTGCGGCCAGCCCAAAACCGAGTAGTCGCGCCGCCGTGATCGGCTCACGATAAACAATAACAGAAAGTGTGATAGACACCAGCACTCCCAACCCGACAATGGGGAAAACGACGCTTCCCTCACCACCCTTTTTAAGTGCATAGAACATGCAGGCATACCCGATTGAACCAAACAGCCCAACCAGCATGCCAATCCAAAACGTGCGAGCGGTTATGGCAAACGCCTGCTTCTGGGTGACGTGAATCACCGCAGCCATGACGATGTAAGCCACATTCACTATCATCAGGAATGGGGGGAAATATATTCCGTCAGAGGCAGCCACTTTATTGAAAAACGCGGCCAGGCCCATAAACAACAGTGAAACAAGTGCAAGCACAATAGGTATGTTCATCTTTTCTCCAATCCGAAAAGTCAGTGTCCTAAATACTACCATTACGGCAACAAGAACGAAAGACGGGTCACGCGTGCATCGCGTTGCGAAGGGAAATCTCCGCGCCCACCGCGTTCAATTCCGCCGCTGCTGGTCTCCAAAAGCGAACGGTAGATAACAGGCCACGAACAGCGCAACCCCGATCAGCTCCAGCCAGAGGATGTAGCCGGGCCACGCGCCCAGCCAGTCGGCGATGGTGGGCACAGCAGGCTTTTGCATCAGCAGCAGGTAGTTGCCGCCGGTGAGCAAATTGAGCGGGTACACCACCGCCGCGTACAGGTTTGTTATCAGCGTCGCGCGCCAGAACGAGCACCAGTTCACCCGATAGCGTTCCACGCGCAGCATCCAAACCACCGCCAAAATCACTGCGCCATGGCTGCTGAAATACCAGAAATAATGAAAGTGCGGGAAGTTGAAGCCACGCAAATCCGGAGTAAGGAGCGCCTGCGTGGTGCCGGCGAACACCCAGAAATAGAGCAGCTCGAACAGGCTGCGGCTGCGCGCAAGCAACATCACGATGGCGAGCAGCGCGGCTAGGCTGCACAGGTGCAGCGGCAGGGCGTAGTTCACGTGCCAGACGCCCACGCGCAGTGCCCACGCATGCCACGAAAGCTCGATGGCGATCATGGCCACGCCGATGCCGAGACGCACCCGGCGTAGCGCAGCGGGGGCGCGCTGCCCGCTAAAGACCATCAGCGTCACGCCGAGCAGAAAGAGCAGTGCTGCCAGCGGCCACAGATGCTGCGCCGACAGCAGCTGCAGCGGCTGCCCGGGAAAGTTCGCGGCGAAAAATGCGCTCACGGGAAGGGCCTTAACGCCATTATATCTCCGGCGGCGCAAAAGAATCCACCCATTGACATAACGCCGAAGCCTGCTAAAATGCAGGCTACAATGATTGCTGCTCACGGTCGTCGCCGCGCTCGTCGTTCCCACCGGACCCCCGGTCTGGCGCATGACCTTGCCTGAGTAGCGCGAACAGCCGCAGTACGCGCACAAGCCGCCAGACAAAGGTCTGGCGGCTTTTTGTTATGGGAGCACTGCCATGAAAAAAGTGGGGATATACGGGGCAAGCGGTTACACTGGCGCAGAACTGGCCGGTATCCTGAGCGGTCATCCACGCGTGGAGTTAGCCTTCGCCACCTCGGAGGCGCACGCCGGAGAATCGCTCAGCACGGTCATCGCGGGTGCGCCGCAAATCAGCCTGCAGCCCGCCGCCGGGGTCGCGCTAGATGCGGTCGAGCTAGTGTTCCTCTGCCTGCCGCACTCCGCCGCCGCGCCCACTGCGGTCGCGGCGCTGCAAGCCGGCGCGCGCGTGATTGACCTGAGCGCCGATTTCCGCCTGCGCGATGCGGCGCAATACGGAAGTTGGTACGGCTCGGAGCACCCTGCCCCGGAGCTACTCAGCGAGGCCGTCTACGGCCTGACTGAAACCGCCCGCGCCGAACTCACGGGCGCGCGACTGGTGGCGAACCCGGGCTGCTACCCCACCAGCGTGCTGCTGCCGCTCTGGCCGCTGCTGCCCGCCGGGGCGATAGACAGCGAGCGCCCGCTCATCGTGGACGCCAAATCGGGCGTATCGGGGGCCGGACGCGCAGCGCGGCAGCACTTGCATTTCGTCGAGGTGGCCGACAACTTCTCGCCCTACAACATCGGCCGCGTTCATCGCCACCTTCCGGAAATGGAGCAGGAACTGGCGCGCCTGACCGACAGCCCGCCGGAATTGATTTTCTCGCCGCACCTACTGCCGGTTCCGCGCGGCATCCTCTCCACCATTTACCTGCCGCTGCTGGCCGCCACCGACCATTCCGCCCTGCGCGAACGCTGCGAACAGGCCTACGCGGAGGAGCCCTTCGTCTGCGTGCTGCCACCCAGCCAGCACGCCACGCTGGCCCACGTCTTGCACAGCAATCGATGCGTGTTCGGGCTGACCTTCGCGGGCGATACGCTCATCATCACCTCCGCGCTCGATAACCTGGTGAAAGGCGCCGCCGGACAGGCGGTGCAGAACATGAACGTGCTTTTCGGCTGGGGAGAGATAACCGGTCTGCAATGACAGGAGCGATGCCGTGAAACTGCTGAAAATCGGCGGGAATCAGCTCGAAGACGCGGGGTTCTTAAGCGAGCTTGCCGGCGCGCTGGCGGCCGAAAAGACGCCGCTAGCTATCGTGCACGGTGGAGGCCGCGCAATTGCCGTGCTGCAGCAGCAGCTCGGGATTGAGCCCGCCCACGTCGAGGGGCTGCGCGTCACCGATGCAGAGTCACTCGCCGTGGCGGAGATGGTACTGTGCGGGCAAATCAACAAACGCATTGTCGCCGCCTTGTTGGCTGCCGGAATGGACGCGCTCGGCCTGAGCGGAGTGGACCGCGGCCTGCTTCGCTGTCGCCGCAAAGTGCATCCATCCGCAGAGCTCGGCTACGTAGGCGAGATTGTCGAGGTGCGCGCGCTGGTAGTACACGAACTGCAGCGCGCGGGAGTAACCCTGGTGATCGCTCCCATCTCGCTGGGAACGGACGGCCAGCGTTACAACGTGAATGCGGATGAAGCCGCCGGCGCGCTGGCAGCAGCGCTGCCGGCCGAGCAGTTGCTATTCCTTTCGGATGTGCCCGGGGTGTTGCAGAATGGCGCGCCGCTGCCGCGACTGACGCCGACCGAAGCGCTCGCACTGATTGAGAGAGGCGTTGTGCAGGCCGGTATGGTTCCCAAAGTACGCGCCGCCGTTAGCGCGATTGAGAACGGAGTGGCGCAGGCACGCATCGTTGACCTCCCCGGTCTGCACTCTGGCGCGGGTACCACCATCGCGGCGGATGGCGCGCGCACACCGGCGCGCGAGACTACCATCGACGCGGAGGCCGTCATCGCCGCCGAGGCCAGATTCATCGTACCCACATATTCGCGCCCGCCGCGCGTTTTCACCCGGGGCGTGGGCGCGTACCTGTTCGATGCGGGCGGAAAGCGTTACCTTGATTTCACCGCCGGAATCGCGGTCACTGCGCTGGGCCACAGCGACCCCGAATGGGCGCTGGCCGTCAGCCAGCAGGCCGGCAAACTAGCGCATGTCAGCAATCTCTATCACACCGCACCGCACGTGCAGTTGGCGCGGCGGCTGGTGGAGCATTCCTTCGCCGAGCGCGTCTTCTTCTGCAATTCTGGCTCGGAGGCGAACGAGGCCGCGCTCAAGTTCGCGCGCAAATGGGCGCGCTTCCAGAATGATGCCGCCAAGAAAACCGGCATCGTCGCCTTCGAGGGCGGTTTCCACGGACGAACCGCCGGGGCGCTGGCTACTACCGCCCGGGCGCAGTACCGCGACCCGTTCGAACCGTTGCTGCCCGGGGTGACCTTCGCGCCGTTCAACGATCTTTCCGCGGCCGAGGCGGCCATCAACGGCAACACGTGCGCCGTGATTGTCGAACCTGTGCAGGGAGAAAGCGGCGTGCATCCGGCTGCGACAGAATTTCTGCAAGGGCTGCGCGAATTATGTGACGAGCAGCAGGCACTTTTGATTTTCGATGAAGTTCAGTGCGGCTTGGGACGCTGCGGCCGGATGTGGGCGCATCAGGCGGCCGGCGTCACCCCAGACATGATGACTCTGGCGAAACCGCTCGCGGGCGGGTTGCCCATCGGCGCGACGCTCGTGACCGAAGCGGTCGCACAAGTGATGGAACCGGGCGACCACGGCAGCACTTTCGCCGGCGGGCTACTGGCGTGCCGCGCGGCGCAGGTGGTCTTCGACCGCGTGGCGCGACCCGAGTTTCTGGATTCGGTACGCGCCAACGGAAAGTATCTGCGCGAACGATTGCAGGCGCTTCAGCCGGAGAGGCTGCTGGCCGTGCGCGGCGCCGGGCTGCTGGTCGGGGCGGAATTCTCGCAACCGGTCAGGCCACTCATCGAGGCCGCGGCCGACCGCGGGCTGATGCTGATAAGCGCCGGAGAAAACGTGCTGCGCCTGTGCCCGCCGCTTGTTATCAGCATGGAACAGGTCGATGCGGCCATAGAGATAATCGCGGATTGTCTCCCCGCCCTCGGTCCGGAGGGCTCCGAGCACATATGAACATTCGCCCAGCGCGACCAGCCGACATCACAGGCATCTTCAAGCTGGTGGCCGAGCACGCGGCGCGCGGAGATGTGCTGCCGCGCAGCGAGCCACAGATTCGCGCCACGCTCGCTGAATGGATAGTGGGTAGCGATGGCGGCGAAATCGTGGCCTGCGCCTCGCTGCTCGATTATACCCCGGAGCTTGCCGAAGTGCGCTCGCTGGTAGTAGCCGACCGCATTAAAGGTCAGGGCTGGGGCGCGGCTTCACTGCAGGCGCTCATCGCCAAGGCGCAGCGCAGGGGCACACCCATTCTTTTCGCGCTCACGCGCGCCGAGCCGTTTTTCAGGCGTGCCGGCTTTTCTCCCAGCGACCGCGACCGCTTTCCGGAGAAGATCTGGCGCGATTGCGATCAGTGCCCGGTGAAGGACAATTGTGACGAGGTGGCGGTCGAGCTGCGCCTCGACGAGATGCCCCATCTGATTCAGAAGCCAGCTGCCGGCGGCTAGCGGCCTGCGGCCAAGAAACGCACTAAGGAGAGTGGCTCTCATGTCGTCAACAGATGTCAAAAAGGTTGTGCTTGCCTATTCGGGCGGACTGGATACCTCCGTCATCGTGCCATGGCTGCGGGAAAACTA
>DASCOB010000064.1:0-15942 GCA_036011785.1 Anaerolineales bacterium | reverse complement strand
ACTGGCAAAATACACCAGTCCTTGGTGGGAAAGTGCGTATAAACGTTGTGCCCCCACGGGGGTTCGAACCCCGGTCTTGGCCTTGAGAGGGCCACGTCCTGGTCCACTAGACGATGGGGGCGGTTCCGGTTAAGTGCGCGATTCTACCACAGGCGCCGGGCGGGTCAGCTCTTCCATCCGGCTTCTAGTGCGGCAATTTGATCGTCGCTGAGGGTCTGCCCGCGCGGCCGCTTGCGCAGGTAAGGGTTCAGGCGTTTGGCTTTCAGCACCGGGATGGGGGTGTTTTTCATACTACCAAATTCCACTTTAGGGTTGGTGAACACCAGCAGCGGGAACACCGGAGGGGCGTCCTCGCCAAACTGTTTCGCCAGGAATTTCGCCAGCCGCTGCGCCTCGGCCCCGGCTTCAATCAGTGGACGTCCGAGCGACTCTTGCCCGAAGAGACGTCTAAACAAGCTGACGCCACGGTGGCGAAAGCGCTTACGTTTTTCATCCCACACCACGCTGCCGCCCTGGAATTTCGCCGTCAGGGCATAGACGCCAGAGGACGTCACTAGAGTGTGCTGCGCCGGCATGCGGTAGTGATAAAGCCGGTGACGATCGTCCAACCCTTTAATGGCGCTACTCAGTACGAGGTGAGGGCGCGGTTCGCGGACATAACGATTGGCGAGCAGCATGCCTACATTGGAAAGCATGAACCCGGTTATGAGGGTGTAGAAAGGCAGCGCATACCATTCCGGGCGCAGAAAGGAGGCCGTCAGCCCGGAGAGCAGCACCAGCAACCCGAGTGCGGATAGCGCTTTCGAGAGCAGCGCGTTCCGCTTGATCAGTTTCTCGTTACTTAAAACCTTCATCAGTGGTTGAACTCCCGTAGCACGAGCGCCGCGTTCTGACCGCCCAACCCGAACGAATTGGTGAGCACGGTGTGCACTTGCGCTGAGCGCGCGCTGTGCGGGACGTAATCCAGATCGCAGGCCGGGTCGGGATTGTCCAGATTGCGCGTTGGGTGCAGCACGCCAGTGCGGATGCTCATTATACATGCGATTGCTTCCAGTGCTCCTGATGCGCCTAGCGGATGCCCGAGCATGCTCTTCGTGGCGGAGACCGGAAGGGAATATGCCCGTTCCCCGAACAGAGTTTTGATGGCCAGCGTCTCGAGCGGGTCGTTGGCGAGCGTGCCGGTTCCGTGCGCGTTGATGTAATCGATTTCGTCCGTGTTGACGCACGCGTCGTCCAAAGCCCAGCGCATGGCGCGAATTGCTCCGGATGCCTGCGGATTCGGCTGCGCGATGTGGAAAGCGTCGGCCGATGCCGCGTGCCCGAGCACCTCTGCCAGAATCTCCGCACCGCGTCCGCGTGCGTGTTTCAGGCTTTCGAGCACAAGCACCCCGCAGCCCTCTGAGAAAACAAAGCCCTCCCGGTCGCGGTCAAACGGGCGCGAAGCACGCTCCGGGGAGTTGTTAAACCCGGTGGGCAGCGCGCGCATGCCAGAGAAACCGGCGATGCAGAAATCGCGAATCAGTGCTTCGACACCGCCGGTCACCATCACATCGGCCGCGCCGCGGCGGATGATTTCGCCGGCCTCGCCGATGGCCTGGCTTCCTGTGGCGCAGGCGGTGCAAATGGTGAGCATCGGGCCTAGCGCCTGCAAATCCCGGCTGACGTGATGAGACGGCATGTTCGGGATGCTGGCGGGAAGGGCAAATGGATTTCCGCGCGAACTGGCGTTTCTGCGGAATTGTTGCGTGCCTTCGTCGGCCATTTCCCAACCACCCATTGCCGTGCCAATCAGCACTCCGACGCGCTCAGCGTCTATCCGGCTGTCCGCCAACTCGGACTGTGCGGCGGCTTCGCGGGCGGCCGCCACCGCCATTTGCGAGCAACGTGCCATGCGCCGGACGGCCTTGCGTGGCAGGTATTCTTTCGGGTCGAACTCGGTGGCTTCGCCCGCTATGCGGCATTCGAATCGGCAGGCATCAAACTGGGTAATTGGCCCAACGCCGCTGTGGCAATTGACAAGGCCATGCCACAGAGATGGTACGTTGACACCTAGCGGGCTGATTGCGCCCATGCCGGTGACCACTACGCGCCGTCCGTTGGGCGAATTCATGGGATCATCCCTGCGGCTGTTCACGCAGACGATCGCTGAGCACAGCCTGCATTTCTGCGAGTATGTTGTGGCGGATGGCAGTGCGAGCGGCGTCGATGGCGCTGCGGATGGCGTGCGCGTTAGAGCGCCCATGCGCGACGATGACCACGCCGTTCAGCCCGAGCAACGGCGCTCCGCCGTGCTCGTTCGGGTCCAGTGGCCGCAGTGTGCTGCGGATAGCGGAGCGCGCGAGCAGGCCTCCGAGCGTGGCGGCGGCCGTCGAGCGCAACGCTTCTTTTATCATGCCACTTACCATGCCCGCAGCGGCTTCGGTGATCTTCAGCGCAACATTGCCGGTGAAACCGTCGGCAACTACCACGTCGGCCTCCCCGGCAAACATTTCCTTGCCCTCGATATTGCCGACGAAGTTGAGCGCAGCGTGGTTTTGTAGGAGAGGGTATGCGGCTTTCACGAGCGCGGTTCCTTTGCCGGCCTCCTCGCCGTTAGAGAGCAGCGCCACGCGCGGATTCGCAATGGCCAGCACCTTCTCGGCATACACGCTTCCCATCACCGCGAACTGCTGCAGGTATTCGGGTTTGCAGTAGCTGTTTGCGCCTACATCTAAGAAAACACAGCGTCCGCTCGGGATGGGCAGCAGCACGGTCAGGCCTGGGCGGCGTGCGGCGGGGAGGCGCCTGACAATGAACAACCCGTTGGCAAGAATTGCGCCAGTGTTGCCGGCGGAGACGAACGCATCGGCTTTGCCGTCGCGCAGCAATTGCATACCGCGCGCGATAGAGTTTTCGCTTTTTCGGCGGGAGGCGAAAGCGGGAGTATCGGCCATTTCTATTCTCTCCGGAGCATGCACTATACGCAGAAGTGGAGCAGAGCGATCGGAATTAACTTGGGCTAGCGCCGGACGCAATAGCGCTTCGTCGCCTGTAACGAGCACCCGACAGCCGAATTCAGCCGCTGCGCGTGCAGCGCCTTCAAGTTCGGGGAACGGGTACTCGTCACTACCCATTCCATCGAGGGCAATGCGCAAACTGGTCGCTGGCAGCAATTGTTGTTCCAAGTTGGGCCGATTGTATCTATACTCGTCTTTCATGTAAAACCCCACCGGAGCGCTTTCGGTGCGGCTGCATATGCGCGCGCGTTGACAGCGCCCGTAGCGATGCTATAATTTTGAAATCGAGCGCTCGTGGCGGAATTGGCAGACGCGTCAGGTTGAGGGCCTGGTGACCGTTTCAGGTCGTGTGAGTTCAAATCTCACCGAGCGCACTTAACTGTCGCACTGCATTCCCTTGGGCGCTTGCCGTCCTGCGTTGGAGACGAAAGAATAAAGCATTGAGTGAGATAGCCGAAAGCAAGTTAATTGCCGGCGTGCAGCATGTGCGCTTTGAGTCCTTCGTGGATGACCGCGGAGTATTTCGGGAGACCTTCCGTGTGGAGTGGTTTCCGCAAGTGGAATGGGGGCGTATGCAGGCGAACCGTTCCGATTCGGTGGCGAACGTGCTCCGCGGCTTGCATTTTCACCAACATCAGTTCGATTATTGGCTCACTCCGCGCGGCAAAATCCGCGTGGCACTCTGTGATTTGCGCGTATCCGCGCCTACTTTCAAGGCAGTGGAAATGGTGGAAATGAGCGCAAAACGCATGCACGGACTACTGATTCCACCCGGCGTGGCGCATGGCTTTCTTGCGTTGACTGAGGCCACAGTGAACTATCTGGTCAGTAATTATTTTGATGGCGCGGACGAGCACGGCGTTGCTTGGGATGACCCAGATCTGGCCGTGCCGTGGGGTGTGGAAAGCGCGCGCATCTCTGCGCGCGATGCACGCAACCCGCGTTTGCGCGACCTTCCGGCGGAGTTGCGCCCGCGCTAGGGTCGGATGGTCACGGGGTGATGGGGTTGAAGTAGAAGTAAACCGCCTTGCTCACATCGGCGAGCAATTGCGAGTTCTCGTGCCAATAGGTGTAATCCGGAACCCACACGTAATAAACAAGCACGTAATCTCCGCCCGAGGTGAAGACCACGCCGGCATCCCCGATGGGCTCGCCCTGCGCCCAGCCGTGCTTGTGGGCCACCACCGTTCCCTCAGGAACGCCCGCCTCCAACAGCACGCCGATGCGATTTGCGGAAAGCCAATCCAGCATGGTGGCGCATTCTTGCGGAGTGAACTCCGTGCCGAAAGTGTCAATCAGCAATCCATCCCCGCTGCGCGCGCAACGATAAATCCCCCGCAGCAGCCGGCCGATGTCGGCAGGCGTGGTCTGCATGTACGCGTCCGGTTGCGTGTTAACGTCGCTGCGTGAATTGGCGGGGGTGTGGCGGAAGCCGGGTGGCTCTTCGGTGTCGTAAAGTCCGCCGATGAATGTACTCTGCAGGCCGAGGTGCTCGTAAGTCTGGTTCAGGCGTTGCAGCCCGCGACCGGCGTCCAGGTCCCCGATCCACTCGATGAGCAGGTTGCTGGTCCAGTTGGAACTTTCGGTGACGGCCTTTTCCACCAGGTCGAGTTCATATGGCAGTGCGCCGCCGCTGACCTGTCGGTAGAACTCGGCCAGAAGCGTGATTTTCATTATGCTCATGCCCGAGAAAGCCACCCCCGGCTCGACGGGCAGCGCTTTGGCACGCAGCCAGTTGCGCTGCAATTCAGCGCCCGAGCGCAGATCGACAAGGTACAAACTGAGCAGGCCGTCAAAACTGCGCCGCTTCAGATAGTCGCGCAATTGTCCTTCGAGCAGCTCGAGCGTGGGCGCATCGGGGGGCCGGATGCCAAACAGCAGTTCCGCGCTTCGCTCTGTGGGGCGCTGCAGCGCGGCTTCCACAAACGGCAACGAGGCATCAATTCGCAGCAATTGCGCGGGCGGGCTGATGACGGTCACCAACTGGTTTACGTCTGACCACGGGGCGTAGGCAGAGGTGTCGTAGCGGCTAGCGACGTCCTGCAAAAACGCGCGCAGCTGCTCCTGTGAGAAACTTGCCTGCAATGCGATGTCCTGTGGCGCGGGCAGTTGCGGCCTGCCGCGCAGTGTGTCCCAGAAGCGGGTTGGTGCGTCCGGAAGGGTTAGCTGTCGCAGCATGTCTGCGCCATACACCCTGAAATCCACCCGCTGTGGCTGCAATTGAAAAACACTTTCGCGGTAGTGCAACGTGACCGGTGTGGCATAGACGGCCTGCAGCTGCGCAATGGCGCGATCGCCGCGCAACCCACCCACCGGAATCCCACCCAGGGTGACGCCGTTCGGCAGAGGGAAGTCGGTGTTGATGAAGCGCACATAGTGAACCAGCGTGAGGGCAGCGCTGGCCAGTAAGCAGACTGTGGCGATGCGTGCGGCCGCGCGGCCACGCTTGCGCTGGCGACGATGGCCGAGCCGCAGGTCTGCTGTCATTGTGAAGTCTTGCCGATGCAAGTGGACATGGGCGTGTATTTTACCAGCGCGCGACAAACGCCGAGCCGGTGAACTTGACGAAAGGTGGACGTAAGGTTACAATCCGCGCGCTGCAGGTGCTGCAGGCGCTCGAACGCCGGTAGATAGACGGCCCGGAAGACAAAGGTTTTGGAGGAGATAGAAAAGAAAAGATGCTACGAATTCGTTTGCGCCGTCAAGGTGGCAGAAAACAACCTACGTACAGGATTGTCGTTGCCGACCAGAGGGAAGCGCGTGATGGTCGTTTCGTGGAGATCATCGGGCATTACAATCCGCGCACCGAACCCGCGGTGGCGTACGTGGATGAATCGCGCGCTTTTCACTGGCTGGGAAGTGGGGCGCGACCTTCAGACGCGGTCGACCGCATTTTCGGTTGGACTGGGACTCTTGAGCGCTTCTCCCGGTTGAGGAAAGGTGAGGAGCTTTCTCAATTGTTGGGCGAGGCTGAAGAGGCTGCCGCCGAACGCCCGGCCCCGACCAAGACGCGCCGCGACGCACCAGCTGCTGCGGCGCGACCGAAGAAAGCTCCGGAGGCTGCGCGCGAAGCAGAAGGTGAGATCGATGCTGCGGCCGAAGTGGAGAGTGCGCTCGAGACAGAAGTCGAGACCGAGCCCGCAGCCGATGTGGAATCTGAGGCCGAAGCGGAAACTGAGACCGACTTGGAAGCGAAAGCGGGAATTGAACCCGCAGCGAAAGCCGAGGGCGAAGGCGGAACCGAGAGCGCCTGAGTTCGCCGGGTGCGGATTGTTGATGAAGGAACTGGTTCAACACATCGCGGCGTCGCTCGTATCGCAACCTGACCGGGTGCAGGTGGAAGTCGATGATAGTGGCCACCGCGTCGGACTTCGCTTGAGTGTTGCTTCCGAGGACATGGGCCGCGTCATTGGCCGCCGGGGCCGGGTGGCCAACGCGATTCGCACATTATTGCGTGTGATGGGCGCCCGTCGGCAGGTGCGCGTGGATCTGGATATCGAGTGAAGCGCACCCAAAGCGAAGAATCAGGCGAGCGTGTTGCGAACGGCTCAGAGGCGAACAAACCTACTGAGCCGCGTTTTTTTTCTGTCGGGACTGTTGCGCGGGCACACGGTGTGCGCGGGGAAGTGTGGGTGCATGTCCCCCGGCGCACGGCGCTGCCACCGCTTGATGAAGTGACTCACATGTTTGTTGGCCCCGACCGCATTGGCTGGGCGCTGCGCTCCTTTCGCTTTCATCGCGGCGGAATGCTGCTAGTTTTGGAAGGTTGTGCTGACCGCACTGCGGCAGAGGCGCTGCGCGGGCAGGAAGTTTCCATTCCCATGCAGGCGCAAGATCCGCTGGACGCTGATGAGTACTTCGTGGAAGACTTGCTAGGCCTACGGGTGCGAAGCGAGAAAGGCGAGCAACTGGGGGAACTGGTGGAGGTGCTGCCCACCGGCGCCAACGACGTTTATCGTGTGGTTGACGGGCAAGAGGAATTGTTGTTGCCCGCCATCAGCACTGTGATACGAGCGGTTGATATGGACAATGGTGAGATGGTGGTGCGCCTGTTACCTGGGCTGCGCTGTTGATGGGGGCGGTCCGCGGCCGTGTTTGACACCCTTCGAGCGCATGTACTATTCTTTTTGACTGTGCCGATGGAAAGACGAGAAGTGGAGAGACACTGAACGTGCGGCTGGTCGCGGAACACGCCGCGGCTCGTGTGCAGCCGCCCACCAAACTTTTTCTGGTCTGCCGGTGGCGGAGGTTTTCAACGCGCTGGTATTGATGGAATTGACGGGCATGGTGCAGCAGGATGGCGGCACGAACTACGTGCTGACGCGATAATCCCAAGCGCAATATGTGCTCTAATAAACGCGGCGAATCACGCTAATAAAATGGCGCTCCCCTTTTACGCTCTAATCATGGCCGGCGGGTCCGGCACGCGCCTGTGGCCGCTCTCGCGTCGTAGGCACCCCAAGCAGCTGCTGCGTCTGGCAGGAGAACGTAGCCTGTATCAACTTGCTATCGACCGCTTGAGTCCGCTGCTTTCGCCTGAGCGAATACTAGTGATTACCGCTAGTGATATGGCCGATGGGCTAATGGAACAGAGCCCGGAGATTCCGGAAGCCAATTTCATTGTTGAACCGGAAGGGCGTGGCACTGCCCCGGTGATTGCGCTGGGGGCACTGTGCGCTGAACGACTTGCCGGCGGGGAGGTGGTGATTGCCTGCCTGACTGCCGACCATTTTATCGGTGAGGTCAAGCGTTTCAGAGGCGCGCTTCAGGCGGCCGCTAAGGTGGCGGAAAGCGGCGCAATCGTCACCCTTGGAATCGAGCCGACATACGCGGCCACTGGTTACGGGTATATTCAGCGCGCGGGCAAAGGCGCGATGCAGGCCGGTTTTGTTGTGTACCGCGCGCGCAGGTTCAAAGAGAAGCCCGGGGAGGAAACGGCAGCCGAAATGCAAAAAGATGGACAGCATTTCTGGAATTCGGGCATGTTTATCTGGCGCACAGGCACGGTTCGGGCGGAATTCGAGCGGCAGCTTCCGCAGACTGCGCGGGCGCTGCTGAAGCTGAAGCCCACGTTGGGAACTGAAGCGCAGGCGGACATGCTCGCCCGTATCTGGCCCAGCGTGCCGAAAGGGAGTATAGACTACGCCATCATGGAGGGCGCGCACGATGTACGCGTCATTCCAATTGACATCGGTTGGAGCGATGTGGGCAGCTGGGCGTCTGTTTTGCGGGCGTTGCCGGCCGACTCAGACGGGAACGTGCTGCTGCGCGGAGTTCACGTGCCCATCGACACCGAACGTACACTGGTGAGCGCGGGGCGGCTGGTGGCAACCATAGGTATTCGCGACATGATCGTGGTCGATACGCCAGACGTGTTGCTGCTCTGTGCCGCCGGGCGCGCCGAGGAGGTGCGTACGGTGGTGCAGGCGCTGCAGCAGCAGGGGTGCGCCGAATTGCTGTAAACGCGCCTTTGGGGTTATGCCCGGGGAAACTATGGAAGCATATTGCGTTAAATGCAGAGAAAAGCGCGAGATAGAAAGCGCATCCGCCACTTTCACGAAGCGCGCGCAACCAGCCACGCGCGGTGTGTGCACGGTGTGCGGCACCGGACTATTTCGCATGGGGCGCACTCCAGCCCACGCGGGGCTGACGGCTCCGGAACCGCGGCCGGACGCGCGCAAGAAGGGCCGCGGCGCGAAACGCAAAGGTACACTGGTGATTGTCGAATCGCCCGCGAAGGCGCGCACTATCGGGCGCTTTCTGGGTAAAGGCTACACGCTCAGAGCCTCAATGGGCCATGTGCGTGACCTGTTGAAGTCGCGCCTGTCGGTGGACGTTGAGAACGGATTCGCGCCGCAATATCGTGTGCCGAACGACAAGCGCAAGCTCTTGAAGGGGCTGAGAAAAGACGTAGCCCGGGCAGAGGCCGTGTACCTTGCCACCGACCTGGACCGAGAAGGGGAGGCCATCGCCTGGCACATGATGGAATCTGCGGAGATAGACCCCGAACGATTGCGGCGGGTTACATTTCACGAGATTACTCGCGCCGCCATCGAGCGCGCTTTTTCCGAGCCACGAGCCATTAACATGCAACTGGTGAACGCGCAGCAAGCCCGGCGTATTTTGGATCGGCTGGTGGGCTACTCGCTCAGCCCGCTACTGTGGAGGAAGGTGGCAGGGCGGCTTTCGGCTGGGCGTGTGCAGTCGGTGGCCGTGCGCTTGATTGTCGAGCGCGAGCGTGAGATTGAGAGCCACACGCCCCAAGAGTATTGGCGCATCAAAGCCGAACTGAAAAGCGCTGGCGGCGCGGAGGAGGAACCACATTTCGTGGCCGAATTGCGTCGTGTGGATGGGAAGAGAGTGGGTCGTGATAAGGAATACCGGCTCGGCAGCGAGGCTGACGTGCAGCCACTGCTGTGCGATCTCGAACATGCCTCGTGGCGGGTGCAAGCCGTCACGCGCGGCGCGCGGCGACGCAAACCGTCCGCACCCTATCGCACCAGTACTTTACAGCAAGAAGCATCCCGTAGACTGGGGTTTACTGCGCGGCGAACCATGGCCATGGCGCAACAGTTGTATGAGGGCATGGCCCTCGATGACAAGCAGGCCGGCGGCCTGATTACGTACATGCGCACAGACAGCGTGAACGTCTCCGCGCAGGCGCAAAAACAGGCGCGCGGTTTTGTCCGTGATGAATATGGTGAGAGCTACCTCCCGCCGAAAGCACCGACATATAAAGGAGCGAAGGGTGCGCAGGAGGCGCATGAGGCCATTCGGCCCACCAACGTGGCGCGAACCCCGGCCGCGCTGAAGAGTTCACTTTCTCGCGACCAATATCGGCTCTACCAGTTGATTTGGCAGCGCTTTGTGGGCAGCCAAATGGCGGCCGCGATTTACGACACCCTGAGGGTGGACGTGTTGGCTCGCGGCGCGGCGAGCCAAAGCGATTTTCGCGCGACAGGCGTTAAAATTCGTTTTCATGGCTTTTTGCGCGTGTATGAACCGACCCCCGCGGATGATGGCAAGGGTGAGGATGAGAGCGGAGAAATCCCGACATTGCAGGAGAACGAAGCGTTGTTGTTGCAGAAATTGATGCCGGAGCAGCGGTTCACCAAGCCGCCGCCGCGTTACAGCGAGGCCACTCTGGTGAAGGCGCTAGAGGAACATGGCATTGGCCGGCCTTCGACTTATGCCCCCACTCTGAGCACAATCGTCAATCGTGGCTATGTGATGCGCGAGAACCGCCGTCTATTTCCAACCGAAATCGGAGTAACGGTGAACGATTTACTGGTGGAGTATTTTTCCGATGTGCTCGATGTTGGCTTTACGGCGCGAATGGAGAACGCGCTGGATCTTATCGCCACCGGTGACGCGGAATGGGTACCAGTGTTGAACGAGTTCTGGCGCCCCTTTGCCGAGGATTTGGAGCGGGCCGCCAAAGACATGCCCGAAATTGAAAAGACTCCCGAATTGGTGGGTCGAGAATGCCCGCTATGTGGCCAGGAGTTGCTTGTCCGGATGGGTCGGTTCGGCAAATTTGTTGGCTGTTTGGGTTTTCCGGAATGCAAACACACCGAACCCTTTCTAGAGCGCATTGGCGTTGCCTGCCCTGATTGCAAGAGCGACCTGCTGCAGCGCCACACAAAGAAAGGGCGGACGTTTTTCGGATGCTCCGCATACCCGCAATGCGAGTGGACCTCTTGGACGCGCCCATTGGCTGCTGCTTGCCCGGGATGCGGCGGCCTGTTGTTGGCCAAAGGCAAGGAAAAAGCGGTCTGCACCGCGTGCGATGCGAGCTGGGAATCTGATGAACTAAGTGCGCCCGCACAGGTCAGTGCTGGCACTGAAGTTGCAACAATCTCATGATGGGACAGGCGCTTGCGCGCGCTGATGCGAATTGTGCGCTGGCGGCGGCGTTACGGTCATGAGAGAACCCGAACAGGCGACAAAACCGGTTGACGCTGTCAGGCGGATAACGAGAGAACGCCCCGGCGTTGCCCTCGGCGCTTTTTTTGTGGCCGGATTACTACTTGGTTGGATGGGACTGGGATGGGGGCTTGTGCCCGTTGAATGGAAGGACGCCGGACCGGCGCAATTGCACGCTGATTTTCAGAGGGAATGGGTGCAAATGACCTCCGATTCTTTTATTCTTACCACCGAAATGGAACAGGCCCGCAGCCGGCTTGGTTGGCTGGGGGGTGATGCACCAGAACTGGTTGAGCAGGCGCGGGTGCGTGCTCAGGGCGCGGAGCAGCTGCGCATTGCGCAGCTGCAGTTTGCGCTTGGGGACCGGATGGGCGCGCCATCTGAAGGTGCAGCGCAAAGCAGGGCGGTAGAGCAACCACCTTCAGAAGAGAATGCGTCCGCTGGAGTGGCTGTCGGTAGCCCCCGGGCCGCACTGCCCGCGCTACTGGGCGGGCTGATTGTGGTGGTCATGATGGGTGTGGGCGGGTTCTTTTTGGTGCGCTTTGTTGGTTCACGTGCGTCGCAAACTGAATCTTCTCCGGTGGTGATCCCGCCGGGCAATGGCCCCGCCAGAAATGATGAGGCAGTGACTCCGATAGCAGCCGCGGATGAAGAAGCCGAACGCGGAGCGCCGGTGGCGCGCTTCATGACCACTTATCTACTCGGGGATGACCTGTATGACGATTCCTTCAGCATTGACGATGCCAACGGTGACTTCCTCGGAGAATGTGGAATGGGCGTGAGCGACACTATTGGGGTGGGCGAGCCGAAGAAAGTGTGCGCTTTTGAGATCTGGCTATTCGACAAAAACGATGTGCGAACGGTTACCAAAGTACTTATGAGCGAGGACGCATTTGGAGACGAAGAGAAACGCGGCGCACTCGCCCCGAAAGGTGAACCAATGATGGCGAGTCCGGGGAGCACAATGGTGCTGGACACTGCTTCCCTGTATGTCAGGGCGCGCGTTATGGACATGCAGTACGGCAGCGGTGCGTTGCCGCAAAATTCCTTTTTCCATCAATTGACAATAGAGTTGGCGGCCTGGAAAAAAGCCTGAGAGACAAGGCTGTTCAGGCGATGCTGACTATCTCGAAAGTCAGCTGCCCTGCCGGCGTGTCAGCGATGGCGGTGTCACCTTTCCTCTTCCCGAGCATCGCCTGGCCGATGGGCGATTCATGGGATATGCGCCCGCTGGCTGGGTCAGCCTCCGCCGGCCCCACCAGCGTATATTGCTCGGGGGTGCTGCCGTCCACGACGATAGTCACCGTGGCGCCAACAATGACTTCCTGCCCTTCCGCGAGTTCGGTGATAATCACCGCGCTGCGCAGCATTTCCTCCAGTTCTAGTATTCTACCCTCAATGAAGGCCTGCTCCTCTTTGGCGGTGATGTAATCTGCGTTCTCGCTCAGGTCACCCATCTGGATGGCTGCGCGTAGCCGTTGCGCGAGTTCCAGGCGGCGCTCGGAGGTGAGTTCATCTAGTTCGCCGCGCAATGTTTCCATTCCGACGGCAGTCAAGTAGGTCGGTTTGTTTTTCATGTATCCCCTTTAGTTTCTCATGCTGCGATTGTCTAACCGTGAAGTTTGGCGTGTTCGTCCAGTGCGAATCTGTCGGTCATTCCTGCGATGTAATCGCAAACCGTGCGCTCCAGTCCGCGCACACGAATGTGCTCCGCGCTGCTGGCAGGCAACCGCTGCGGTGTCTTGATGAACGCGCTATAAAGATCACCGATTATTTTAATCGCCCCCGTTGTCATGCGCGCTACGCGAGGATGGTGGTAGAGGTGCTCTCGCAAAAAAGCGCGCAGCTCCTGGTTCTCACGAGAAAATTCCGGCGACCATTCCACCGCGTTATGGTCTAGTCTTTGAACGTCGATGGGTGCTGAGGCGTCGCTGGTCTCTAAGGCGGCGTTAGTGCTTGTCACGAGGTCACGCGTTTCCAGTCCGATCAATCGGCGGATCATGCAGTGGCGGGTGAGCTCGTCGGAATCATCACCGACCCGCGGGGTGCTGGCGCGAACGCGCTGCCACAGTGCCAGCCCGTCCAACTGCGGCGGATGAAGCAGGCCGGAGCGCAGCCCGTCATCCAGGTCGTGAGCGCTGTACGCCAACTCATCCGCGGCGTTGGCAATCTGCGCTTCCACTGAGCCGCGCAGTTCCGGGTTGTAATGGCGCGCGTCGGCCACATCGTATTCGGTCTCGTGCTTCACGATGCCCTCGCGCACTTCCCACGTCAGATTCAGGCCGCTGAAATCCTGGTAACGCCGCTCGATTTCGGTCACAATGCGCAGGCTCTGCTTGTTGTGGTCGAAGCCGCCGTCTTCCTCAAGCAGCTCGTGCAGCGCGCGCTCGCCGGAGTGTCCAAAGGGCGGGTGACCGAGGTCGTGGGCCAGGCAAATGGCCTCCACTAGGTCTTCATTTGCCCCCAACGCTCGCGCCACACTGCGCCCCAGTTGCGCAACCTCCAGCGTATGCGTCAGGCGGGTCCGATAATAATCACCCTCGGTAGTGACGAAGACCTGTGTCTTGTATTCCAATCTCCGGAATGCGGTGGTGTGCAAAATACGGTCGCGGTCACGTTGAAAAGCGGTGCGATAGCGCGCTTCAGCCTCACTATGTTTGCGCCCACGAGAAGCTGCGCTGCGGAAGCCATACGGGGAAAGTGTGTGTTCCTCGCTGGAGTGAAGAGCTGCGCGCGTCATTAGCATGGCGATATTTTAACGCGTTCATGACGGAGCAACAAGGCCTGCAGGATGTGAGTGATACAGAATCCACTGTGCTTTCGGGTACCGCACACCGTAATGCGCCGCGCTGACTCTCTCTCAATTCGACGAGTACGGTGCCGGAGCGTTCATCCGCGGATTACTGATTTGTTGGCATCGCATTGCGTGTTCATTTCCATCATGCAAACGGGAGCGAAGGTGCCATAATTCTTGCAATGGCTCATGGCTTGCGTTCGTACAGGTAGAGGAAAATGTCCATATTGAAGTTCAAGAAACCCTGGTAAAGCAAGTGCCCAATGTCCGGGTATCTGAATAACAAGCTGAACTCGCCCATTGCAACGGGAAACTCGTGTCCCAATAATCCATGCTTCCCATCACTGAATGTGCATCGAGTAATATCGTGGTTCATGTGAAAGAAGAACCTTGTCGAGTTGGTGATGTGCTTGATGTAATTGGATACTGCATCCTTACGCATCTCCCCCAAGCTGTTCTTGTTGACAAACAGATCTATGCTAGATCTACCTAGTTTCTCCATTTCCCACGGTGGCATGAACACGAAATCGTATTTTTCGTGTGTAGTAACAGAGTAGTTTTCCTCTCCATATAGTAAGGTTCTCCGTCCGGGAAAGGCGCTCATCAGGTAATATGCAGCGAGGCACAGTGTTTCCGGTAAATCGAAATCAACAAAAGAATACGTGTCTAGTTCTCGAAGGATGAAATATGCGAGTTTGCCATAACCTGCTCCAAGATCTGCTATTACTGGGCGTTCAATATGCCGTACAAGGCCCGCCAAGAGAGAGCCGTATATTTCGCTAAAAAACGATCCCATGCCAACAAATTCGCCCTCGATGTGCGCGCCGGACTGATTGCCATACATTGGGTAAGTTAGGCAGGCAATTGGCTTTTCCTCAGCGCACATCCATTTCCATATCATAAGTTGTCGGTGGAACACTCTCTGTAAATAAAGCCTGCCCATAAACCACTTCGGGGACCTGATTAGCGCGCTTGCCTCGATGCCTGTATCTACCTTCCAAGCACCAAAGTTTGTCAGAAAGTGATGAAACCTGTGAATCGCGTTCTCTTTCCACCCAGAATGCAGGGGCCAATAAGCTTTGGCAATATGTTCCTGCCACATTGAGGATGGCAAATACCACTCTGATGCCTCTGCCTGGTCCTCCTTCATCTTGCCGTAAGCAAGGAATACTCGACCAACAATTTCTGCTTCGCTCCTACTTGGGTGAGTGTAATCAGGACAATGAAGAGTAATCGCTCTCGCGTCGGGGTTGCGAGTATGGTACTGTAGAGTGTCGAGATGCCGCTTTAGAGTTTCATAGTTGAACATGTTGAATCTGTGCTCCCGTGGCTTTTTCGTAATCGTTCAAGCCAATAGTCGTAGTGCCCGAATTGTTCTGCCGATGATTGTGGTGGACCCCTTTCTTCGTAGTGTTGGCGGCATGTCCATCTTATTAGGTAGAACTGACAATGTCAACACCCCTGTTTCGTTCCACGGGAAAGTGGAATAATCAGGCATATTCAGTGGCGTGTTGATCAGGTGACCGGTTCTGCAGTGCCTCGGTTGTGCGGATGGCATTGTATTCTTCTATCTATTCAGTAGTGATTTCGTGGACCTCATGTAACGAAAAGAAAATGTAGGCATTCTGAGCAGACATACCCGGTTGAGCAAAAGAGAGCTCTACAGCATGGACCGCAGCCCAGGTGGCCATCTTTTGCGAGAATAACTTGGGATCATTATCCAAGCAGATCTGTTTGGGACACCTCGCCAAGAAGCAGCCACTTTTACTATGCTGATCGCCCGTTCGGCGGGCAAGGATGAATTAATCTCAATCCACAATGTCTCCCGATTGAAGTTGTCAAGGATATTCGAAGTACCAAAGGCGCGGCTGCTCGTCAGACTGTTGCTCATGAAATCCAGGAACCAACTCTGGTTGGCCACTTGCGGTTGCGCCAATGGTTTTGGCTCTCGGAGAAAGAGGCATTTCCTGGGCTTGACGTGCAGTTTCAAATTCAGTTGGCAAAACACTCGGTATACTCGTTTGTGGTTCCAGTTGTAGCCCTGCTGATACTGCAAGTACGCGAACATTTTCTTGAAGAGTCAGTGCGGTTTGCGGTCAGCCAGTTTTCGCAACTGCACCTGGATTTCGCTGTCGTCAGGCCTCTTCGCTGGACAACAAAACCCTGTCCGGTTAAGACCTAGTAAGTGGCACGCTGCCCATTTACTAGGAGCATGTACGTCGATGG
>DASCOB010000063.1:0-21384 GCA_036011785.1 Anaerolineales bacterium | reverse complement strand
AACCAAGCCCCTAATAGCAGGATGATGGTGCCGATGGGAATAATCTGATTGCTGCGGAAAGTGGCGTGTTTCAGTTTCAAAAGGTTAGCGCACATTCTACTTGGGATTCGTCTATGTGTCAGCGGGAAAGGTGAACCTGACCCAATTCGAGGGTCGTGGAAGGTACTGTGTTCCCGTCTCGATCAGTAATGGGAATTCGGTCGCCATCTGGGATGTAAAGCCCGACTTTTAATGTGATCTCTGCAGGCGTTGAAGCGTCAAGATTAACCGTAACCGTGTCGCTGAAGACTTCGTGCGGCGCCCACCACGAGGTGGGGTAGCGGTACGAATCCGGCATCGCATCGGCCTGAGCGATCACTTTGGTTTCGCTCCACACGTGGACAAAGTACTTGTAGTCAGCGGGGATTTGACCCAGCGCTTGCCAGTGCAATACTACCGTCAGTGTGCCGTTGCTGTGGCCCAAGTCGTATCCAGACAGCCGGATCTGGTCTGCGAAGGTAGCGCCCAAAGTGTTCTGCATTGGCGGCATGTCGAAGTTGCGGTTTCGGGATGTTATTTGGATGCCCGCGCTAAAAGGATTACCGAGCGCGTGACCTGCCTGAGCAATCGGCTGTAATTCCAGTCGATAGAGACCGGGCCTGATATCAGTGGGGATGCGTAAGCCGTATTCTACGGCGACGAAGGCGGGTGCCAGAAGTACGCTCGTCCCAGCGTGGGGTGCGACATCAGTCAAAGTCTCGAAAGCGGTTTTGCCAGCTCGCGTCACCATGCGCCAGCGCAATTGCGTCGTTTGAAGCCCACCCTCGCGGGCGTACCAGGTTGCAGTCACGACCAACGGAGGGCCCTGTTGCTGCTCGCTTGCTATATCAATCTCGTCGAGAACAAGGGATTCAGCAAATTCCCGGGTTGGCTTTCCGCCGCCGCGCATCTGGATGGTGGCATGGTCACCCAGAGGTGAGCCCGCTTGGTCAAAGACCGGTACGGTCCCGTGCTGATCATACATTCCGAATCTGACGAATAATGAACCGGCCTCGGGTAAACTTTCGGCAAATTTAAAGTCGAGCTCGCTGAATACCGTCTCTCCAGCACGCCAGTACCTGCCGGGCAATGCCAGCGGATCTGCCTGGGAATATTTCCGGCCATCAGAATCGAGAAAGTGAGCGAAGAACTTATAATCCGTCGTGGTTGTATCTCCGGCTCGCCACACCAGACTTGGCCGCCAGTCTTCTGAAGCACGTGGCAGCGCCGTGGGGCTCGCCATGGCAAGGCCGAGAATGTGAGCGCCATTCGCGAACCTGTAGTGTTCCGCGGAGGATATGTCCAATTGCGTTTCACTGGTAGTCGGTATTCGTGAAAGCTGGAACCACGTGTTGACAGTTTCTTTCTCGAGCAGATAGTCGTTCTGGTGTGGCCAGCTCGTTGAGCGCAGCAGATAGGCTCCCGTGCTCGGGGCAGGCACACCGCTGTCCTGAGGCAATACGCGCAGATCATGTCCGAGCAATGCGGGCAGCGTCTCCCAACCGCGACAGCCGATGCAGCGCAGCTCGTCAGGCGGTTGATAGTCCTGCAGGATTAGCTCAGCGCCCGCATCACGGGCAGTTTTCAGTGCGTACTTGACCGTGGCTATGCTCTGGTTTAGGCTCGCGAGGCCCTCGCGAGGGTTGTACAAGAGGTTGAAGCGCGCCTGACCAAATAGAATGAGTGCCATCAGGAGCGCGTACGGAAATTGGATGAACCTGCGCGTAGACTTTGGCAGGAAGGACCTCATCAATTGGTGGCGTTGAGCACTTCTGGAATCGCGTTCGGCGCTGAGGACGGCGGCCTGGATAATGACCGCGTTGCCTATTAGCGGCCAGACATAGTGGTCGTGTACGCGCCCCGTAGCGGAAGCGATCGCCGGGGGCAGGAAAAATGCAGCGGCGATTCCCAATGCCGGCAGGATCCGGCGTCGGAGCGCTCCAAGCATCAATGTCCATACGGTTGCCAGCAGGGTGATGCCGGGAAGGAGGTGAGTCATGTATTCCGGCGGTCGGTCGCCCAGCAGCATCGGGCAGTTGTTTCGCCAGCATCCTTTTCCGGCGAGAGCCGCATTCACAACGGTCAGATCTGGTGTCTGTAAGTTCGTCCAACCTCCGGGGATGCTCAGGTTCTCGGCAGAATACGTGGTCGCGGCAATCTGTAGATTTCCTGCTAACCAAGGCGCAAGCAGCAACATCGCGATGGCGCCGCTAGTGCCGACTTGTACAAGAAGTGCCCGACGTTCGGATACATGGTTCCACCAAGCCCAAGACCAGAATAGAAGTGAAATGGGTAGAAGTAGCGCGAGCGAAGGATGGCACAACACGGCTAGAGCCAACGCAGGCAGATGGAGCACTCTGGGAATGCGCGTCGACCGGTAATATCCCTGCAGGCCGGTGTACAAAAATAGCATGACGAAAGGTGCTGCAAGGTTGGGGTTCCATATGAATCTGCTTGCCAAAACTGCTGTCGGATGCGCGGCGTAGAGGGCCGATGCAAACAAACCGGCGTTGCGTCCAAAATAGAGCCTGCAAATATTGTACGCGAGGGAGATGGAAAACAGATTCCATAGAGCAGTGAAAATACGTGCGACGCGAGGGTCGCCGGATACGGCAAACGGCATTGCATATAGGTAACTAGGCAGAGGTGGATCCCTAAGTGTGGTGCTAAATGAGAACGACATCGGGCCGACAAGCGGCCAACTGCCTTCCGCAACCTGCAACGCCCCCATGCTCGTTGCAGCTTGATCTTGGAAGAAAGGATCATCCCCAAGCCGACGAACGCGAAAGAATAGGCCGAGCATGAGAATGCAGGTGAGCACCAGGTATTCTGATAACCTGGCAGGGGAGCGATTACTTTTCATGCTCGGTCATGAGCCCCAGTGAATATGTCACGGTCAATCGAAATGGAACTGAAATAGCTTAAGAGATGCATTGGGCACACCATTGCCGGCTTTGTCCACCATGGGCAATCGCGCATCCTCGGCCGGATCATACGCGCCGACGAAGACTGCGTACTCGCCGCCCGACAGCTCACTCAACGGGATTCGGCGCGGGTCAACGATACCTTCACCGGGCTGCCATGCTGTCATGGGGTACTCACCCCATCGAGGGGGTGAGTCCTGCCCGAGGACGAAATCCCCGCTTGAATCGAAAAGGTGGACGAAGACCATGCCGGCTACCGATGCCGGCGCTATCGATTCCCAAAACAAAGTGAGGGCGAGCTCATCATTCTCGATTTCGGCCTGATATGCTGCCAGCAGGGCCGGACCGATTGTCGCTTGCACCGGCGTGACGTTGTCCGGTAGAATTAGCGGTTGCGCCAGAGTCAGCGGCAGCGGACGCAAGCTTGTCTCGCCGAGGCGCTCGTCTGTTTCGCGATTATAGACTGCCACTAATACCGTCAATACCAATGGCGTGGGAGCGTCGCGAGGCGCGAAGAGCAGATACTGGTCGACCACTGTCTCTCCCGGTCGCCAACCTGTGGTGGGATGGTGCGGAAATGAACCCGTACCGAGACGCTGGTCCATCTGAGTGAGTTTCTCGCCGGAGGGAGCTAGCAGTTGCACCGTCCCGTAATAATCCACCGAAAGCGGAGAATTTGGCTCCCAGTACAGTGTGACAAACAATGGCTCGCCCGGCTCGACCGCAGCCAATGGAACGTACCCTGATAGTTCGAGCGTCTCGCCGAAAACGGTCCGCACTTGTACGCTCTCTGCAGAGGGCGCTACCAACGTCGGGAGCGGAATGCTGCTATCAGCCACCCAGGGCAGTGCTATGACTAGCACGCTGCTGCCCCCGAGCAAGCCGAACGAAAGCGCACTTGTGCGGACATCGCGGCTCGCCAGGCGGCGGCCAATATCGACGAGCGCAAATGCACTAAAAAGAATCAACGGCCCGTACGTGGGCACGCGGAAACGCGAGACGACGTGAAACATGACCGTCGTAGAACACAGTATCAGTAAAACCGTGCTTAGCAGCCATATGCCTGGCCTGTACGCCCGCACTCGGAAAAGAGCCAGTCCGAGTCCCGCAAATCCGAGCACCACGATGGTTCCAAAGCGAAGCGGGGTCTTGTGCAGCAAAGGCGATATGGCTGCACCCTCTGAATCAAAATCGACATTGTTGGGGATTTCTTGGTTGCCAAAATAGAGTGCCGTCTTGCGTACCATCAGACCGAGCCAGCGGCGCGGGGAAGCGCTTATATCGGCCAACGTAGCGCCAACGAAAGTAACCTCCCCACGATTGACGCGCTCATGCGTGGCGCGGAATGCTTGCGAGTACTGCCCGATGCCCGCAGAATCGCGGTTGTTCCCCAGATAGAGCGTCACCGGCCCATTCGCGGAGATTATCTGGAGGCGCCCGCTTTGGCGGTAATTGTGGAGCGTCACCGGTAGGATGGGGAGTGCTGCGATCCCCACCAGAATCAGGCCGCGTGCTGTGCCCAAATGCCAGCGAGGGCGCGACATCCATATCAGAGAAAGGGCAACCAGCGGGATGAGCGCCAGCAGAGCCGGACGGATGATGGCTGCGCCGCCTGACAACAGACCGAGAGCGATCAGCGCGCCGTTGCCCGGGCGTTCGATTGCGCTAAGCCACAACCAGAGCAGCCAGACGACCAGTTGTGCCTCCAGTCCATGTGTGACAAGCTGAGCGTCGTAAAAAATTGCCAGTGGAAAAGTGGCCCACAGCAGTGCGGCTACCCATGCAGCTGGAGGGCTGAAGATGCGCTTTCCGAGCGCGTAGATCGCCATCGACGCCAGAGCTCCGCCCGTTAATTGTACAATTTGAAAGGGACGCATGTCTGGACCCAAGAGGGCATGAAAGTTTCCCAGCAGCCAGGGGAAGCCGGGCTGACGGTAAAACTCGCTCCGCGGAGGCCACAGACCGCGCACCAAGTCCCGCGCCGCGGCCTCGTAAGTACGATGATCGGAGCCTACGGGCAATGCGTCAAAGTTGGGGATATGAGTGATGAGGTCATGCAGGTATATCAGGCGCAGGCCGAGCGCAACGCCGACGACAAAAAGCAGTCCCCAGGTTTCGCCACGCTGCAATGAGTGCCGCCGTGCGGCAATCGAAAGTCCCAGCAATCCGAGAATAGCTAGTGCACCCAGAGACAGGGCGGCATTCCGCGTTTGCGCTCGCCGCATTTCGCCGTGAGCCTGACCATTTGCTTGGAGTGATGGATACAGAAATGTTGGCGAGATCAGGCGTTTTCCCAAAAGGGTATCCCACTCGAGGTTGGCGGAGAAGAAATCGTCACCGGCGTCGGCGCGGACTAACTCAAGTGTGAGCGCATGTGAGCCGCGGCTGAGGGCGTGGGCGAACGCTGACGCCTGTGGCGCTCTGTCGCTGCGCGACTGAAAAACCAGTTCGCCGCCCAGCAGCAGGCGCGCATCCACGCCATCGGGAATGGTGAACGCAATCTCGCGGGTTTTGTCTACCCACAGAAAACCTTCCCAGCGCACGCTGAAGGGGCGGTCGCGGCTGACGAGAACATCGTTACTACTTAACATCGCCACGCGCTCAAGCCGCGTCGCTGCGACGTCGTTGAAGTCTGGCTCGTCAAAATACGTTGCCGTCAGGCCATGTTGAAGGCGCGGAGCTGCGGCGAGATGGAGGACAAAACCCAGCAGCAATGCGGCAATGCAGAGCCAACGCAGCCGATTGGGGGCGTCATCAGGCATGGTGGGGTATTATAGTATGGAACATGCAGCGCCTCCGTATCACCTTCGCCAAGCGCGGCGCGGCGCGCTTCATCGGCAACCTTGACCTGCACCGCACGTGGGAACGCACGCTTCGACGGGCGAATGCTCCGCTGGCATATTCGCAGGGATTCCATCCGACGCCAAAGTTACAACTGGCTTCGGCGCTGCCACTCGGCATCAACAGCGAGGCAGAGGTGGTCGACATATGGCTGCGGGAACCAGTCAGGCTGAATGATATGCTGGCCGCGGTGGCCGCCGCCGCTCCGCCGGGAATTGAAGCGCTTGATATCGCTGCAGTGGATTTGAACGAGGGGTCGCTCCAATCACGCTTGCGTGCCGCCGAATACTTGGTGGAGCCATCGGGTGATTGCCCGACGGAGATGTTAATTCAATGCGTTAAGGACATTTTGGGGCGCGCCACAATCACGCGTAAACGACGCGGAAAGGATTACGACCTGCGCGAGCTCATTGATGCTCTTGCGGTGGAAATTGGAAAGAACGATACCGTAACATTGCGCATGCGGCTTGCAGCTCGGCCCGGGGCTACCGGCAGACCGGAGGAAGTTATGGATGCCATGGGTATTTCGGGCAAACGGGTGCACCGAACAGCACTGTTTTTCGTTGACAACCTAGATTGAGGCGGGTATAATGCGAACCGTGCCCCGCTCAGGCGGGGTACTATTGTGTTACCGGAGACGACTAGACACATGAAATACGCGATTGTCCAAAGTGGTTCACGTCAGATGCGCGCCGAAGAGGGCGCGGTTGTGGCTGTGGATCGGTTGCCGCAGGCAGAGGGAGGCAAAGTCACATTCCCCGCTATGCTACTCTCCGAGGGGGAAGCAGTGCTTGTGGGGAACCCGCTGCTTCAGGACGTCTCGGTGAAAGGCACGGTCGTGGGCCACGTGCGGGGTTTGAAAATCCGCGTCTTTAAGTACAAACCGAAGAAACGTTATCGTAGAACGCAAGGTCACCGGCAAGAATTCACGCGCGTCAGGATCGACAAAATCGTCTCTTAGGGGACGGAGTGGAGCGTTAGGATGGCACACAAAAAAGGTGGCGGGTCAAGCCGCAACGGGAGAGACAGCAAATCGAAACGGCTTGGCGTCAAGCGCTTTGGAGGCGAGAATGTGCGCTGCGGGAACATCCTTGTGCGGCAGTGTGGCACGCGCATTAAGGCGGGGACAAACGTGCGTGCGGGGAGAGATTACACCCTTTACGCTGTTGTTGATGGCCTGGTTCAGTTTGAGCGGTTACCGAGCGGGCAAAAGCGCGTCTCGGTGCAGACATCGAGCCTGAAATAAGGAACGCGAATGAAGACAGCTATTCATCCGGAATATTTTCCGCAGGCGAAAGTGGTCTGCTCGTGTGGCAACACGTGGGTGACCGGGTCCACGCAGGAATCAATTCATACCGACCTGTGCTACAAGTGTCATCCATTTTACACGGGCGAGCAGCGCATAGTGGACACCGAGGGGCAGGTGGAACGCTTTTACCGTAAGCTGGAAGCGCGCCAGCAGCATGTGGTGAAACTTGATGAACACCGCTCTGCCCTGGCATCGCCGGAAGTTGAACTAGTCGAACTGGAATTGACATCTCGCGCCCTTGCAGCTCTGGCGCAAGTCGAAATCACTCATGCAAAACACGTGCTGGCAAAGCTGGAAACCGGTGGAGAACCAGCACTGTTGGCGGTCACTGGTTTTGGGCGCAAGAGCCTGATTGACTTGAAAAAAGCGTTGCGAGCGCGCGGGTTTGAATTACCGGGAGATGTTCAGGACGGGTGACAAATCAACGCTCACACGGGCATAATTATCACCGCATCGGGCCGCCAGTTATTTGGCGGCCTTTTTTTATTTAACTTGTTTGGGATGCAATTCCGTGAGGCCGGCCCAACAGTGGTCTCTGGCATCAGGCCACCGTCAGGGTGAGGTCCACCGCGCGCTCACGGCCTGACCGATGATGCCTCCGGACTCATCCACGACGGGCACATTCTCCACATCCGGGTAGGTGTACATACCTACGCGCAAGGTCTCCGGCGAGTCGGGCAGAATCGCCGAAAATAAACTGATGACTCTATCGCCCTCTCTCCATTGGTTTGCCGGAAACGAGCGAGCATCAGCTTGACCGACACGCGTACCACTCGCGTCAAGCAGGTGATTGAAGAAGTGGTAATCAGTGTCAGCTTCATCTCCGGCGCGCCAGTGCAGTGCCCAGCGCAACTCGTTCTGTGATGATGGCAAAGGCTCATAACCGAGTAGTGTTACGCCGTTTGCCAGAGTGCGAGGTGGATAGAATTCTTGAGGTGGAATAAAGTCATCGGTTGGGACCGGAAGTTCGAGCACCTGAAGACTGCCTTCACCCACGCGTAACGGAATAGAAGTGGCGCGAGTCGACCACTCTCGATAGAGCTGTCGGGCAGGGTGGGGTTCGGGCTGCAGCAGCACGACCGTCGGCGTGGTCGGGCGCACCGCGCTCGCGTTGGCGTCGACAAAACGATGCGGCGTGCCGCGCAACAGCGCGTCATAAACTGCCGGGAACTGATGTACGGTCGGGTTATTTCCGCTGCCGGCGATCAATACTTCGGTGGCGGGGCCAACGCGTAGGGCGGCGCGCGCCGATTCTACGGCTGCCAGTTTCATCGAGAGCGGGCTTCCAAATCCGCCCGGCGTGGCGCGGAGAGACGAAAATTGGAACAGTGCAATGAGCGCCCATAGCTGCAGGATGCCTGAAGCTAACAGCAATCCCCATCCGGCTGCGCGTTGCGAGGGATGAGCCAGTTTGTCCAGCAGCGCAATGGCGCCCACTGCAGCGGCAATGAACTGCGCCGGAAAAGTGATGATGAAATAGTGCGGATGCATCGAGACCGGACTCCACAGCGATAGAAAAGCCGGAGCCACGAGCCAGGCAATTATCAGACGGGCGACTATGCTGCATTCGCGACCTTGCGTTGGGCGGATAAGTCGCCAGCCGCCGAAGGCGATGAGCGCTCCCCACAGCCAGCGCATCGGAGCCAGGTTTGGCACGGTTTGCATGTAATCGAGGTAACCAGGATTTCCGGCCAGAGAATGAATGTCAGCACCGGTGCTGAGCATCCAGGTGAAGGTCAGCGAGTCAGGTCCGAATCGCGGCGGGCTCGCAGTTAATCCGGTCAGTGATGGGAAACCCTGAGCGGCAAGATGAAAGGCGAGCGGTGCGGCGAACGCGGCCGCGACCGCTGCACCGGCAGCCAGCCACCTCCACGCAACGCGCCTACGGAAGAGCATCCCAGTGACCACGCTGATTGGTAACAGAGCTAGCCCCGAGAAGTGGATTTGCGGCACGCACCCTAGTAGAACGCCGTGTGCGAACGCTGCCCGCCGGCGCCCGTGAGCGAAAGTCAGGAATGCGCTTATGGCCCAGCCAATTACGAAGAGAGGAAGCAGGTTTTGCGCCCATATTTTCCGTGAAAAAATAATCGCCCACGGGCTGACGGCGAAGAAAAACGCGGCAAGAATCCCTGTGCGTGCGCCCCAGTATCGACGTGCAACCCACCAGCAGGCTAGCACCGCCGCGGCGTTCAGCAAGCCGGTGAAGAGCGTGGCCGCATATGGATGTTTCCATAACGTGAGAGGAAATGCGTAAAGCCACGCACTCAGCGGGAAGTTGGGGATGCCGATGGAAGAACCGATGCCGCTTAGGGGGACGTTCTGGCCGGCCGCGAGGTCATACGCCAACGCATATAGACGTGCCTCGTCAGCTTTGAATTCGGTCATGCCGGGATAGGCCATGCGCAGTAAAGCCGCCACGGCCAGAACCACGAAAAGCTGCAGGCGTTCGGTGCGCGAGCTAATCATGTGTAGCTGTGGTCATGCGCCAAAGTGACGAGAGGAAGATTGTGAGAAGTATCAGCAGCGTACCGAGGGAGACGAATGAGGAATAGCGCCAACTTTCGGGTGCGAACGTTAACTCCACAGTGTGTTTGCCGACGGGAAGATAAACGGCGCGGAAGGCGTAATTTGCGCGCAGCAGCGATGTGGACTCGCCATCGAGTCGCGCCTGCCAACCGGGATACCACACTTCACTGAAAACCAAGTACGCCGGGGAAGGAGTGACGGCCTCCACGGTCTGAGTGTGCGCTGAATAATGGCTGTATCGCAACGTACTCTTGCCGGGTTTCTTTGCGAGCAGCGCGGACCCGCCGTTTACGACCACCATCCGGGACGGGTCAAAATCGGGTGAATGAACTGCGGCAAAGGCTTCCGTGTCGTTGTTCACCAGCTTACTTTCGTAAACCAGGCTGATGCGCGGTTGAGCCTGTGTGTTCAAATACACGTCGACCTGCGGGTCGGCGTCGAAAACCGGGATGAAACTGGCGTCGGCGGCCGGTTTGCCTTTATCGGCCAAAAGGTACTTGGCGTTGAGGAAGTTGTACTGGGGCGAACCGCGATGTCCGACAGACCAGTAATAAGTGTCGTAATGTGCCAGCGCGAGCGGGTTGTGGAGCCCGTTTATGGCCTCCAGCCGGTGTACGGTCGCTGCATCGGGCTGCCAGCTGCTAGCGGCGACGTCAATGCGAAATGGGCCGGGTTGCACGCGCAGTAACTCGATCGCGGGCCCGGGCTGATAACCCTCATCCGGATTAGTGTGGTCAATTTCCACCCAGGCCCCCAGTCCGACAAGCTCGACGGCGAGCAGCAGGGTGACCCAGCGCGGCCCGGTGAGCAGCGCAGCTGCCAGCGTCGCCAATGCGACAGTCAGCGCCAGCAGAAGGGTTTGCGCAGCGGCTGGAGCGTTCTGGGTCGCCGCCAGATGCCATCCCAGCGGCAGCGCGAACGCGGTAAGGGCTGCCAGCGTCCCGGCCCAGACCAGCATCTGTTGCCTGGGAATGATGTTTTTCTGCCAGCGATGTAACCCCGAACATGCTAGCATTGCCAGCGCGAAATTGGTGAGTAGCAAGAATCTTGCCGGTACACGCAGCTGCGAAAAGCCGGGCATGTATTCATACAGGAACGAGTGCAATGGTGTGGCCGGCCCTAGAGCGACCAAAAGCCCGACGGACGCGAGCAGTAGTAATATGATTCGGCGCGGATTCTGTTTAAGCCCAAACGGGGCCAGCAGCAAGGTGACGATGCCGGCAAAGCCGAGTTCCACTCGATCCCACGTGGGCCAGAAATCCGCCGGTCCACGCCCGAACAGGAGTGGGGAGAGCATCCCAGACAGTCCCATTGGGGGTAGGGAATATCGGGAAGCCTGTTCGTAGCTGAGGCTGGTGCGGTGTGTGTATTGCGCGAGTTCGACCGTCGGAATTACGAAAAACGCGCACAATCCCAATGTCATCACAGCTGCGCCAGCGCATAGCGACAACCATTGTGCCTTACGGGGATTTGTTGTCAGCATCCAAAATGCGGTCAGTGACGTTGCAAGCCCGACGATCATCGCCATCTGGGCGTGCCCTGCGAGAACGGCTAGCGTGACGACCACGGCGAGTGCGGCAGCGGATGTCAGGCTGCGTTTGCTTTGCATGCGCTGCAGAAACAGCCAGGCCCAGGGGAGATATGCGGCCGTTGCCACGATGTTCAGGTTACCAATATGGGTGATGAATACGGACGAGAACTGAAACGCCAGCGCCGCGGCTAATGGCGGCTGTGTGTTGGCTCGAGGGTGGTTTGACCGGGCGGCAATATACATGCCAACACCGGCGAGAAACACATGTAATGCCACCAGCCATTCCATGGCGCGATAGGGCACATCCGGCAGCAGTGCCAGCATCAGATTGGGGGGATAGAATAAGCCGGACTGGTTGTCAGCCGCAAATGGGGCACCGGAATACAGGTACGGATTCCAGAGCGGCAGCTCGCCCGCGCGCAGAGTTTGCGCGGCGTAGCGATACGTTGGCCACAGGAACGATTCCAGGTCGCCACCGCCTTTGGGGATATGCCAATCGCCTCCCAGCACCAGCGGCCAGAAAAACAAGAGCGTAGCGAGAAACAGCACGCTCAGGGCGATGGCATCTGGGCGCAGAGATATTTTCCAACGGCGTTGCGTTATCTCGCTTGGCTCTTTCAACAATGGTCGTACCCGGGGAATGTGAGCCCCGGCCGGTTATGCGGACGAAGGCCAGTGCGCGTGTAGCTCGGGCGTGGACTCCCCCGCGATTACATCCAGCGCATGTGGGAGTACCGGTACTAGCACAGCCAGCGCTTCGCGCACCGCCTTGGGATTTCCCGGTAGGTTAATAATCAGGCATTTTTCACGAATGCCTGCGATGGCTCGCGAGAGCATCGCATACGATGTGATCTGCTGACCGACAGCCCGAATGGCCTCCATTAGACCTGGTGCTTCGCGTTCTATCGTCTCCCGCGTGGCTTCAGGCGTGACATCGCGGGGCGCGAATCCAGTGCCGCCGGTGGTAAGAATCAGTTGCATGCCTTCGCGGTCCGCCCAGCGGCAAAGCTGTGCGCGTATTTGCGCGTGGTCATCGGGGACTGTGGCAGCGGAGGTGCAGGTCCACCCCAACATTTCAGTGATGGCTGCGACGAGCACGGGGCCGCTGAGGTCGTCTCTTTCACCGCTGGCGCTTCGGTCGCTGACTGTGAGTATGGCTACTCGCGGGCCGCTCGGTTCTGGTGTGTTCACATCACTCGGAGTAGCTGGCCACTTTTTGCCAGGGCCCATGCATGCCGTCTTCGGTCACCCCGTAATAGACGCGAATATCTCCGTCTGGTGTCCGCTGGCAAAGATCGACGCGGGAGATTGAACCTTTGCGATAGTGCTTGATGAAGCCAAGGTCGTCATTCCATTTCACCTTCAAACGGCTGAGATTCAGGTTGCCTTCGCGTTGCTTAATGGCGTAATGCCACAGGCGGCGTGCGGAAGAGCGAGTGACATTTTTCACCTGGTTTCCGTTCCGCAAGTCGCGCATAGTGTGGTACCGGGTACCGTCGCGTTCTTCGGTGGCGACGATTTCCACGCCGGTGCGAGGTGGCTCAACACTGGCTGAGGGTCTGCCGCCTTGTTCCGGTGCTTCCGGCACAGGTTCTCTTTGCCGTGCGTGTGTTTTGGAGTGTGGCCGGGTGGTGAGTTGCACTATTTCGTCACGAACGGCGAGTGTGGTTTCGGATTCATCGCGCACAAAAATCTTGTTGTCGTCTATGGCGTAGGGAGGATCTACGCCGCGAGGCACGTTAATGCGCAGCACCTTTTTACCGTGCGTGGAAAGAGCGTCGATGGAGCAAATCAGCGTTGGCGTAATGCGGCCACTTATTGCGTGCCTGACGGCACCGATGGCGCGGGAGATGTTGGCGACCCCGGTTGGCGTCTTCTTTGGATCGGCAGGAGTTCCGATGAACACCACGCCGCCGTTGGTATTTGCCATGGCGCAGACGTCAGAAATGACAGCGAAAAGGTGTCCGCCGCGTTTGGTTATTTTTGGCTGGAAACTTTGCACAATGCTCTCGCCCTCGTCTCTGGCGGCCTGAACATAATCGAGCTCTTTTTGGGCACCCCGGAAAGGTCGCGTGCGCGCGAAATCCGGGCCGGTCAGCAATGATTTCAGCGCATCGAAATTGACTTCATCCAGCTGCATCTCTGTGGGACGGTCTCCCACGCCGAGCAGGCGCGAGTTTTTCGGGTCGCGCAGCAGCCGGTGTGCATCAGAGCCCTGGATGCAGTGCATGCGGCGAGGGTACTCTGGTTTGGAGCCGTTGAAGAAGTGAGCGGTAGAGCGGCGGCTGCGCGAGTCCAGGTCTGTCACTTCGAGGCCATGTAGGTTCTCGTCTTGCGTATAGGCGACTTTAGTTTGGCCGCCGAAACGGAAGCCGCGCATGGCAACTCCGTGGGTGGAATTGGCGTGCGCGGCAATTGTCACGCCTCCGGCATGGGTGATTTCGCGGTAAGCGCTGAGTACGTCCGCACTTGCGCCGACATTGGATGAGCCATCGTCCAATTGAACGGCTGGGATGTTGAGATTCAAAAGCACGTGCTCAATCGCGCGAATGGGCGTATCGGGCGAGAAAATGCCCAGAATGTGGAAACCGAATGTGGCCGTAAACTCAAACCCGGGCAGGACGAGGACGCTTTGTTGCAATTTGCGGTACTCCTGTAACCGCTGCTTTTCGGCCGGTTTCAGTCGTTTCAGACGCTCGAGCAGCTCGAGTTCGGATATCTCCTGACGCATGGCGCGGAAGCCCCCGACGGTGTTATGGTCGGTGAAGGCAACGATGTCCAGCCCGCGAACTCGTGACTGCCGCAGAATATCTAGGTAGCTGATGTCCGGTTCCTGGTAATCGTTGGAGGCTGGTGTGTGCAGGTGCAGGTCTACTTTGCGCCAGCGGCGCGTTGAAGACGGTCGCTTTTTGGGCACGTTAGTGTTTGCGCTTTGGGGTGGACTCTGGTGGCATCAAAGCCTCGGCGATAACCTCTTCGACGCGGTCCACCAACACAAACTTTACCTGTTTTCGAACTTCTTCAGGCACGTCATCGAGGTCTTTTTCGTTTCGGCGCGGAAGCACGACCGTCGTCAGGCCGGCGCGGTGAGCCGCGAGTACTTTCTCTTTAATGCCGCCCACCGGCAGCACCTGACCCCGCAATGTGATTTCACCGGTCATGCCCACATCCGGACGCACCGGTTTTTGGGAGAACAGGGAGGCGAGCGCCGTAGCCATTGTCACTCCTGCCGACGGGCCATCCTTGGGCACCGAGCCAGCCGGGACATGCAGGTGAATATCGTGGTGCTCGTAATAATCGGAGGCGAGGCCAAGGTCCTCGCTGTTTGAGCGCACATATGAAAGCGCGGCTTTGGCAGATTCCTGCATCACGGTACCGAGCTGTCCGGTAAGCTGAAAGCCTTTCTCGCCGGGCATTTCCGTGGCTTCCACGAAAAGCACGTCACCACCGAAGGGCGTCCAGGCTACGGCGGTAGCCACACCGGGTACGGCGGTGCGTTCAGTCACCTCCTCCGAAAAGAAGAAGCGCGGTTTCCCAAGATACTCCAGTACGCGCTTAAGGTTTATGGTTACGTACTTGAATTCGCCTTCGGCGATTCGGGTGGCGACCTTGCGGCAGACTGCGTCGATTTCGCGTTCTAGGTTGCGCACGCCGGCCTCGCGTGTGTAATAACGGGTGATCTGTTTTATGGCGTCCGATTTAAATGTAATTTCGTTTTTGCGCAGTCCGTTCTCACGGATCTGGCGCGGGATGAGATAGCCGCGGGCGATGGATAATTTTTCGCGCTCGGTATAGCCTGCCAGCTGCAGCGTTTCCATTCTATCGCGCAAGGCCGGGGGTATGGGCTCGAGCACGTTGGCGGTGGTGATGAAAAACACCTGTGAAAGATCAAATGGCACGTCTAAGTAATGGTCGCGGAATTCACGGTTCTGCTCAGGGTCCAGCAGCTCGAGCAGCGCGGAGGCGGGATCACCTCGGAAATCGGTTCCCATTTTGTCTACTTCATCTAGCATAAAGATCGGATTTTGCGTCTCGCATCGGCGCAGGTTTTGCATAATTCCCCCCGGCATCGCGCCGATATAGGTGCGGCGGTGGCCACGGATTTCGGCTTCGTCGCGGATTCCACCCAGCGATATGCGCACGAATTTGCGTTCCATAGCGCGGGCGATTGAGCGCCCTAGCGAGGTCTTGCCGACTCCAGGAGGACCCACCAGGCACAGTATCACGCCCTCCCGTTCCTGGCGAATATGGTCAATGGTCTGTGCCTTGCGCCCCCCGCGTCTTTCGAGACGCAGTTTGCGTACCGCGAGAAATTCCAGAATGCGTTCTTTGATATCATCTAAGCCGTAATGGTCTTCGTCTAGGACGCTGCGGGCGTGCTGTCCGTCCAGATTGTCAGCTGTGGTCACTCCCCACGGCAGAGTGGTCATCCAATCCAGGTAGGTGCGGATTACGCCGTATTCGGCTGCGGCGGTTGGGAGTTTCGCAAGGCGGTCTAGTTCGCGCACAGCTTCCTTGTGCGCCTCCTCGGACATGTCGGCATCCTCGATCTTCTTGCGAAACTCCTCGATTTCGACTGTCTGCTCATCGCCCTCACCAAGTTCCTTTTGGATTGCTTTCAATTGCTCGCGCAGGAAATATTCGCGCTGCATGCCTTCCATCTCGGTGTGGGCGTCTTTCTGGATTTTGTGACCCAGCTCCAACACTTCCACTTCGCGTCCGAGTACTCCGAGCAGGTGGCGCAACTTGGCGCTGACGCGGTTCTGTTCAAGCAGTCGCTGTGCCAATCGCAGGTCCATACGCAGGTACGTTGCAATGGCGTACGCTAGCTGGTACGGGTCATCCATGTTCAAAGCGGATGAAATAATTTCCTCTGGCATGGATGGCATCAGGCTGGCCAGTTTCTGGAATTGCTCTACGGTGGCACGTGCGAGTGCTTCAATCTTAATGCCGGTCTCGTCACTTTCCGGGCTCAACGTGACCTGTGCTTTCAGATACGGTTCAGTCTGGATGTAATCACCTACCCTAATGCGGGCAATGCCCTGCACCAGCAGGCGCACCGTGCCATCCGGGGCGCGCATCAGTCGGTGGACCGCGGCCGCCGTGCCCACCCTATAAAGCTGGTCAGGCCCCGGAGTCTCAAGATCCGGGTCCTTGCTGGTTACCAGGCCGACGATGCGCTTGCCTCTGGTGACCTCGTCGATCAGCTTAACCGAACGGGGCTGCCCGACCGTCAGAGGCACTGCGGTCATCGGATAGACGACCACGCCGCGCAGCGGCAAAATCGGCAGCACGCTAGGGATTGCGTCCTCGAGCGACTCCACCGCGCCTTTCTCTTCGGACTGCTCGACATCCTCTTTGACCGTGGTGACTATCTGGCCAAAATTAACGGGAGAGTTCAGTGATAGTTCATCCAGTTCATCTGCAGCATCTGAGTCGGGAGGAATGCGGAACTCGAATCGATACGCGCTCATAAGGCTAATCGATTTCGATAATCGGCATGTGCCGGCGCTGTTTTGGGAGGCGCACAGTGAGAAACCCATCAGCGTAGTTTGCGTCGACGCCTTCAGATTCGACCTGGGATGGCAGTTTGACGTTGGTGGCAAATTCACCATAGGAGATTTCCATCTGATGGAATGCGTGGATGCCCGAATGCCTCTCGCGTTTGCCGGAGACGGCAAGCTGCTTGCCCCGTAGGGTGATATGAAACTCCGCGTCTTCCATGCCAGCTATTTCCACCGTTACCACGATATGTGTCTCGGTCTCGGTTACGTCCGTAGGTGGCCGCCATCGGTGAGTATGGCCGCTCGGCGTCAGCTGGGATGTATGCGCTGTAAACACGCTGACAGCGCCGATCGTGGTTTTGGCTTCCTGCGGCGGGTAGGGTTTCTTGGTCAAGATTGCACCGGCATTGCCGAGCATTGTAATGCTCCGGCAAAAATATCACTGCATGATTTTACCATTGATGCTGCCGGAGTGGGCGGTTGGGCCGTTTCCTACGCGTGTGATAGTGCTTAGGTTTGGTGGCGTCTGCGAACAATAAGCGTTAATATTGAGGCTACGACCACGATTGCCATCAGATTCTGGTTTGCGTTCCATCCGCCGATCTGGCTGCTGTCAACGCGGATGAACTCGAGAAAGAAGCGGGTGGTCGGATAGATGATGAAGTAACCCAGCGCAATTTCGCCGGTGAGCAGTCGCTTGGAATAATTCCGGGCCACCCAGAGCAGCAGCAGGCAGCCAAGTAGGTTTAGAAAGGACTCGTAAAAGAAGAGAGGATGAAATGTCTCATACTGAGCGAACGCGGTTACCCGATTTTCGGACGCAATGTAGATTGCCCACGGGAGGCTGCTTGGGAGGCCATAAAGTTCCTGATTGATGAAATTACCCCAGCGTCCAATCGCCTGTGCGAGCAATAACCCTGGGACAGCGACATCGGCCCAGACTGCGAACCCGTGGCCACGTTTCTTTGCGAAGAACCACAGGGCGAACGCACCCCCGGCAACTCCGCCCGGGATCCCAAGGCCGCCCTTCCAGATTTGCAGCACGGCGGCCGGGTTCTGAAAATAATAGTTGGGAGTGCCCGGGGGCATCATGCTCGGAGGCGGGGTGAGTACATGGTAAAGGCGCGCACCCACAATGCCGCCGAGAAGCGTCCACATGAGCGCGTCCCAGACGAAAGCAGGGTCCAATTGGCGGCGGCGGGCCTCGTATGCAGAAAGATATCCAGCAGCCATCGCGCCGGTGACGATAATGAGTCCGTAAAAACGGATATATAGACCTCCAAGATGAATGCCAAGCGAATCAATTGCCATGAGTCTTTTCCGGTTCAGGCCGGCGCGGGGAATTTAGGCGCGTCACGAGCTGGATAGTTTTGCTGGAAGGCGCGAGCGCCGTTGCATCAATGGTCGTCCGCAGGGCGTTTGGGGTCCTTCGTTTCTGGTTTGCCCACGCGGCGCGCGTACCATTGTCGCCGCACGTGAAGGGTGCGCTGTACGGCGGTGATGTTGGCCAGCGGGGCAATAATCCAAAGCGCGATTTCCGGGTGGCGAAATACGAGCGCCGGCGCGAGCACAAGGTATCTTTCCAATCGGGTGAGAACGCCCACACTGGCGGAAAAGCCGAGCGATTCGGCACGTGCCCGCGTGTATGAGACCATCAGCGAGCCCACGATGGCGAACAGCACGAGCACCACTTCCTGAGTGGCGGCGTGGTTGGCGTAGTGGATGAGAAGGCCGAGCATAATGACGGATTCAGACCAGCGGTCGGTGGTGGAGTCCACGAACGCTCCCCACGGCGACCATTTTCCCTGTGCGCGCGCTGTTGCCCCATCGAGTGCGTCAATGGGCCCCATCAGTAGTATCAATATACCGCCCCAGACGAAATCGCCACGCGCCAGTAGCACTGCGCCGATGGCGTTTCCCGCGAGGCCGCTGATGGTGAGCACGTTCGGGTGAATGCCCGAGCGCGCCAGTAGTCGGGCGATCGGGTCGACGATAAACCGAAAGGCCTGCCTGCTCCAATCGGTACACGAACGCAGGACGGTGGTTTTACTGGCTGTGTCAGGCATGTCTGTCCGCACGGGTGGATTGTGCTGTCGAAATGAGAACAATACTCATGAAGGAACTTAGCGTGAGTGTACCACAGAAAGGTTGGTGGAGCGCGTGAATCTGCGTTCGCGACGCCGAGGACCCGCACAAAACTGCATTGGGTTGAGTGGATGGGAGCGCGTTACGGTGCAGCGGAATGTTGATATACTTATATCTACAGCGGCGCGGCGATAGTTTTGGTTCCCGCGGGCGTTTGCAAGGTGGGTAGTCAGAGGGGTAAGGATAACGGAAGATATGCAGCGATTTCTTGAACCGACGCGGTTTCTGGATAGCGAATCGGAAGCGGTGACCGCGTTTTCGCAGCGGGCGTGCGGCGATCTAACTTCGGATGTAGCACGGGCGGTGAGCCTGTATTACGCGGTTCGTGATGAAATTCGTTATGACCCGTACCGCATCTTTCTCGTGAAGGATGGATATGTTGCCAGCAGCGTGCTCGCGCAAGGTCACGGCTTTTGTGTCTCCAAATCCATTTTGCTGGCTGCCGGCGCGCGGGCGCAAGGCATACCAAGCCGGCTGGGATATGCCAACGTGCGCAATCATCTCACCACCGAACGACTGAAGCAGGTGATGAAAACTGATGTTTTCGTATTCCACGGATACACTGAACTGTACCTGGATAGTAGTTGGGTGAAGGCCACCCCGGTTTTTAACCTTTCGTTATGCGAACGCTTTGGCGTCCGGCCGCTTGAATTCGATGGAAGGCACGATTCAATTTTCCATGAGTATGATGCGCGTGGGAACCGGCACATGGAGTATCTACATTCGTATGGCCAGTTCGATGATTTGCCCTTTGAATTGATGGTTTCTGAGTTTAAGCGCCATTATCCGCACATGTATGGCGAGGACGGCCTTTCAGTGGCGGGGGACTTTGGCGCCGAGGCGGAGGCGGAAAGAGCGCGCGCCCTTTCGTCGGAATGACATTCATGCCGGTCAGCGACAGACGCGATCACACTCATGTTCTGTGAGTGGACCATCGGTGCCTTGTATTAACATAGACGGTGTTGGTGAATCCGAGGTGGAGGTCGGAATACGCGTTATGCCTGCGCGTTGTGACCATGGTGCAGAGAACATGCATGCCTGCGGCGAGCACGCGTGATGCACCACTTGCCGGGCACAGTTCATCAGTGGAGAGACACAGGATTAGACGTAGACAGAACTTAATACACTTGATGGGCAGGACAGGTGCGGGAATGCCGACTGGCGTGTCGGTGTGTGGTGAGGGCAGGCATGCATATGTACTCGCTGATGATGTTAAGCAAATCTGATTGACTGGACCCGGGGCATTCCCCAGAAGCCGACATCGCGCCCGAGCCGAGATGGATTCAGCGACCGAAGTGTTGAGAAAAATTCATGTGGGTCTCGACGCTCCGGCCTCGCAGTCGGCATGTTTCGCTAAAACCCCCGTAGGAACGTAGTATAATGTAACGTGATTGCCTTGCGCAGCAATGTGCACCGCCGGTGTGCGCCAAGGTAGATAGGACAAGTATTCTGGGGAAGACGAATGAATAAAGAAGACGCTCCGATAGAGTCGCCGCACACGGCCGAATCAAGCTACGCGAGTGCTGATTCACAGTCCGCGGGCGAACAGTTGTGGTCGCGGCCGGTGAGAATGCTCGTCTCGCGGCGCAAGCAAATGTTGGAGATTTCGGTCAACGTGTTGCGCCGGATCTGGTTCTTGATTCTTGCAGGGATTTTGGCGCTATGGGCCGCCAGTGATCCGGCAGTGCTGAATCTTGGGTTGCTGGTGATGCAATTCGTCGGCAGATTGCTATTCGCAATTCTGTTTATGGTGGTTCAGTTCGGTGCATTGTTCTGGTTCATAAGCCGTACTCGTACAGTTGTTGTTAAACCGGGCGATGACAAACAGGTGACTTTTGACGACTACTGGGGCCAACCAGCCTTATTGAGGCTGGTGAAACAATGGATTAGTTTACTCGGGGACCGCGACAAGTTTGTCGAAATGGGCGGGCAATATATCAATGGCCTTATGCTCTTCGGTGAGCCTGGTACCGGTAAGACACTATTAGCCAAAGCAATGGCTGGAGAAGCAGGAATTGCGTTTATGTCGGTTGAGGGCTCAGGATTTCGTGGAATGTTTTGGGGGATGGATACCCTGAAAATGATGACCTTTGTAAAAAAGGCACGAAAGCTAGCGCGTGAATATGGTGCGTGTATTGCCTACATTGATGAGATTGATGCTGTTGGCATGAGCCGCGGCGGCGTAATGGGCGGTGGTGGTGAGATGTCGGGTGGCATGATGGGTGGCATGATGGGCGGAGGGATGATGAACGGAGCTCTCACGCGACTACTCTATGAGATGGACGGTATTGCTGAGGAGAGCCGTGGGGATAAATTCAAGGCAAGGATACATCGATTGCTTCGCAAGCCACCGCCCAAACGTAACTGGCACGTACTCTTTATGGGGTCTACCAACAGGCCGGACGTTCTCGACCCGGCCTTGCTCCGCCCTGGAAGGTTCGACCAGGTGATCAAAGTCGAGCGCCCCGACCGAGTCGGCCGCAAAGCAATTGTCGAGGGCTACCTGTCCAAAATAAAGCACGATGGTGATGATGTCGACGTGGACGCAATAGTGGCCGATACACCGCACGCTACACCGGCTCAGGT
>DASCOB010000062.1:0-2415 GCA_036011785.1 Anaerolineales bacterium | reverse complement strand
CGTGGATGGCATCGTCTACCACCCAATTAAGAGCTGTCGCACGGTCAGCACCGGGTTGGCCGACAACCGCCGTTCGGTAATGTCTGAGCGCGATGTTTCGACCCTGTTCATCGAATCGGACATGATGGACAAGCGCGTGATCTCCGAGGCGCAGCTCAAGAACCGTATCGACGCCTTCTTTGAGGGGCTGGCCTCGCGCAAAGCGCAGCGCAAGGCGGCTCTTAATTGATTCTAAGCACTACCGGGAGGTAAATTTACATGGCATACGCAGCCGGCGTGGACGTAGGCTCCACCCAGACCAAAGCGGTCATTATCAATGAAGATGCCGAGATAGTTGGCCGAGCACTAATTGACACCGGAGCAAATGTCGTTCTGGCAGCCGAAAACGCTTATGTAGAGGCGCTTAAAGACGGCGGGATGCGCGAAGAAGAAGTGGAATATGTGATTGGCACCGGGTACGGGCGTTACAAAGTTACTTTCGGCAACACTCAGGTCACCGAAATCAGCTGCCACGGCCGCGGCGCGGTGCATATGTTCCCGGATACGCGCACGGTGGTCGATATGGGAGGACAGGATACCAAAGCCATCAGCGTCAGCCCGAGCGGTGAAATCCAGGATTTCTGCATGAACGACAAATGCGCCGCCGGCACCGGGCGCTTCCTGGGCGCAGCTTCCGATGCGCTGGATATCCCACTACCGGAACTTGGCTCAACTGCGCTAAAAGCCGAAAAAGCGGTGCGCATCAGCACCACTTGCACTGTTTTCGCAGAATCCGAAGTGCTATCCTGGCTGGGTAAAGGCAAGAAAATCGAGGATATTCTGTGGGGAGTGCACCAGTCCATCGCCTCGCGCTCTATCGGCCTTATGCGCCGAGTAGGCATCGATGACCAGATCACTTTCACCGGCGGCGTGGCAAAAAACATCGGCATGATTAAGGCACTGGAAGACAACCTCGGCATGAAACTCAACGTCGGAGAGGAATCCCACTACATGGGCGCGATTGGGGCAGCCCTGTTTGCGCTCGATCACATTCTGGCCAGCCGGGCGCCGGCCGGCACAGCGGAGGCGCTAGCATGACATTCACAGCGGGCATCGACGTCGGTTCCACGTACTCCAAGGCAATCATCCTCAGCAATGACAATCGCATCGCAGGAAAGGCGATGCGGAACACTGGCTTTAAGTTGGACGAAGCCTCTCAGAAGGTGTATCGCGATGCGCTGAGCGATGCTGGACTGAACACTGATGATGTGAGTTATGTAGTCGGCACTGGTTTTGGCCGCCATCGCATATCTATCCGCGATATCCACGTCACCGACCTCACTGCCAGCGCGCGTGGTGCTGCCTTTTTGTTCCCGGAAACACGCACGATTCTGGACGTGGGTGGCCAAACGATGAAAGCCAGCCGACTGGATGAGCATATCAAAGTCAAATCATTCCGCCTGAATGACAAATGCGCTGCCGGCACCGGCGCGTTTCTGGAAAAGACTGCCCGCTACATGGGCTACTCCACCGAGGAGATCGGCCCGTTGGTGGCCACCTCGCGGGAAAACGTGCCTGTCTCCGGGGTTTGCGCAGTGTTTGCCGAATCAGAAGTCATCAACCATCTTTCCCAGGGCGCAGCGCCCTCCGACATAATGTATGGTGCAATCACCTCCCTTGTCGGGCGCTCTGTGCAGCTGATGAAGCGCGTGCGCATGGAACCCGAATTCACTCTGATTGGCGGCATTCTACGTTTCGACACCATGGCGGATGTGGTGCGCGAGAGCCTGAAAACTGAAGTGAATGTGCCCAAGGGGGAACTGGTGCAATTCGTATCAGCGTTGGGCGCAGCCATCCTCGGGCGTCAACGCCTGCGTAAACTAAGCGTTGACGGTAGCACTGCCCGCGCGGCCACCGCGTCGGCAGCAGCCTGATAGCGCGGTGGCAGCCAGAATGACACGGGGGCAGCCAGCTAGCAACTCCAATGGCTCGGAGCGCGGTTCGGTGCGCGAACTGGGCGTCATCGTAGAAACCGAAGCGCGGCGAACATTGGCCGAAAGCCAACTTAAGGCGAATCCTGAGCTCGTACACCAAGGCTGGGAACGACGCTTCATAGGCGACGCGCGGCAGGTGCGCGAGGCTGTCGAGTTGTACGAGGGGCTAGGATACGAGACGCGCGCCGAGCCGGTCAGCGCGGAAGAGTTGGGTGATGATTGTGAAGAGTGCTTTCTCATCGTGGCTTTGAAGTTCAAGACGGTCTACACGCGCAAGGGGAACGCGGAAACAAAGGGGGAAATGTAAGCAGATGACGACCACAAACGTGCTGGGCAATGAGGCCATCGCTCTAGCGCTGGTGGAGCAGGGCTGCCGGGTTGTCACCGCCTACCCCGGCACTCCCAGTTCGGAAATCCTCGCCGGCGTGGTGAAACACAAAAA
>DASCOB010000061.1:0-4909 GCA_036011785.1 Anaerolineales bacterium | reverse complement strand
GGGGTTCCCCGATGGCCCGCGCAACACGCCTTCATTGCTCGGAGTGGCCCAGACGCTGCCGATGCATTGGTCAGGCGACCTCGATGAGCTTCAGGATGTGGAAATCACCATCCGTGATATTCAGATAGGATCCGGGTTGGTAGAGGGAGAGGCGCATGACACGCTGGGGAGCGCGCACGCCGGCCTCTCTCCGGAACTGGACGCGCTGGCGATGTACATGGCCATACTGGAGATTCCGCCCTCCCCCTATGACGCAAACCCGGAGCCGCTCTCGCGGGGCGAGGCCGTGTTCAACGCGCTGGAGTGCCAGAGCTGCCACCCTCCACCGCTGTACACCGACTTGCAACTGCATGATGTGGGTACCGGGGATCCCGCCAAAGAGAAGAACAGCCATGGCCGCGGGACCAGCTTCGACACCCCCTCGCTGCGCGCCCTGTGGCTGACCGCGCCCTACTTCCACGACGGCACCGCCGCCACGCTGCCGGATACTCTCAACGCCGGGAACGAGCACAACGTGGCCGCCGGCCTGAGCGCCACCGAAATCGAAGACCTGATTGTTTTTATGCTCGCGCTGCCCTGAGCCGCGTCAGCTCCGGAGCGCCTGCACAATCTCGGCCGCCACCTGATAGCGCCCGAAGAACGGCATCAGAAAGGCGCCGCGCACGCCCGGAGTTTCGCGGGGCTCGTCAGGCAGAAAGCGCGGCCTCTCGCTCGATGTACTGCAGCGACTGATGCCGGAAATAGGTGTCATAAAGCTCCGCGTAATGGCCGCCCGCCGCCATAAGCTTCCCGTGGCTGCCCTGCTCGATAATCTCTCCCTCACGTAACACGATTATACGGTCGGCCGAGCGCACGGTGGAAAGGCGATGCGCAATCAGGATGGAAGTGCGCTCCTGCAGAATCAAATCCAGCGCCTCCTGAATCTGAGACTCGGTGAAAGGATCGACGCTTGCAGTAGCCTCGTCAAGCAGGAACACGGCCGGGGCCTGCAGCAGCACGCGCGTCAGCGCCACCAGCTGCCGCTGCCCGAGCGATAGCCGCGCACCGCGCTCGCCCACGTCGGTCTGCAGCCCATCGGGTAGGGTCTGCAGCCATTCGCCCTCCCCGATGCGCCGCGCCACCGCTAGGATTTCGTCCGCGCTCGCACCCGGACAGGCATAGCAGATGTTATCAGCCACCGTGCCCGGGAAAAGGAACGGGGACTGTGACACGATGCCGAGTTGGCGGCGATATTGGCGCAGCTGGAAACGGCGCACGTCATGGCCACCGACGCGGATGACCCCGCCCTGGAATTCGTAAAAGCGCGCCAGCAGCTTGAAGAGTGACGACTTGCCCGCCCCGGTGTGCCCGACCAGCGCCAGACTCTCGCCCGGCTCAATTTGCAGCGAGAAATCGCGCAGCACGGGCTCATTTTCGCTGTAATAGAAATCCACGCCCTCGAAGGAGATTCCACCCGGGGCCACGGTGAAAGTATCCTCAGCGGTTTGCAGCACCGAAGGCTCGGCGTCAATAAGCGCGAAGACGCGCTCAGCCGCCGCCAACCCGCCCTGAAACTGGCTCCAGAACGCGGCCAGCTGCATCATCGGGAACCAGAAGCGATCCACCGTGGAGACGAAAAGATACCATGCCCCGGCCGAAATCACGTCGATGCCAACCGCGCGCCCACCGGCGTACAGGATCAGCGCCACGCCGATTCCAGAGAGCGCGTTGAGAACAGGGAACACGGTTGAGAGCACCAGTCCGCGGCGGAAGTTGATGCGATACGATTCCGAGTTCACCGCAGAAAACTCCTCGTAAATGGCCGCTTCCTGACGGAAATTCTTGGCCACGCTAATGCCGGTGACTGCTTCTTGAATGGCGGCGTTCACATTGGCCATGGCGCGCGTGCCCTGCCGCGTCGCCTTGCGAGCTATGCGCCGCCAACCTTGAACCAGATAAAAAACCAGCGGAGAGAGCACCAGCTGTAGGCTGGCCAGTCTCCATTCAATGCCGAAGAGCACCACCATGAGCACCAGCACCACCGCCATCTGATTGAGCACGTCCCCGACTAAGCGCATAGTCTGTCCGAACTCGTGAGTGTCGGAGGTGACGCGGCTAATAACGCGGCCGGAACGATGCTCGTCATAGAATGACAAATCGTGGCGCACCGCCGCGCTAAGGGCGTCACTGCGCATCTGCAGCACGATGTCCCCAATCAACGTGGCAAAACCGCGGAAACGTACGTAGTTCAGGCCCCAGACCAGCACCCCGATTGCCAGAATGAACGCGACCAGCCGTATCAGCAGCGCTTCCCCGCCGCCGACTGCCAGCCGGTCCACGCCGCGCGCCACCAGCACCGGAAAAGCGGCGCTCAGCACGGCCAATGTCAACAGCGCCAGCGTGACAACCAGCAGCCGACGCGCGTGTGGGCGCATATAAGCGGCGATGCGGCGTACCAGCTCCCCATCGCTGTAACCGCGATCGTAGGCCTCGGTGGCGAGGCCGCCGAAGATAAAAGACATTTCAGTCCGCTTCCCCGTCTAGCTGCTCCCAGTGGCGATGGCGTGAGAAAATGCGCCGATATGCCGTCGAGCTTTGCAGCAGCTGCGCGTGGTCGCCCACGGCGGCCACCCGGCCGCGCTGCAGCACCACGATTAAATCCGCCCAGCGAATCTGCGAGAGCCGATGTGTAATCAGGAAGGTGGTACGCCCCTGCGCCGCCCTGCGAATGGCACGTTGAATCTGGTCTTCGGTGGCACTGTCAATCGCGCTGGTGGAATCATCCAGAACGAGAATGCGCGGGTCGGTCAGAAAGGCGCGCGCCAACGCCAGTCTCTGGCGCTGGCCGCCCGAAAGAGTCACCCCACGCTCGCCGATGACAGTCTCGTAGCCATCGTTGAACGCCATGATGAAATCATGTGCCTGTGCCGCACGCGCGGCCGCTTCAATCTGCTGCTGCGTGGCCTCGGGGCAGCCGAAAGCAACATTGTCCGCCACACTGCGCGAAAAGAGGAACAGGTCTTGCTCAATGATGGAAATCTGCCGCCGCAACGCTGCCAGCTGCCAGTCGCGCACATCCACGCCATCCACCAGCACGCGCCCGCGCTGTACGTCATAAATACGGTTCACAAGTTTCACCATGCTAGTCTTTCCCGAGCCGGTCTGCCCCACCAATGCGACAGTCTGCCCAGGCTCCACTCGAAAGCTCACTTCGTGCAGCACCTCAGTCTCCGGCACATACCCGAAAGTGACATTCTCGAAAGCCACGCTACCCCGCACTGCCGCGCTGTGGCCGCGTACGTTTTCATCCAGCCGGGTCTCGCCCGTTATCAGTTCCAGTATACGCCGTGCCCCAGCCATCCCCAGCGCCACCTGCGAATAGGAGAAAAGCGATACAAAGACCGGAAAACTGAAGAGGGAGAGCAGGCTCATGAATGCAACCACATCGCCCACCGAGATTGCGCCGGCTCTGAAAAGGGTTACCGCGTGCCAGAACCCGAAAGCGTTGGCTAGGCCCAGCAGCAGCAGCGGCACGAAGCGCGCCTCCACGCGGCCCTGATGCACGAAGGCATTCCGGTAGGCGCGTGCGCGCTTCAGGAAACGTTCGCTTTCCTCAGGCTCCTGCGCTGCCGCTTTCACCGTCTCGATGCCATCAATCGCTTGCGCCAGATGCGCATTCAGCGCGCCGAAGGTTCCGCGCACCTGCTCGGAAATCGGTCGCAGCTCGGCAAGGTATTGCCACAGGGCGACCACGTAGAGGAGCACGAAAGCCAGCGGCACCAGCAGAAGTTGCGGTTGGATTGCGTAGGAGAAAACGGCGGGCATCAGCAGAAAACTGGCCGAGCCGATGACCAGATTAAGCCCAGGGTTGAACATCAGGTTAATCTCGCGCACATCGTTAGTGGCGCGCGCCATCACATCACCGACAGCGTGCATGTCGTGAAAGGTCATGCTCTTTCCGATCAGGCTGCCGTAGAGCTCATCGCGAGTGTCGCGTTCCAGACGTTGCCCGATCACCTCGGCGGAAAAATTGCGCGCAAGCAGCACGAACGCGCGCCCAAGCTGGCTGATAATGATCATTGCCGCCACCCACAGCAAGCGCTGGTAATCCGGCGGGGCCTGCGAGTGCACCAGCACCTCGAACGCGATGCCAATCAGCAGCGGCACCATCGCTGCCAGCGCCGCGTTACCCAGCGCCGGCAGCAACATTCCCAGCACCGGCCAGATGTGTCGGCTAGAATGCGAGAGCAGCCAGCGCAACGCCGTGCGCTTATCAGTGGTGTGCTGGCGTTCTACGGTGAATTCACTCAGGGTCATCATCGGCCTATTTCGGTAGCAACAGAAAAACGCGCCCACAATTGGACGCACAGTGAAGTATATCGCATTCCCGAGTCAGACGGCTAGGGCCACGCGGTATAATCGGCGCAAGTGTCCGCTAAACGATTGCTGCTGCCGCTCACGCTGATTACCCTGGCCGGCGCGGCGCTGCGCTTTTACCAGTTGAACTCCATCCCCGCCGGTTTGCACTACGACATAGCGGCAAACGCGATCCTGGTGGAAGACATCGCTCTGCGCGGATACCGCCCGGCGTTCATCAGCGCTTACACCGGCAAGGAGGTGCTTTTCTTTTATAGCGCCGCCGCGCTCTTCAGGCTAATTGGCTCCTCGGTTTTTGCATTGCGCGCGACCGCCGCGTTCTGGGGAGTGCTGACCATCCCAATCACTTTTTTCGCCCTGCGGCAGCTGCTGCGTCACCAGCGGCATTCGCGCTGGCTGGCTGGCTTCGGCGCAGCCATGCTGGCGTTTTCTTTTGCGCATCTGGTCTGGTCACGCTTCGGCCTGCGCGCAATCACGCAGCCAGCGGTTCAGGCAATGGCGGTGGGTTTTATTTTCCGCGCGCTGCGTGCGGGGCGAACGCGCGATTTCTGGC
>DASCOB010000060.1:0-34089 GCA_036011785.1 Anaerolineales bacterium | reverse complement strand
TGGATGGGTCGCCCGAGCGCGTGGCGGCCAGCCGTGGCCAGCGTTCCTCGATTTCTGCCTTGATTGCATCGATGCGCGTTTTATCGTCCACCCGCAGGTTGAAATAGCTGACCTGATAGCGCTGGTCGAAGGCGCGCTGCGCATCCTCCAGGTTCATCACCGCGCCGCCGTCCTCAAAGCTGATTCCGGTCTCATATATCCCGGCCACGCGATAAGTCACGCCGTCCAACCGGAAGGCTTCGCCGATTTCCTTCTCGAAAGTCTCGGCGGTAAGTTTTCCAACCAGGATTTGCTTGCGCCGCGAGATCGGGCCGCCGGCAATGATGCGATAATGCGCCATTGTGAAGCCGCGCGGGTCCTCCCCGCTGACGATGAAATAAGGCACATCGGTCATCGTCACCATGGTGGTGACCGTGCCGGTGACCTCCGCCACTCCGGGGATGCGCTTGATTTCAGCACCGATGTCTTCGTCCACTTTGCTGAAAAGCACCATCACCGCGTCTCTCTGCGCCACCATCAGGTCTGCATCTGAAGAGGTGAACACTTTCTCGTAGCCACTGGCGAAGCCCTCGCCGAAAGCCGAGAGCGACACAACCGCAGCCACACCGATCGAGATGCCAAGAATGGTCAGCAGCGTGCGCGTCTTGCGATGCCACAGGTTCTTGAAAATCATGCTACGTCACCCCGCTGTCATGCGCGCGCGCAGCGCCACGCCCGACAGAAACAGAAGAATCACCCCGTACAGCAGCGCCTCGCGAAAGCCGCCGCGCCCACCCGTAAACGCGAATGCCGCCGGCAATGTAATCACACCCAGCACGCCGTAAAGATAATGCACATCCCGCCACGGAAAACGCCCTTGCAGCGCCATTGTCACCCCGATCACCGCCTGCACCACAAATATCAGCGCCGCAATGGCCAGCGCGCCCCAGAACTGGGAGGTCAGTTCGCGGCGGCACACATAAAGCCAGAAACTCCACAGGGCCAGCAGCAACGCATACATCAACGCTGTGTTCGCCATCCCGTCATGCAACCCGCGCAATATCATCTCCACGATTGTAGCACGGCAGCGTCGTTTTCCGCATTGGCACGGCCCCATGCTAAAATGGCCGCACCGGAGCAACACTTCCGTGCCTGCGAACCAAACAGTCCACGTCCTTATCACCCATTCTTTCCCAGATGAACTGACGCAGCCGCTGCATGCAGTCTCGCCCCGGCTGCGAATCAGTCACAACCCAGCCAAACACGCCGACGAACTCGTCGACCACTGGCCACAAGTGGAGGTACTTTACACTTCTACGGTCATGCCCCGCGCGGAGCAAGCCCCGCGCCTGCGCTGGATTCAGAGCCATTGGGCCGGGGTAGAGCACCTGCTGCAGCACCCCATCGCCGCGCGCGCGCACCTGACCACCGTCAGCGGCATCGGCGCTGTCCCGATCGCCGAATACGTCTTCGGCGGGCTGCTGGCGTTCATGCATCACCTGCCCCGTTTCTTGTTTCACCAGGCGCGCAACGAGTGGCCCTCCGGCCGCTGGGAGAAATTCGTGCCTGCCGAGCTGCGCGGCGCCACTCTGGGCATCGTCGGTTACGGTAGCCTGGGGCGCGAAATCGCCCGGCTGGCGCGCGCTTTCGGCATGCGCACTCTGGCGACGAAACGGAACGCCGCGCACAGCGCTGATGATGGCTGGCGTCTGCCCGGCGCCGGCGACGCGGATGGCAGTCAAGTGGAGCACATCTTCGCGCCCGACGCCCTGCACGTCATGCTGCCACTTTGCGATCACATCGTCGTCACCGTGCCGCTCACGCCAAATACACGCCATCTGATTGGCGCGGCCGAATTTGCGATGATGAAAGCGGGCGCTATTTTCGTCAATGTCGCCCGTGGCAAGGTTGTGGACGAAGCCGCGTTGATTGCCACGCTGCAGAACGGGCAACTCGGTGGCGCGCTGCTGGATGTATTTGAAACCGAACCACTGGCTACCAGCAGCCCACTTTGGCAGCTGCCCAATGTCATCATCAGCCCGCATGTGGCTGGGTTCAGCCCCCATTATGATGAACGCGCGCTACAGGTCTTTGCCGAAAACCTGCGACGCTATCTGTCTAACCAACCCCTGCTTAACGGGGTTGATTTTCAAAAAAGATATTGAGGAGGTTGTCATGAAATTTGACGTCGCCGTTCCCGCCGCCGCACTGAAAGAAATCCCTGATTTGGCCCGTCACGCCGAAGAACTGGGCGCAGCCGGCCTGTGGAGCAGCGAAACCCAACGCCATCCATTTCTCTCGCTGCCGCTGGTGGCCGAACACACCACCCGACTTGAGTTCGGGACGGCTGTCGCTATCGGGTTTGGGCGCAGCCCGCGCCGGGCGCAGCCCAAACGATATCACGCGCATCGCGCCCGCCATGGTCGCCATCGGTGCGGACGAAAAGAGCCGCGCGAAAATGCGTGATTTCATGCGCGCTCAGATTGCTTTTTACGCGTCCACGCCGACCTACCGCGTGATTATGCGAATGCACGGATGGGAAGAGATCGCCGCGCAGCTTTCCAGTCTGGCGACGCGCAAGCGCTGGGATGAAATGCCGAGGTTGATTTCCGGGGAGATGCTGGCCGAATTTGTCACCGAAGGCAGCTGGGACGACATCGGCCACAAACTGCGCGCGCGCTACAGTGAGCTGTTAGACCACGTCACCCTCTACACGCCGCTGACCACCGGCGAAAACATGGAAGATTGGAAAAAGGTGGCGCGCGCTATTCAGGATTAGATTCGTAAAGCTCGAGCAGCACGCCGCTCGCGCTTTGTGGATGCACGAAGGCCGCCCGCCGGCCCCCGGCAGCCTCCACCGGCGACTCATTAATCAGGCGCACCCCTTTGGCTTTGAGCCGCGCCAACGTCGCTTCCAGATCGTCCACCTCTAGAGCAATGTGGTGCATCCCCGCGCCGCGTTTGGCGAGGAAGCGCGCCGCTCCGCTGTCGTCACTGGTCGTCCGCACCAGTTCGATTTCGCCCTGACCCAGCGGCAGAAAGGCTACCTCTGTCTCTTGCTCTGGCACCTCTTCCACGCGCGACACTTCCAACCCGAGAGCATCACGCCAGAACCCCAAGGCCGCTTCGATGTCCGCGACGATGATGGCAATGTGATCAATGTTCGTGATCATGAGGGTCAAATACTGGTCGGCCGATACTCGCCCCACACTTCGCGCAGCGTGTGGCAGATTTCGCCCAAGGTCACATCATTCTCCACGCACTCGATGAATAGCGGCATCAGGTTTCCCGCGCCGCGCGCGGTCGCCGCCAGCTCCTCGCGCAACGCGCTCACGCGCTCATGATCACGCCGCACACGCAGCGCAGCCACGCGCTCACGCTGGCGCGCCTCAACGGCGGCATCCACTGTCAGTCTTTCGATGGCGGTAGGTTCTTCAGCCACAAAAGCATTCACGCCCACTACAGTCTGCTCGTTCTGCTCAATGGCGCGCTGGTAGGCATAGGCAGCATCCTGAATCTCGCGCTGCGTGTAGCCGCTCTCGATGGCCGTCAACGCCCCACCCAGCTCATCAATGCGCCCAATATAACCTTGCGCGCGCGTTTCGATTTCGTCCGTCAGCGCTTCCACTGCGAAGCTTCCTGCCAGTGGGTCCACCGTATCACACACCCCGGATTCGTGCGCGATAATCTGCTGCGTACGCAGCGCGGCCTGCGCCGCCGCAGCCGTGGGCAACGCCAGCGCCTCGTCCATCGCGTTGGTGTGCAGGCTTTGCGTGCCGCCCATCACCGCGGCCAACGCTTGCAGCGCCACGCGCGTCATGTTGTTCTCCGGCTGCTGCGCCGTGAGCGTGCTGCCCCCCGTCTGCGTGTGAAAGCGCAGCATCAGGCTCTTCGGATTCGTGGCACCAAAACGCTCTTTCATGATTCTCGCCCACAGGCGCCGCGCCGCCCGGTATTTGGCGACCTCCTCCAGAAACTGATTGTGAGCATTAAAGAAGAAGGTCAGCCGCGGCGCAAAATCATCCACAGATAAACCGGCTGCCTCCGCCGCTTCCACATAAGTAATGCCGTTAGCCAGCGTGAAAGCCACTTCCTGCACCGCCGTGCTGCCCGCCTCGCGAATGTGATAGCCGGAGATGCTGATCGTATTCCAGCGCGGCGCATGCTGCGCGCAATACTGCAAAACATCCGTAGTCAGCCGCATAGAGGGCCGAGGCGGAAAAATATAAGTGCCGCGCGCCAGATATTCTTTGAGAATGTCGTTCTGGATTGTGCCGCGCAATTGACGCGGCTCGACGCCCTGACGCTTGCCCACGGCAATATACATCGCCAGCATAATCGCCGCAGGTGCGTTGATGGTCATGCTGGTGCTAACTTTTTCCAGCGGTATGCCTTGCAGCAGGCACGCCATATCATCCAGAGTGGGGATGGACACGCCAACCTTGCCGACCTCACCCAGTGCCAGCGCGTCATCCGGGTCATAGCCAATCTGAGTGGGCAGGTCAAACGCCACGGAGAGTCCGGTCTGTCCCTGCTGCAGCAAGAATTTGAAGCGCGCGTTCGTTTCGCGCGCGCTCGCATAGCCGGCATATTGGCGCATCGTCCACAAGCGCCCGCGATACATGGTAGGCTGCACACCGCGAGTGTATGGATATTCCCCGGGGAAGCCTAATTGCTGCTGGAAGTCGGTGTCCACCGAAACCGGTAGGTACACGCGCTCCAACGAAATGCCGGATGAAGTCACGAACTCTTCGCGGTGCTCGGCCTGCTTTTCTAGGCTGCGCCGCAGAGTGGTCTGCTCCCAGCGTTCCTTTTCCCTTTCCACTTGCTCGTTCATGTTTCGCTTGGCGCGGGTGCCAGCACCACCATCACCTGATTCTGCTCTATGCTGTCGCCGGGCTGCACGCGCACGCGGGTGACCAGCCCATCGCGCGGGGCTTTGAGTTCGTTCTGCATTTTCATCGATTCGAGAATCACGAGCAGTTCGCCCTGTGCAATTACCTGTTCTTCCTCAACCGGGACGGTCACCACCAATCCAGGCATCGGTGCCTTCAGATGGTATTCGCCACCGGCCACCGCCGGCCCGCCCCCGCCGAGTTGCGCCAGTCGTTGCGCGCGTTCATCCTCAACCTGCACCTGATAAAGATTGCCCCGGTGCAACACCTGCCAGCCATCTTCGCCGGCCTCCACATATGCTTCGTACGAATGGCCGCCTATCAGCAATGAATACAGCGGCCGGTTACCCACCGCCTGAAAATCGAGTTCATGGCGCACGCCATCAATGGTCATATGGAGGTCATCGTTTATTTCAATCTCGAATTCACGCTCATCTACAACGGTGATGTACTTCATCGGTGCATTCTCTCCCAGCGCCCGACCCATTTCCAGTTGCTGGTATCGCGCTCGCCGCGCTGCACCACGCGCGCCGCCTGCTGCTGGCTGCGGTGGGCAGCTAAGGTGGCGAACACGGCCGCAGTCTCCGCATCCGGACGCTCTCTCTCCTCCACACGAAAATCCACATCCAAAAAGCTGGTGTTGAACTGACCGGCCATGAAGCGATGTGAGTCAAGCAGCTTCTGGTGGAACGGAATGGTAGTCTTCACGCCCACAATGCGATATTCCTCCAGCGCCCGCCGCATGCGCAAGAGCGCCTCGCCGCGCGTCTCGCCCCAGCAGATTACCTTGCTTATCATCGAATCATAATACGGAGAAACAATGTAACCGGGATACACGCCGGTATCCACGCGCACCCCGGGGCCGGTAGGCAACATGCTGGTGGTGATGGCGCCGATGGAGGGCATGAAATCATGGTCGGGGTCCTCAGCGTTAATGCGACACTCGATTGCCCAACCCTTCAGTGCAATCTCTGCCTGCTTGCGGCTCAATTTGCGCCCGCGCGCAATGCGTATCTGTTCCTTGACGATATCCACGCCGGTCACAATCTCGGTCACCGGATGCTCCACCTGCAAGCGGGTGTTCATCTCAAGGAAATAGAAATTCTTTTCCCCGTCCACCAGAAACTCAATCGTGCCGGCATTCACGTATTCCACCGCTGCGGCCACGCGGCAGGCTACCGCGCCCATTTGCTCGCGCATGGCCGGGTCGTCGGCCACAATCACTGACGGCGCTTCTTCGAGCAATTTCTGGTGCCGCCGCTGGATGGAACACTCGCGCTCGCCAAGATGAATCATGTTTCCATGCGTATCGGCGAGAATCTGGATTTCGACGTGCCGCGCGCCCGTGACCACCTTTTCCAGATATACGTTACCATCACCGAAAGCGGCCTCGGCTTCGCGCCGGGCGGCCCCCAGTGCGGCCGGCAGCCCGTCTGCTGATTCCACTTGGCGCATACCTTTTCCGCCACCTCCGGCGGTTGCCTTCACCAGCAGCGGAAAACCGATGCCCAGAGCTATAGCAATGATTTCATCGTCGCGCAGGCTGCCCTCACCCTCCGTGCCCGGAACCACCGATATGCCCGCTTTTTTCACCGTGGCGCGCGCAACGGTCTTGTCGCCCATGGCGGCGATGGCAGATGCCTTCGGTCCGATGAAGACAAAGCCCTCGTCCGCGCACGCCTGCGCGAACTCCTGGCGCTCAGCCAGGAATCCGTAGCCTGGATGAATCGCGTCCACCCGCGCATCCTTCGCGACGGAAAGGATTTTGTCGATGCGCAGGTAAGAATTGCGCGGCGGCGGCGGGCCAATCGGATAGGCCTCGTCGGCGTAATAGACGTGCATGGCATGACGGTCGGCCTCAGAAAAAACAGCGACAGTCTGCAGTCCGAGTTCTCGACAGGCGCGCAGCACGCGTACGGCTATCTCGCCACGATTGGCTATCAATACTTTCCGCAGCATTTCCTTGCCTTATAGGGGGATATTGCCGTGCTTCTTAGCCGGGTTCGCGTCCCTCTTGTTGGAGAGCATTTCCAGCGCATTTATCAGGCGCGCGCGCGTTTCATGCGGCTCGATGACGTCATCCACGTATCCGCGACCGGCTGCCACGTAGGGGTTGGCGAAAGTCTGGCGATATTCCTGCACAAGCTCCGCCTTGCGCGCCTCGGGGTCGGTGGCCTGCACCAGTTCATTGCGGAAGATTATGTTCACCGCACCCTCTGGCCCCATCACCGCGATTTCCGCGGTCGGCCAGGCGAGGTTGACATCGGCGCGGATGTGTTTGCTGCTCATCACATCGTACGCGCCACCGTAGGCTTTGCGCGTTATCAGCGTGATTTTTGGCACGGTCGCCTCGCAGAAAGCGTACAGCAGCTTTGCGCCGTGACGAATGATGCCTCCGTGCTCCTGCATGGTGCCCGGCAGAAAACCGGGCACATCCACTAGCGTGATGAGCGGTAGATTGAAACAATCGCAGAAGCGCACGAAGCGACCGGCTTTGTCAGCCGCGTCAATATCCAGCACGCCAGCCAGATGAGCGGGCTGGTTTGCCACAATGCCGACGCTGTGCCCACCCAACCGCGCAAAACCGACCACTATGTTGGGCGCGTAAGCTGCCTGAATCTCAAGAAAATCGCTCTCGTCCACCACCATACGGATGACCGCGCGCATGTCGTAGGGCTTATTGGGGTTCTCTGGCACAATGGAGTCCAGCGCCGGTTCGGAACGGAGCGGGTCGTCGCTGCTCTCCACAAAAGGTGGGTCTTCCATATTGTTCTGCGGCAGATAGCCCAGCATCATGCGCATCAGGAAGAGGCAATCGGCCTCCGACTCGGCCACGTAGTGGCACACTCCGGAAACCTCCGCGTGCACGCTAGCGCCACCGAGGTCCTCGAAGGAGACCTCCTCGTGAGTGACGGCCTTAACCACGTCCGGGCCAGTGACGAACATGTACGACGAGTTCTTCACCATGAAGATGAAGTCGGTCAGCGCCGGTGAATAGACCGCGCCCCCCGCGCACGGCCCCATGATGGCGCTGAGCTGCGGTATCACCCCGGATGCCAGAGTGTTGCGCAGGAATATATCCGCGTAACCCCCCAACGAGACCACGCCTTCCTGAATGCGCGCGCCGCCCGAGTCGTTCAGCCCGATCAGCGGAGCGCCGTTTTTGATGGCCATGTCCATAATCTTGCAGATCTTCTCCGCATGTACCTGCGAGAGCGACCCGCCGAACACAGTGAAATCCTGCGAATAGACGTAAACCAGCCGCCCTTCGATGGTGCCCCAACCGGTCACCACGCTGTCGGCAAGAATTTTCTTTTCGTCCATGCCGAAATCGCGCGCGCGATGAGTGACGAACATGTCGAGCTCGTGGAAAGAGCCTTTGTCCAGCAGCAGGTCAAGCCGCTCACGGGCAGTCAGCTTGCCGCGCTCGTGCTGCCGCCCGATGCGTTCTTCACCGCCGCCCATACGGGCTTTTGCCTTCAGCGCGCGCAACTGTTCCAATCTAGCTTCATCGCTCATAAATCATCTGTCGATTAATCATTCGCCATGTACCTGAATAAGCTAAGCCGGCACAGCTGCTGCCCTCAGTATGGAACTGCCCACCATCGCCGTAATTAACACCTTCGCAGCCGGATAAGTTACGGCTCTGTACCGCTGTGTGAAACTGCGCGCGCTCAGCGAAGCAGCACAATCTTGCCGAAAAAGTCGCCGGATTCCAGCTTGCGCTGCGCCGCCCGCGCTTCCGCCAATGGGAAAGTGCTATCAATCACAGGCGTCAACTTGTCCTCGAAGACCAGTCCCATCACGGTCAAGAAATCGGTATGCGGCCCCATGGAAGAGCCGATTATGGTCAGATGCTTTCCGAAAAGATAGCGATTGTCAAGCTCGAACTTCGGACCACTGGTGTTTCCGACAGTGAGAATGCGCCCCCCTTTGCGGGCCGCGCGGATGCTGTGGAAAAAAGTTTTCGCGCCCACGTTATCAACAACCACATCCACGCCGCGCCTTCGCGTCAACTTGAAGATAGCCCTAGACCAATCCTCCTTCGAGCGGTTGATCAATTCATCCGCGCCGAGAGATTCGGCCTGCTCCAGTTTCGACGCGTCAGAGCCGACCACGTAAACCTGCGCGCCAGCCAGATGCGCTATCTGGATGCAGGCGCTGTTCACGCCCCCACCGGCGCCCACTACCAGCACGCTATCTCCCGCCCGCAATTTACCGCGCGTAATCAGGCTGTGCCAAGCCGTGAGATAGACGAGAGAAGCCGCAGCCACGGTTTCAAAGTCCACAGTATCAGGCAGGGGCAGCAGGTTGCGCTCCGGCACGACAAGATACTGCGCGTATGTTCCCCACGCCGATTCGCCCAGCAGCCGCCAGCTGTCGCAAAGGTTATCCTGACCGGCGGCGCAGTATACACACTGGCCACACCAAAGGTCCGGGTTTATGGCGACGCGGTCACCGGACTGCACACCGGAGACTTCCGCGCCCAACTCCGCGACCAGCCCCGCACCATCCGCGCCTAAAATATGTGGATATTCAAGCTTGATGCCCGGCCAGCCATCGCGCACCCAGATGTCAAGCCTATTAAGGGCTGCGGCCTTGAGCTCGACCAGTACCTCGCCGGAGCCCGGCTGCGGGGTTTCGATATCGGTGTATTCGAGAACCTCAGTGCCACCGTGTTCGTGCAAGAGGACTGCTTTCATCTAGGTCACACCCGCCAGTGCCGCTTCGATTTCGCGCAGGATATCTGGATCGTCAATGGCAGCCGGTGTTCGATATTCTTCCCCGTCGGCGATCTTTTTCATCGTACCGCGCAGAATCTTGCCGGAGCGGGTTTTGGGCAGCCGTTCCACCACAAGTGCCGTTTTAAAGGATGCCACCGGGCCAATCTTCGCGCGCACCATCTGGACAAGTTCCGGCGCAATTGCCTCGTAACCGCGCGCCACCCCCGCTTTGAGCACCACAAAGCCCATCGGAAGCTGCCCCTTGAGAGCGTCCGCAACGCCAATCACAGCGCACTCTGCCACATCGGGATGGTTGGCCAACACCTCCTCCATTGCACCTGTGGAGAGCCGGTGCCCGGCCACGTTGATGATGTCATCGGTGCGGCTCATGATGGAAAGATAACCGTCTTCATCTTTGAAGCCGGCATCAGCGGTAAGGTAGTGGCCCGGGAACTGGCTCAGGTAGGCTTCCTGAAAACCATCGTCGTTGTTCCACAGAGTTGGCAGGCAGCCCGGCGGAAGCGGCATTTTCACGGTGATGTTCCCGATCTGGTTGGCTTCCACCTCCATGCCGTCATCATCCAGCACGCGCACATCGTAGCCGGGGACAGGTTTGGTGCAGGAGCCCGGTTTTACCGGCAACATTCCCAGCCCGATGCAATTGGCGCCGATAGGCCAACCGGTTTCAGTCTGCCACCAGTGGTCGATGACCGGCACCTGGAGCTGCTCCTGCGCCCACAGCAGCGTGTCGGGGTCGCAGCGCTCGCCCGCCAGGAAGAGGGTGCGGAAACTGCGCAGATCATACTTGCGCAGAAAGTCGCCGTTGGGATCTTCACGCTTGATGGCGCGGAAAGCGGTTGGCGCAGTGAACAGGACGTTCACGCTGTGCTGTGAGATCACGCGCCAGAACGCGCCTGGGTCGGGTGTGCCGACCGGCTTCCCTTCGTATAATATCGAAGTACAGCCTTTGAAGAGTGGCGCGTACACGATATATGAGTGCCCCACTACCCAACCTACGTCTGAGGCAGCCCAGTACGCATCGCCTTCGTCCACGCCGTAGACATTTCTCATGCTCCACTTGAGCGCGACCAGGTGTCCGCCGTTGTCACGCACCACGCCTTTGGGCATGCCCGTCGTGCCGGAGGTGTAGAGGATGTAGAGCGGATCGGTGGCAGCCACGGGCACACATGCTGCCGGATAGGCAGCGGCTGCCAGCTCGGCCCAATCGAGGTCGCGCCCGGCGACCATCTCGGCCTGTGCTTGGGGGCGCTGCAGGACGATGCATCGTTCAAGTTTGGTCTCAGCTAGCTCGATGGCCTGATCGAGCAGCGGTTTGTAGGGCACAATACGGTCTACTTCGATGCCACAGGATGCGGCCAAAATCAGCTTCGGCCTAGCGTCATCAATGCGGGTCGCCAGCTCATTGGCCGCGAAGCCGCCGAACACCACCGAGTGGATCGCGCCGATGCGGGCGCAGGCCAGCATGGCGATGGCCGCCTCCGGCACCATGGGCATGTAGATAATCACACGGTCACCCCTCTGAACGCCCTGTGCGGCAAGCGCGCCAGCAAATCGTGCCACCCGCTCCAGTAGCTCGCGGTAGGTGAAGGTGCGCACTGAGTTGGTGACCGGGCTATCGTAAACCAACGCCAGTTGCTCCCCACGCCCGTTTTCCACGTGCAGGTCTAGTGCATTGTAGCAACTGTTAATCTTTCCCCCGACAAACCAGCGGTAGAACGGCGGGCGCGAATCGTCGAGCACTGTGTGCCAGCGCTTGTACCAATGGACTTCCTCAGCCTTTTGTGCCCAGAACTCTTCTGGATTCGTCAGGGAATGCACATATGCTTGTTCATATGTGGTTGACATGCATGCCTCCGAAAGAGCCGAAGCTCGCGTACTTCAGCGCGCCCACGTCGCCATCCAATGCTGTGCAACCTGCCGGGCGGTTCAGTTTGCCTGTGATTGTGCGAGCACAATCACAGGCAAAAGCGCCCTTCTGCGGGCAATGAGCATGTGTGGAGATCTCATCCGCTCCACTGTGGCTGCCGCTTTTCCAGAAAAGCGCACATGCCCTCCTGCGCATCCGGCGCCAACGCGTTCAATGACATCACCTCTTTGGCATAAGCGTAAGCTTGAGTTTGTGGCATCTCCAACTGCCGATAAAACGCTTGCTTACCGATGCCGACAGTGAAGGGACTGGAGGCGGCTATGCGTTCCGCCAGCGCCCGCGTTTCAACCGGCAGGGATTCGGCGAGAACAACGCGATTAATCAAGCCATGCAATAGCGCTTCCTGTGCTGAAATCGGTTCGCCTGTCAGCAGCATCTCCAACATCTTCTTGCGGTGCAGATTGCGGCTGACAGCCACCATCGGCGTCGAGCAGAACAGGCCGATCTTTACGCCGGGCGTTGCGAAGCGCGCCGTGTCAGCGGCCACAGCCAGGTCACAGGTGGCGACCAGTTGACAGCCGGCCGCAGTGGCAATGTCGTGCACCTGCGCGATGACCGGCTGCGGGATGTTTTGAATCGTGTCCATCATCGTTGTGCAGACATCGAAGATGGTGCGATAGAATTCGGCGCTTTGCCCGATCATCTCTCGCAGGTCATGTCCGGCGCAAAAAGCCGGCCCGTTCCCGCTTAAAATGATCACGGCAACGTCCCGGTTCTTCCCGATAGCGCGGAAACAGTCTGTCAACTCTTGCATATGTTCGACCGAAAGGGCATTTCGGCGGGCGGGTTGGTTCATCGTCACATGAGCAATTCTCTCTGAAACTTCAAAGAGTATGTGCTGATAGGTTTGAGTTTGGCTGTGTTCCATGCGACCTCTCCTTTCTCCAATCCCCCAATCACTTTTCCGACGCCACGAAACTACGCGGCGTGCCGGTCATGAGCCTCCGCGCGTTGGTCCCCAGGGCTCCACATCCAGAGTAGTCAGGTCAACGCAAGTCCACTTCCTGGCGCGCAATTACCATGCGTTGAATCTCGCTGGTGCCCTCGTAAATTTCGGTGATTTTCGCGTCGCGAAAGTAGCGCTCGACCGGAAGCTCTTTCGAATAGCCCATGCCGCCATGGATTTACACGGCGCGATGGGCACACTCCATAGCCACCTCGGAAGCGTACAGCTTTGCCATGCTCGCCTCCAGCGTATAGCGGCTGCCGTTCTGCTCGGATCGCTCTTTCGTCAACACGGCATTGTAGATAAGCAGTCGCGCCGCTTCGATTCTGGTCTTCATATCCGCAATCTGGAACTGGAGGCCTTGGTATTCGCCGATCCTCTTGCCGAAGGCCTCGCGCTCGCGGCAGTAAGATACCGAGGCCTCATAAGCGGCCTCGGCAATGCCCAGCGCCTGCGCTGCCACCCCGATGCGCCCGGCATCAAGTACCGTCATGGCGATTTTGAATCCCTCTCCCTCATTGCCCAAACGGTTCTCCGCAGGGCAGTGGTAGTCTTCGAAGTTGATTTCGCTGGTGGCCGAGACGCGAACGCCCAACTTGGGCTCGGTTTTACCCAGGCTGAAACCCCGCCGGCCGGTCTCCACCAAGAATGCAGTGATGCCGTGGTGCTTTTTCTCCGGCGCGGTGTTTGTGAACAGCACGACAAAATCGGCCGCGGGTGCGCTCGTCACCCAGCTTTTGCGCCCGTTTATCACATAGCCCTCATCTGAGCGCACCGCCCGCGAGCGCATGCTGCCGGCATCAGAGCCGGACGTCGGTTCGGTCAGAGAATACGCCCCGATCTTCTCGCCGCTTGCCACCGGCACGAGATAGCGTTGCTTTTGCGCTTCCGTACCGTACTTGAGCAGCCCGTGACAGACCAACGAATTGTTGGTGCTCATGATCGTGCCGTGCGAGGCGTCCACCTTGCAGATTTCCTCCATGGCAAGCACGTAGGCAACCGTATCCATGCCCGCACCGCCGTACTCCTCCGGCACTTCAATTCCCATCAGTCCGAGGGCGCCCATCTTCTCGATTGTCGCAAACGGGAATTCGCCGCTCACGTCATATTCGGCGGCGACGGGCGCAATCTCTTTTTGAGCGAAATCGCGCGCTGCCTGGCGGATCATTTCATGCTCTTCGGTCAGAGTGAGGCTCATTTCAGCAGCCATGTTGTGCTCCGTTTTGAGTGAGAAATCAGGAGTACTCTTCGCGGAGATTATAGCACGCGGGGTGGCGGCTCCAACGTTGGTCACCATCGCCGGACTCCCCAACCGACGGAGTGTCAACAATCAACACACGGCTCACTGACCTGTGCTAAAATCGCGCAAACGCATACCCCCGCCACAGAGGAGCACCCGTCATGGAATACTGCAATCTGGGCCGCACTGGCTTGAAAGTTTCGGAACTGTGCCTAGGCACGATGCAGTTCGGATGGTCGGTGAGCGAGGCCGACTCGTTCGACGTGCTCTCGGCCGCTTTCGAGGCTGGCGTCAACTTCATCGATACCGCCGACATGTACTCGCGCTGGGTGGATGGCAACCCCGGCGGCGTCTCGGAGACGATAATCGGAAAGTGGATAAAGCAGCGCGGCATCCCGCGCACGGAACTGGTGATTGCCACCAAAGTGCGCGGGCGGATGGGCGTCGGGCCGAATGACGAGGGCCTCTCACGTAAGCACATATTCGATTCCGTCGAAGGTTCGCTGCAGCGGCTTCAGATCGAGACGATAGACCTGTACCAGACCCACTGGCCCGACGAAGAGACGCCCGTCGATGAGACCCTGCGCGCGCTAGACGACTTGGTGCGGCAGGGCAAAGTACGCTACATTGGCTGCTCCAACTATCCTGCCTGGCGTCTTATGCAGGCGCTGTGGAGTAGCGACCGGCTCGATCTGGCGCGCTTCGACAGCCTGCAGCCGCATTACTCACTCGTCCATCGCGCCGAGTATGAGCGCGAACTGCCAGCGGTTTGCCGGCAATACGGCCTCGGCGTCATCCCCTACAGTCCACTTGCGAGTGGCTTCCTGACCGGCAAATACCGCGAAGACAAGCCGCTGCCGGAAAGCGTGCGCGCCGACAGCGCGCAAAAGCACATGACCGCGGAAAACTGGGCCGTGCTCGGCAAGTTAGAATCTTTGGCGAAGGCGCACGGGAAGTCCATCTCCCAGATGGCACTCGGCTGGTTGTTCTCGCGGCCGGAGATAACCGCGCCAATCATCGGGCCGCGCACCATCGAGCAGTTAAACGACAATCTCGGAGCGGCGGGCTTACGCCTGAAGGCTGCGGAAATGGAGGTTCTGGATAAGATGCGCCAATGACGTACGTGGCCGCCATCGACCAGGGCACCACCAGTACCCGCTGCATGCTCTTTGACCATCATGGGCAAGTCGCCGGCAGCGCCCAGAAAGAACATGAGCAGATTTATCCCCAGCCCGGCTGGGTGGAGCATGACGCGCTCGAAATCTGGCAGCGCACGCAAGAAGTGACAAGTGCCGCTGTGGCGCAAGTCGGGGCGCAGCCCGGCGACATCGCCGCAGTCGGCATCACCAACCAGCGCGAAACCACCGTTGTCTGGAACAAGAATAGCGGCCAGCCCTATCACAACGCAATTGTCTGGCAGGATACGCGCACTGCCGAATTGCGCGCGCGTCTGGCTGCCGATAGCGGTCAAGATCGCTTCCGCGCCCGCTGCGGACTGCCACTGGCGACTTATTTTTCTGGCCTCAAAATCATGTGGCTGCTGGAAAACGTGCCCGGTCTGCGCACTGCCGCTGAGCGTGGCGAGGCGCTTTTTGGCAATATCGACAGCTGGATAATCTGGAACCTGACCGGCAGTCACGTCACCGATGTGACCAACGCCAGCCGCACGCTGCTGCTCAATCTGGAGACGCTGGATTGGAATGCGGAGATCCTGCGCGCACTAGATGTCCCGCGCCAGATGCTGCCGCGTATCGTGCCCTCCAGCGATCCAGCTGCCTGGGGGGAGACGGCTGCCAGCGGCGCATTCGGGGCAGCTATCCCGGTCTGTGGTGATTTGGGCGATCAGCAAGCAGCCCTTGTCGGTCAGACCTGTTTCGATGAGGGCGAAGCCAAAAACACCTACGGCACCGGTTGTTTCATGTTGCTCAACACCGGTCTCGACCCGGTCCCCTCGACCAGCGGGCTGCTGACCACGGTGGCGTACAAATTGGGCGACCAACCGGCGACCTACGCGCTCGAAGGTTCCATCGCCATCACTGGCGCGCTGGTGCAGTGGCTGCGCGATAATCTGGGGCTGATCAAAAACGCTGCCGAAGTCGAGATGCTTGCCGCTACAGTGGGCGACAACGGCGGCATCTATTTTGTTCCGGCTTTCTCCGGCCTATTCGCGCCGCATTGGCGCGCGGACGCGCGTGGCGCGATTGTCGGACTGACGCGCTACATCAACAAAGGCCATCTGGCGCGGGCTGCGCTGGAGGCCACCGCTTATCAGACGCGCGAGGTGCTGGAGGCGATGCGCAAAGATTCCGGCGTGGAACTGACCGCGCTTAAAGTCGATGGCGGCATGGTGCATAACCAGCTGCTGATGCAGTTTCAGAGCGATATTCTGGGTGTACCGGTAGTGCGCCCACAAGTGGCCGAGACCACCGCGTTGGGCGCGGCTTGTGCCGCCGGGCTGGCGGTTGGCTTCTGGGATAATCTGGATGATTTGCGTGCCAACTGGCAGGTGGAGCAAACCTGGCAACCGACCATGGCAGCCGATGCGCGAGATGCGCTCTATCGCGGCTGGCTCAAGGCGGTGGAGCGCACGTTTGATTGGGTGGAGTGAGATTCTCCTGCGCAATGCTGAAAACCTGATCCAGCATCTCTGGCGTCAGGAGGCCGGTCTGAGTATTCTGACGGCTGGGATGATAGGAAGCGAGCAGCAGCGGATGCTCGTCTCCCAGATTGATGACAGCCGCGTGCCCAAATCTGGGTTTGGGGCGCGGCAGGGCTGCGCCGCGCTCGGCATATATTCTCATCGTCTGGTCGAACGCCAATTTTCCCACAGCGATGACCACGCGCACATTGCGCAGCAAATCCAATTCCGCGTGCAAGAAGCGGGCGCAGTTTGAAATCTCCTCGTGCAGTGGCTTGTTTCCCGGCGGCGCGCAGCGCGCGATGGCGGTCATAAAGACTCCGCGCAAAACAAAGCCATCGCCGCGCTGGCGCGAAACCGGGAGATTGGCGTATCCGGCGCGCTGCAGGGCGGCAGCCAGAAAATCTGAAGCGCCCATTCCGTCCCGCCCGTCGCCGGTGAACATGCGCCCGGTGCGGTTCGCGCCGTGCGCGGCCGGCGCCAGCCCGACAATCAGGATACGCGCCTGCGGGTCGCCAAAGCCCGGCACCGGCTTGCCCCAGTAATCATCCTCGCGATACATGCGTTTCTTCTTCCGCGCCGCCGCGCGGCAGTGCGCAATCAGGCGCAGGCAACGGGTGCAAGTAATGATGGATTGGGTGAGTTCTTCGAATGATCTAGCAGGCATGACGCACATGCGCGCGACGTGAAGCGCAACTATCGGGTTTCACGTTTCACGTTTTACGCTTCACTCCCCCACCCTCCGCCGCCGGGCGTGTGGATGCTGACAACGTCGCCTGCCTGCGCCGTGAAGCGCGTTTTTCCGGGCAACTCCTTTTCTGCGCCGGCGCGCAGCAGCAGATTACGCCCGCTTTTTCCCGGCTGGCCACCCTCCAACCCGTACGGGCGCGATTGCCGCCGATCGGCGAGGATGGTCACCTGCGCCCCATCGAGCAGTTCAATCTCGCGGATGATGCCATCCCCGCCGCAGTGGCGTCCCGCTCCACCCGAGCCGCGGCGCACTTCATAGCACCGCACGCGCAAAGGGTAGGCGTATTCCAACGCCTCGACCGGAGTGTTCAGCGTGTTGGTCATATGCGTGTGGATGGAATGCGCGCCGTCTTTTCCCGGGCCGGCACCCATGCCACCGCCCACCGTCTCATAATACGCGAAAGGGCGCGGCGGATTGGCGCGGGCATCCAGGCCGCCGACCGTCAGATTGTTCATCGTTCCCTGGCTGGCTGCGGGCACGCGCTCGGGAACGGCGAGCGCCAGAGCGCCCAGCAACACATCGGTGATGCGCTGCGAGGTTTCGACATTGCCGCCGGCCACCGCCGCTGGCGGGCGCGCGTTGACCACAGTACCTTCCGGAGCGATGATGCGGATGGGCGCCAGGCATCCGCTATTGGCGGGAATATCTAACCCGAGCAGGCAGCGAAAGACGTACATCGTGGCGGCGACGGTTATGGCGCGGGTGGCGTTAATACTGCCCCGGCATTGCGGAGCGGTTCCGGAAAAATCCACCGTGGCCGCGTCGCCATCAATGGTCACCGCCACCCTGATTTCGACCTCTTCAGGATTGATACCGTCATCATCCATGCAATCGCTGAACCTGTACACACCGTCCGGCATTGCAGCAATTAGCCGCCTCGTCATGCGCTCGGAGTAGTGCAGCAGGCCGCGCATTGCGGCGCTCACCTCATCTGCTCCGTAGCGCGCGATAAGCTCGCCCATGCGCTTCACTCCCGTGCGGTTGGCAGCTATTTGGGCACGCAGGTCGCCGGAGCGTTCCTGCGGGGTGCGCACATTCGCCAACAGCATATCCAACAAGGCCTGATTGCTCTCTCCACGTTGCACCAGTTTGAGCGGCGGTATCACCAGGCCCTCCTCGAAAAGCTCGCTGGCAAGCGGCATCGAACCGGGTGAGACGCCGCCCACATCGGCGTGGTGGGCACGGTTGGCGGCAAGCGCGATCAATTCTCCGGCGGCAAACACGGGCGTGATCACGGTGATATCGGGCAGATGCGTGCCGCCCTGAAATGGGTCATTCATGATGACTACGTCGCCCGGCGAGAACTGCAACGCACGCATGCACGCCTGCACCGAAAGCGGCATCGCACCCAGGTGTACCGGCATGTGCGCCGCCTGAGCAGCCATGTTACCGGCAGGGTCGAAGAGCGCGCATGAGAAATCGCGCCTCTCCTTGATATTGGGAGAATGAGCGCTGCGGCGCAACGCCGCGCCCATCTCCACGGCCACGGAGCCGAGCAAGTGCTTGAAGATTTCAAGCTTTATCGGGTCTCGCATAAAAGTCGCCGCAACTCTATTCGCTCCCGTGGCCTTTAGACGTCGCGATTTCAAGCACCAGATTCCGCCACGAATCGACGATGGCTGCGTCGCCCTCTGCAATCAGCGCAGTGGTGTCGGCATAGGTCACCAGGGCCGGACCGGAGACCGTCTGCCCCGGCTGCAACGCTTCCCCGGCATAGAACGGCGTCTCGACAATGCCGCTGGAGAAGACGACCGGCCTGTGCTCGCTCAGTGCTGCGGTCGCCTCAGCGGGCACGAGCCGGGCGCGCGGTAAGAGTACCGGCCTGACTGCGCCCACAGCGCGGAGGCGCAGGTTCACGATTTCCAGCGCCGCCTCCACCTCACTGTGACCGTATGCCCTTACGTGCGCACCGTGAAATTCAGCCTGATAATCGGCGCACAGCGGCACAGTCAGTTCATAAGACTGCCCCAGATAACGCACGTCCAGTTCACGCTGCAGTTGCACGCTCTGCGCCGTAAAGCTCTCACCGGCCATATCCCTCAGCGCGCGCCGCTCCAGCGGCACGAACAGTCTCAGCAGCTCCGCGTGGGGAGTCCCCCCGGCAAGCATCACAGTCTGGACGTAATCCTTGACCACATCCGAACTGAGCATACCCAGCGCCGATAGAGTGGAAGCTCCGCATGGTGACAGCGCGCTACGCATGCCCAGCGCTCGCGCCAGCGCACTAGCGTGCAAACCACCAGAGCCGCCGAACGCGACCAATGTGAAATCGCGCGGGTCGAAGCCACGCTCCACCGAGATAACGCGCAGGGCGCGCTGCATGTGGGCGTTAGCCACCTCAATAACACCTAGGGCTGCCGTCTGGCCGGGCGTGAGCCCGGGTGCGGGCTGCAGCCCGGCCTGCTGCGCCAGGCCCTCCAGCGCAGTCGCTGCTGCATCTCTCTGCAGCGCCATCTGCCCGCCAAGGAAGTACTCGGGCGCGAGTCGGCCCAGCACCAGGTTCGCATCGGTGACCGTCGGCTGCTGCCCTCCTTTTCCATAGCACGCGGGTCCCGGGTCCGCGCCGGCGCTCTGCGGTCCAACGCACAGCGCGCCGCCGGCGTCAACATGCGCGATGGATCCGCCCCCCGCGCCGACAGTGTGAATATCGAGAACCGGGATGCGAATCGGCAGGCCGCCGACTTTAGTGTCATTCGTCACGCGGATATCGCCCTGCGAGAGCGACACATCGGTTGAAGTGCCGCCCATGTCGAAGGTGACCACCTGCCGGAATCCGGCTTCGCGTGCCACGTAGGTTGCCCCGACCACACCACCGGCCGGGCCAGAGAGAATGGAACGCACGGCCTCGGCGCGCGCGCGGCTGGCGCCAATGCTGCCGCCGTTGGACTGCATTATGCGGAAACTAGCAGCTTTAGCGCTCAACTCGCTTTCCAGTTGGCCAATGTACCCGCTGAGAACCGGCGTCACGTACGCGTTGATGGCGGTGGTGCTGGCGCGTTCGTACTCGCGAAATTCTGGCAGAATCTCGCTGGAGATGGAGACAAGGAAGCCCGCCGCGCGCAGCGCCGTGGCTATGCGCTGCTCGTGATCGGGATGCAGAAACGAAAACAGCAGGCAAACGGCGACCGCCTGTATGTGCTCTCCTCTTAGCGCCGCAATCAGCGTGGGAATCTCATCTTCGGCGAGCGGCTGCAACACCTGCCCGCTGCAATCTACGCGCTCGGTGATTTCATAGCAGCGCTCCGGGGGAATCAATGGCGCCGGACGGCCACCGAGCAAATCGTAGATTCGCGCCCGGTCCTGGCGCGCTATGGCGAGAAGGTCGCGAAATCCGCGCGTGGTGATCAGCGCAGTGCGTGCGCCTTTGCGCTCAAGTAGCGCATTGGTGGCCACCGTGGAGCCGTGCACAATGGTCGCCAGCTCGCTTCCGTCCGTGAAATAGCGCGCGCTGCCGGCAGCCACCCCCTGCAGCACCGCTTCCTCGGGCGCCCGCGGGGTGGAAAGCACCTTGAAGCTGCGCAACTCACTTCTGGTTTCATCATAGAGTACGAAGTCAGTGAATGTTCCGCCAACGTCAACTCCGATGCGCAATGCACGCTCATCCATAGTCCATACTATAGCCCACGCAGCCTGCGTTTGACAGTGTCTTCGTGTGAATGGGATAATCCGTTCCACACATGATGGACAAGACCCGTTTCTACATTCTCTCCCTCGGCTGCGCAAAAAACACAGTCGACAGCGAGAGCATGGTGCAACTGCTGTCCGACGCGGGCTACGGCCAGACGGATTACCCGGAACAGGCCCAGACGCTGATTGTAAACACTTGCGGCTTCATCGGCCCGGCACGCGCGGAGTCGCTGCAGGCGCTGCGCAAACTGGCAGCCGGCAAGCGAGTCGGGCAGCAGCTTATCGCGGCCGGATGCCTCTCACAGCGTTATGGTGCGGAGCTCATCCACGAAGTGCCCGGCCTGGACGGCATCCTGGGCACACGGCGCTGGATGGACATTGTCCAATTAGCACGCCGACTGCGTCGCAGAACAATCGCCAGGCCGATCTACCATTTGCCTGAATCCCCGACGGTGGGCGGTGACGAACACGAAGTGCTGCGCGTGGCCGTACAGGGTGGCAGCGCTTACTTGAAAATCGCTGACGGTTGCCGCCGCCCGTGCGCCTTTTGCGCCATCCCGCTCATCAAAGGCACGCACGTCAGCCGCGCACCTGAGTTAATCATCGCTGAAGCGCAGCACCTGCAGGCCATGGGCGTGCAGGAGATGGTGCTCATCTCACAGGACACTACCGACTACGGCAATGACCTCGGCTTGAGCGGCGGCCTGGCACGGTTGCTCGAAAAGATTACAGAAGCTGCGCCGGAAATCCCGTGGATACGTATCATGTACGCCTATCCCGGCTGCGTCAGCGATGAACTTATCGAGACCATGGCACGCCATGCGCAAATCCTGCCGTACCTGGACATGCCGCTGCAGCACGCTCATCGCCAGACTTTGCGGCGCATGAAGCGCCCTGCAAACATCAGATGGGTGCGCAACGCCGTACGGAAAATGCGCGCCGCTCTGCCCGGGCTTGCCATCCGCTCGACTTTTATTGTCGGCTATCCGAATGAGACCGAAGCAGAATTCCAGACCCTCTTGGACTTCGTAGAGATGCTAGAGTTCGACCGGGTAGGCGCTTTCGGATTCTCGTTCGAGCCCGGCACCGCCAGCGAGCCCCTAGGTGATCCGATTCCGCGGCAGGTTAAGGCTGAGCGCCTGCGCCGGCTGATGGAAGTGCAAGAGCGCATATCGCTGCAGAAGAATCAGGAGTTTGTCGGCCAGAGGCTGGATGTGCTCATCGAGGGCGCCGGGGACGGCATGAGCGTGGGCCGCAGCTACCGCGACGCGCCGGAAATCGACGGGGTGATTATCGTGGAAAACGAACTTGCCGTGGGTGAAATCGTACCGGTGCGCATCACCGGCGCGATGGCGCACGACCTGAGCGGCGCACCGGCTCCGCCCTGACGGTCAGAAGCCAGTTTTACTCCGGCAGCACGTAGTGGGCCGCCACGCTTGCCATCAGGGCTGCGCCAAGAGTCAGCGAGCGTTCGTCAAAATCGAATCTGGGGTGATGATGGGGATAATTCAGCCCGCGCGCCGCATTGGCCGCCCCGATGAAGAAAAAGCATCCCGGAATATCAGCCATAAACTCGCCAAAATCCTCCGACCCAGCCGTGCGTTCATCGTCGGCGACCACGGTCACCCCGGGCACGCGCTCCGCGAGCTCGCGCACCAGCCGCGCCGCATCAGCGTCATTGGAAACAGGCCGATATCCGGATCCAAAAGACACCTCCGACCGACAACCCATGGCTGCGGCCACGTTCTCCGCGATATCAGAGATGCGTTTTTTCGTGCTGTCTCTAATTGCGCTCCGAAAGTAACGCAGCGTCCCCGCAAGGCGCACCTCACCTGGGATCACATTGTGTGTGTCCCCACCATTGATTTGCGTCACGCTCACTACTACAGATTCTAATGGAGGCACGTTGCGGGAAACGACCGTCTGCAATGCGACCACAATCTGCGCGGCCGCCACAACCGGGTCGTGCGTCTGATCGGGCGAGGCAGCGTGGCCGCCATCCCCGCTGACCACGCACCCCCACTCACGACCTCCGGCCATCATTTCGCCTTCAGTCGCGCCCACCCATCCAAAAGGGCGTTTGTTCCATAAATGCAAACCAAAGGCAAAATCAGGGCGCGGTTCACGCAGGGCTCCATCCGCAATCATTGCCGCTGCGCCGTAACCGCCCTCTTCCGCCGGTTGAAAGACTAATTTCAGCGCGCCGCGCAGGCGATCACGTTGCTGCGCCAGCATCCGCGCCACGGTCAAGCCGATGGCTGTATGTCCATCGTGGCCGCAAGCATGCATCACCCCGGGTTGCGTCGAGACATAATCTGTGTCGTTTTCCTCCTGAATGGGGAGAGCATCCATGTCGAAACGCAGCAGCACGGTCGGGCCGTCTCGCTCCGCCCCAAGCAGGCCCACCACGCCCGTCTTGCCGACCCCGGTCTGCACTTCCATACCAATCTCGCCGAGCTGACGCGCAACGATGGCCGCGGTGCGCACCTCCTGATATGCGAGTTCCGGGTGGCGGTGGAAATCGCGCCGCTGCGCGATTAGCTCACATTCGATTTCCTTCGCGGCGGAATAAAACTGACGCACCGTGAGCGGAGACTCCTCAATTGCGCAGTACCGGGCAGTTGCAGCCGCCAGAAGGATGTCGTGCACAAGTCACAGCCGCCTTCGCTTGCAAGGCTTCGTACTCTTTCCATGGCACGATATCCACACGCCGCACGTCATACTGCATACCATCCACATCCACAGTAGCGCTGTCCGCCAGCGGCTTGAGGGCAACCACGCGCCCGGCGCCATGCGGCGTACCCACCCGTTTTTTTAACTTCGGCAGATGCTTTCGCGCAGCTACGTATTGCTCGTATTCATAGAGCAGGCAACACCGCAAGCGTCCGCACATACCACTAATGTCATCAGGATTGAGAGAGATGCCCTGTGTTTTAGCCATCTTAATTGTCACCGGGTTGAATTCTGTCAGGAAGGTGCGGCAGCACAGCTGCCCGCTGCACGCCCCGATGCCACCGAGTACCTTTGCCACATCCCGCTGGCCGATTTTCACCGTCTCCACTTCAGTTTCAGGGAAGAGCTTTCGAAGCTCGGTGAGCATCCGCCCCGCGCCACTGTGATTGCTTGCAATTGTGGAATAATAAAAGGTCAGTCGGGAGCCATCGAAATTATATTCCGCGCGATGATAGCGGATGCCCTGTGGTTTCAATTCGGCGGCCAAGCGCCAGCAGGCTGCCAGCGCGTCAGACACCTGCGCGTGCCATAACTGCTGCTGCACTAGGTCCCTAGGCGCCGCCACGCGCACAATCTTCTTCAATCTGCGCCCGCCCTTTCTGGCTGTAGGTTCCGAGAACACCTTTGCTACTTCGCCCATCTGCGCGCCGCGCTTGGTTTGGACGATCACGCGATCACCCACAGCGACTTGCGCATGCCCGGCGGCATCGAAATGGTACATTTTGCCAACCCATTTGAAGCGCACCGCTGCCACCAGTCTGGCCGTGGCTTTTGTAGAGGTCATCTTAATCAATCACTTCGATGGGAATGGAAGCGGCCTGCTGCTCGCGGGCCTCCCCGGTGGCCTTCTCAGCAACGGTTGCCGCGATGTTACGCAGCGCCATCGCCGCTTCCGATTCCGGCTGCGTGACAACAATCGGTGCGCCAGTATCGCCACCCACTCGCACCGCAGGGTCCAGCGGTATCTGCCCCACAAATGTCACGCCCGCATCTTCCGCAAGTCGCTCGCCGCCACCCTGCCCGAACACATCCAATTGCGAGCCATCCGGCATGGAGAGATAACTCATGTTTTCAATCACGCCAAGCACCGGAACCTGCAACTGCCGGAAAAGCTCGAGCCCGCGGCGGGCATCCGCCAACGACACTGCCTGCGGCAGCGTCACAATGAAACCTCCGCTGAGAGAGAGCGTTTGCGCCACACTGAGCTGCGCGTCGCCCGTGCCGGGAGGCAGATCGACAATCAGAAAATCAAGCTTACCCCAGTCAACATCGTCCACAAACTGACGAATGGCCGAGTGCAACATCGGGCCGCGCCAGGCCAGCGGCTGTTGCGCACCGACCAGCAGGCCCATGCTGACTACCTTCACCCCGTGCGCGACCGCCGGAATCATTGTCTTGCCACGCGGCGGGGGAAGCTTGTCCACCCCAAGCATAATGTGGCAGTTCGGGCCGTACACGTCCGCATCCAACAGGCCCACAGCCGCGCCATCTTGCGCCAGAACAATGGCCACATTGACCGCCACTGTTGATTTGCCCACGCCGCCTTTCCCGGAGGCAATCGCCACCGAGCATGAGAATTGTGCTAAAGGAGCTGCTTCAGAAGGAGCTGCTTCAGAATTCATACCGTTTGTCCTTGAGCCGTGCCGAACGAGCAGTCCGCTTCGCCATCTTCTTTCCCGTTCGCCACAGATATGCCTGCACCTCATCGCAAGCCTGCCGGAACTCCGCCATCAAATCGTCATCGCTGCCTTTGTAACGGCGGGTCGCTTGTTGAGCGCACACTGTGCAGCCCAGCCGCGCCCGGTGCGATCCGGCGTGACAGGTCAAGCAGCCATCAAGCCGAATCATCATCAGCGAAAAGCCAAACTCATCCAATGACCCCTCCGGCTGTACGCACACTGAGTTCACCAGCTCGTCCCAACGCTCTCCACGCAATCCCTTGAGAGTTGGGATTACGCGGACGGGGAAGAGCAATTCCGCGTCAGGCTGATACATCTGTGGTGGTTGTTTTCAGTACCAGTTGAAAGCCGCGTGGCAGGCCGGAGCACAAATCAAGTGACAGCCGCTTTCCTGTCCGCGGCCTCGCTTTTCTTTCTGGCTGCGGCCGCCTTGCGGGCAGCCTTCTTCGCCGCTTCCTCAGCTCGGGCCTGCTCCTCAGCAGCGTAGTCAGTAGGCCGGATGCCCGCATAATACTCAACCGGCTTGACCAATCGCTGTTTGTCAAAGACGTGCGCTTCGGTGCGGTCGTACGACGCCAGTTCATAGTCATGGTCCATTTTTATCGCATCAAACGGGCAGTAGTCGGCGCAATAGCCGCAGTTCATACATATGTCAATGTCGATGAAAAACCTGGTGGGCGTGGGTAGCGGCCGACCGGTTTCCGGGTCAGATGAGCGCTCAATCCAGATACACTGCGGCGGGCACACTTTCGCGCAGATGCCGCAGGATGTGCAGCGATAATCCGCGCTGCCATCCGCGTTCGTTTCGTAAAGCAGGAAGGGAATGAATCGAAATCGTTCCGGAACCGGAAGTTTCTCCTCCGGATACTGCACAGTAAAAACGCCGCGTCCGCGTGTCCCCTGGCGCGCGTTCAGGGAGCCCGCGTTGTAATAGCGCTGCCCTAGGAAGCGCAGGTCGTCCACAAAGGCATCCACGAGGTGCTTGATTGTCACCCCCATACCACGCAGCATACCCGTCCCGTACATTTGAATCTCCTATCGATCCACTTCGCCCAGCACGATGTCGATGCTGCCAAGAATGACCACTGCATCGGCCACTTTGTGGCCCTTGCACATTTCGCCAAGCCCGGTCAGATTGATGAAGGATGGCGCGCGTACGTGATAGCGATATGGATTGGTCTTCCCAGTAGAAACCACGTAATAGCCAAGTTCGCCTTTTGGGTTTTCCACGCGCCCGTAAGATTCCCCCGCCGGAACGCGCACGTTGTATTGTGGTTTACCGGAAAAAACTTCTCCCTCAGCGGGAATATCGCGCAGCACCTGCTGGCATATCTTGACGCTCTCGCGCATTTCATCTATGCGGATCACATAGCGGTCGTAAACATCGCCGTTTGAGCACGTGCAGACTTTGAAGTCGAAGCGGTCGTAGATGCTATACGGCTCCGCGCGGCGCACATCATATGGCACGCCCGAGGCTCGCAAAAGCGGGCCGGCCGCACTGTACGCGATTGCTTTCTCGGCCGGAAGTACGCCCACACCGATGCAACGGGCGCGCACGATTTCATTACCGGTCAAAAAACGATCGAGCTCATCAATCGCCGCCGGCAGCCGGTTGTGCACCAGGTCGGTGATGAAATCCAAGGTGTTCTCGTCGCGCAGCGTTTCCGGTAAATCGCGCGCCACGCCGCCAAAGCGCATGTAATTACACATCATGCGCGATCCGGCTGTGGCCTCAAACACGTCTAAAATCAGTTCGCGCGCGCGGATGGCGTACAGAGCCGGAGTCTGGAACGCACCCATGTCGTTCAAGAGAAAGCCAATCGCCCACATATGATTGGCAACGCGTGTCAGTTCGGCCATGAGCACGCGCAGATATTCCGCCCTCTCAGTAACCTGCACGCCCATAAGTTTCTCCACCGCGAGCGCGTAACCCAGATTGTTGCCCATGGAGCTCAGATAATCTAGGCGGTCCGTGTAAGGCATGTTTTGCAGGAAGGTATTGCGTTCGCCAATCTTCTCGTGGCTGCGGTGCAAATAGCCCATCACCGGTTGCAAATCCGTGATGGTCTCTCCATCCAGCGCCACCACCATTCGGAAGACGCCGTGAGTGGAGGGATGTTGAGGGCCCAGGTTCACCACTAGCGAATCGGTCTGCAGAGTCTTGCCGTTCGAACCAACCTTGTTCAAACTAGCATAAAGACTTTCATCGCTTTCAGGCGCCCAGTTCTCGTAATCGAAGTCATCCGGATAACTGACGTTCTTCCCGAACCGATTATCGGCCTCACTGCGCCTCACGTCACCAGCCGGCCAGCGGCTGTCGAACGGTTTGTTGTCCTCCTCGTAATAAGCCTCTCGCCAGTCTTTGCGCAACGGGTGACCGGCGAAGCCATCCCACATCAGAATGCGCCGCAGGTTGGGGTGCCCCTCAAAGCGCACTCCGTACATATCGAAGATTTCACGCTCCTGAAAATCAGCGCCTAGATATACCGATACCAGTGAGGGGAGTACCGGGTTATCTCTATCAACCTGCACTTTGAGGTTGAGCGGCGGCCCGCCGCTAGTCGGACAAGCATGGTAAACCACCTCCAGCTGGCCTGCATCGAGATAATCGACGCCGGTGACCGAGGAGAGATAATCGTAGCCAAGTTCGTCTCGGAGCGCGGTCGCCACTTCCGCCAAGCGCTCCGCCGGGACGATGTAACCTCCGTATCCCTTGCGCTCGTCGGGGCGCAGCGCACCCTCAAAGCGGGAGACAATCGGATCAGCAACCGCAGTCTGTTCGGAGGGAACAGCCCCAATATCCTGTGCGGCCATTGCTCAAGCCTCCACGGGTTCGGCCGTTTCGCTCGGCTTTCCGGCCTGCTGCGCCAGCAGCGCGTGCTGGCGCGGGTCCAACAAATCTGGCCCGAGCACCGGCAGCGGCACAGCCTCGCTTGTCTGCTGACCGTACCAGCGCACCGCCTTTATCGACTGGTTGTCAATTTTCTGCTGCAGCTTGATCAGACCGTGCAGCAGCGCCTGCGGGGTGGGTGGGCAGCCGGGCACGTACACATCCACCGGCAAGAATTTGTCGATGCCGGAGACCACGTTGTAGCCGTCCTTAAACGGCCCTCCGCCGCTGGCGCAGGCGCCCATGGCCAGCACGTATTTCGGCTCGGGCATCTGGTTGAAAAGGCGCACAATCAGCGGCGCCATTTTCTTCGTCACAGTGCCGGAAACTATCATCAGGTCGGCCTGACGCGGGGTGGCGCGGAAAACTTCCATCCCGAAACGAGCAATGTCGAAGCGGCTGGCGGCCGTGCAAATCATTTCAATCGCGCAGCAGGCCAGTCCGAAGACCATGGGCCAAATAGATGAACGCCGCCCCCAGTTGTAAATCCTGTCCAGCGAGGTGATGGTGACAGCGGACTGCAGCTCATCAGGGACGGGAATCTCTGGATTGGTTAATTCATTATCCATCAGGGCAAACACTCCTCGCGCCCTTTTTGATTACACACAACGGGATGACTGGCGCTGCCAAATCCTCTACCTTGCTGGCGCTTCGGCACACAATACCGCAGGGTAAATTACAGATTTCACAACTCAGTGATTATATGAGTGGGCACATCCTTTGTCAAGAAATCGGACAAACCAGAAGGGTGTTTGACAAAACCCCCGGGAGAGATACAATCAACATGCACGTGGGCGTAACTCACGTAGCAGGAAACGTAATGCAAGACAAACGCCGGCAGATTCTGGACATCCTTAAGGAGCAGGGGTCCGCGACCATCCGAGAACTGAGCGAACAGCTCAAGATTACGGGCGTCACCGTGCGTCACCATCTGGAGGCGCTCCGTGAGAGAGACCTTGTGAGCAAGCCGGAGGTGCGCCGCCGCGATTCTCCCGGGCGCCCACAGTTTGAATACAGACTGGCCCCTAAAGCCAGTCAGCATTTCCCGAAAGGTTTCGACAGCCTTTCTAGCCACCTGCTGCAGGAAATGAAAGCACAGACTGACAGCGGCAAAGTGCATGCCATACTGAGCGGCGTTGCGCGCCGTGCAATCGCAGATGCGCCAAAGCGTCGGGCAGATAGTTCTTTTGCAGAGTACGTTAATTCCGTCGTGGATTACCTTAACGGCAAAGGTTACGTGGCAAGTTGGGAGAGTCACCCGCAAGGCTTCATGCTTCACATCAACAACTGCCCGTACGAGGGGGTAGCCGAGAAGAACCCCGAAATCTGCCAGATGGACCAGAACATGATTACATCGTTGCTTGGCATCAGCCCACACTGCATCTGTCACATCGCCACCGGTGACGACAGTTGCTCGTACCTGATTGCCACCGAGGAGATCGCCGCGAGGAGCGAATGACGCGCCTGTAGGCGTCGAAGTAGTTTTTCATATCCGCATCTTTTTTATTGACGTGCAATTCAGTTGATGATAAAATAGATTCAGGCAAAAACGTGATGCAGCTTGATCGGAGAGTAATGTGAACACAATTGACGCGACAGAGAAAGCAGCTATTGACCCAATAGTATCCGACGAAATCATGCTTACACCAAGTGCCAGAGAGCACGTCAGCAAATTGCTGACTGAGCGCAAGATGCCGGATTACGGGCTGCGCGTCTTCGTTTCAGGGGGCGGCTGTTCGGGTATGCAATACGGGATGGCGCTGGAAGCAGAGCCGCGTGAATTCGACACCATCGTAGAAGCAGATGGCGTAAAAGTCTTCCTAGACCCCACCTCACTGATGTATATGCGCGGGGCCTCGATTGATTATGTAGACAACCTGATGGGCGGCGGTTTCAGCATTGACAACCCGCAGGCGGTTGCCAGCTGCGGATGTGGACATTCCTTCCGCACTGCCGATAGCGCCTCCGCGCCTACGGCGGCGTCCGGTGGTGGCTGCGCCTGCGGTTAGACGCACTCACCTCCCAAGAGAGTTAGTACAACCGGCACACACGCCGGCCGCCACAACAGGTAGAATGGGCGCGAATCAGAATTAAGGTGGGGGTTACCCACGCTGCCGGAAGATTGCAACAATTCCCGAGATAATCCCCAGAGAGAACAACCCGGCGATCAACACAATAGGAGGCAGAGCGCCGCCCTCCACTTCCGGCGTGGCAAAGGTCGGTTGCGCCACTGGCGGCGCAGGCGTGAAAGTGGGCAACCGCGTGGCCTGCGAGGTGCGCTGCGGCGACAGGGTAAAGCCAGCCACGGGCGCCGCCGGCAGTGTCGGGGTGGGCGGGGGCGCCACTTCCGGCAGCTCGTCCACTGTCGCTTCTCGCACTACCACCAATCGGGAGTACACCCACGCACGCTCTCCCGTGCCCTCGGGGTATTCGATGGCAATCCATTCTCCGAAAGCCGTGCGCCCCATAGCCACGGCCAACTGACCGGCAACGAGCACGCCCACCTTCTCATAATACGTGCCCGGCCCACTGCGAACGTTCACCCGTTCGGGTACATAAACTGACGGTTCGCTCACAGTGGGGGTTGGCACGAATGTCGCTGTGACGGTGGCCGTCGCAGTCGCCGTTGCCGTGGGCGTGACCTCTTGCTCCAAAGCCACCAGTTGACCTTTCCACAGCACAGCCAACAAGAACGAGAGCCCGATTGACACGCACGCTCGCCGCAATATGCGAGCGGCCACAATGCTATTCACGCTGGAAGACAACGATTAAGGGTTTGCATGCGGTTGATGTCAGAAACCTCACTGATGCAGGTTCACGTAAGTATACCGCGACTGCTGCAAGAGTTTATTCCCCAACGCGAATAGTCAGCAGCGGTACAGCCCAGTCAGTCCACTCGCTGCCGTCAGGTGCGACAGCCGCTGCGCGCACGCCGGAGACCGGGTCATACAGGCCGACAACCACACTGTACTCGCCCTGCGGCAGAGTGCTGCCGTAAGCCAACCGCCGCGCATCGCGCACTAGATGGCCCGGCTCCCAGGCGGTTGTCGGCCAGTCGCCATTCAAGGGCGGCCCGTCAGCCTGGGCGACAATTTCACCGGCCGCATTCAGCATGTGCACAAAGAACGTCCAATCAGTACCGAGGGACTGCTCCGCCCTCCAGAACACTGTGAAGCGCGTTTCGGCGTCTTCCTGCGACGACACGGTGTGCCCTGCCAGTAAGACACCGGGCGCAAAGGTAGAGCCGTTTTTGATTTGGGCTGCTTCTTGAACCGGAACGCTGGGCAAGAGCCTGCCCGCATGCAGCATTAGCGAGTCGATTGCAAACCCGTTAGCGCTCACCGAGAGACGCTCATCAAGCAAATCTCCCCAGAATGAGACGTCCAGCCGCAGCAGTGTGGGCGCCGATGCGTTCCCCGAAAGTGGGATTAAATACGTGTCAGCGTACACCGCCCCCGGTATCCAGTCACCAGTGGGCAGCAACCCGCCCCCGGGCCAGGTATCGAGCTTGGCAATGTTCTCCATGCCACGTCCATGCACATTGAGGGCGAGGTTGTAATCCGAATCTATCTGTGAGCGCCCACGCCAATACAATGTGACCTGCATGGTCTCGCCCGGCTGGTGCACCTCGTCAGTCGTAGAATAACCGAGAAGCTCAATCTCATCATCGAAAACTGCACCCGCCATGATGATGTCAGCCGGCAAGTCTGTTTCCATCATCGGGTTCAGCGGTCTGTATCGCGGCGCGATGTACAAAATCGCCACCACCAGTGAGACAATGAAAAGTGCGGCTGCCATGAAGCGCGCGATGAGCTGCTCACGCGAATTTCCGGCCAGGATGATTACCCCGGCCGCCAGATATGTGCTCATCGCCGCAACCGCGCCCAGCGCCAGACGTCCCTGCAACGCATGCTGGCGCAGCGACCAGTAGATGTTGCCAACAAGCGTAAGTGCGATGAAGAGCACTGAAAGACCATGCGCGAGGCGGACCTCGGTAGGTACGGGGGGCACAGCGCCACGCCTGCTCCAGAACACGCGCACGCCCCCGCCGATGGAAAGAACCACGAGAGCAGTGAACAAAGCATAAACCCATTTGCCCGGGATCACATTGAACGCCCCAAACACCCCCCAGAGTGAATACCACCAACCGCGCCACTCGAGCATCAAGACGGGTAAACTGACCGGATCAGAGCGCGCGAACCCATAAATCTGCGCCATAGTGCGGCTGCCAAGCAGCTCGTCATAAAGCACCCAATTGCGGTAGAACCACCACCCGCTCAGCAGCAACACACAGAATGCGACAATGATCCCATCGCTCCAGAACCTAATCCAGTTGCCTTCGCGCCGCGCTCGCCACAGCAGAAACAGCGCCACCACAGGCGCGAGTACCAGCCCGGAAAGCTTGGTGAGAATGGCGAGACCGAGCAGCACGCCCAGTGTCCACGGGAGCGCGCCAGGCTGCAACAGCCGCTCGGAAGTCGGTTCGGCATCGGACCCATGTTTTGCCGCCAGCACCAGCACGTAGATTAACAGCGAACTGAGCAGCCAGATTCCATTGTCATTATTCACCGAGGCGCTGATGAAAACCAGCATGGGGTTGAACGCCGAAAAAGCACCCGCCAGAAGCGCCAGACCGGGGCGGCCGGGGAAAATCGCCTGCGCCAGCAGATAGGTCAGCGCAACGGTGCCACAACCCAGCAACAGTGAAAACCAGCGCAACAAGTGTACCGCCAGAGGCAGACCACGGTAGGGGAAACCCTCGGCCTGCGTATGCCGCACCATATTCACGTTATGATACGTTCCTGGAACACCGACCTGAGCAAATGGATTGTAATCGCTTTGACGAAGAGCTTCGGCATCTGGCACCCAGAAAGTTAACGCCGCGCCCAACGCATGATACAGCGGCGGCTGGCTGCCCTCCTGCCGGTAGGTAGTAAGTTCTCCTACGCGCTGCAGCGGTAATCCACGTCCGGAAGCGAGCTCGCGCACCACGCCGTAATGCCAGGCTTCATCCGAGGCCTCGAATATCGGCGTGGCTTGATCGTATATCAAACCTGCGGAAACAAAGGCTAGCAGAAGAATCCGCAGATTCAGGGGAAGGCGCATGCGGATTAGACAATCAGCGGGAAGCAGCCGGGCACGTCGTCAGTCAGGAGGGAGAACCGGCGAAGCACGTTAGTTCATACCCGGGTTCCATCAGCACGCGCACAGGGGTGGCGGGCGCGATTTGCACTGTGTGGTGCTGCAAACTGTGGATGAAACGCCCGGACGGCAGCCGCACCCGATACACGTTCACCATTCCGCGGAACTCGCGCGCCCATGTTGACTTCATTACCCGGCTGCAGCATCCCAAGCTCGGTTTGCACACCCTCGGAAGTGACCTCTCCGGGCAGAAAATCAGTCTCCCCCATGAATGCGGCCACGAAGCGGGTGGCCGGGCTGCCAAAAGCCTCATCGGGAGTGCCTACCTGCTCGATGCGCCCTCGGGTTTGCACCGCCACGCGGTCACCCATGAAGAGCGCCTCCTCCTGATGATGCGTCACGAAAATTGCGGTCGTGCCGCCCATTCTGAGAATGGCGACGGCCACGAACGTCATTACAGTCCTCATGATGAATAACCTCCTGAATGCAGTTATGTGAGATTCGCGTGTAGTCGATCCGTTGTTTGACCCCGACGCGCCCACCGACTACAATTAGGAGCGCGCCGGGAGATTACCCTACGCGGGGTCTGTATTCCGGCTCTGGCAGGTCGGGCAGCCCCCGGCCTGCCATTCATTTCGAGACTACGTTTCTCTATCTGGGATTTCCACCTCCGTAAGTTGCTGAGCGCCCGGGATTTTGCTCATCAACTGCCCGGGCTTGTGTATCAGAATTGGCATATGCTCGGAGCATATCCACAACTCCATGCCCTGAAAGCGCAGTGCCAGCAGTGGCACCTGAGCGCTTCCCCGCTCGCAATGTACGCAACGTGCGTCTTCGTCTTCCATCATTTCACCTCTTCAACGTTTACCTTGCTTGCCAGTCCGGCCTCCAGCGCAA
>DASCOB010000059.1:0-16476 GCA_036011785.1 Anaerolineales bacterium | reverse complement strand
CACATTCCCCGAAGAGCATCAGTTCGGATCCGGACGGTTCCATCTGGCGCTATCAACCGCTTCTGCCGGTGGGTACGCCTCCGGAGAGTACCGGGACACTGCGCACGGTTGGCGACACGCCGTATTTCCGGTCGCAACGTTTGGAAAGTAAGGGTACGGGTGCATCGGTGTGGATCAAGGATGACACGCGGCTGCCGACTGCATCTCTTAAAGACCGTGCCAGCGCGGTGGTCGTCGCGCATGCGCTCGAAAATGGGATAGAAAGGATCATCACCGCCTCGACCGGAAACGCAGGTGTGGCGCTGGCGGGCATGGCCGCCGCTGCTGGGCTGGAGGCTGTAGTGGTCGCGCCCGAGAATGCACCGACCGCAAAGGTGGCGCAGATCTTGGTGTACGGCGCGAGGCTAGTGCTGGTGCGCGGTGGTTACAGTGATGCATTTGACCTGACAGTGCGGGCAGCGCAGCAGCTGGGATGGTATTGCCGAAACACGGGGTACAATCCGATGACTGCGGAAGGAAAGAAGACCGTTGCGTTTGAGATTTGCGAAAAATTTACGCGCGCTAGTGGTGAGATGGCAAATGACCTGTGGGTTGTGCCCGACCGGGTCGTGGTGCCTGTCGGAGACGGGAACATTATTACCGGTGTCCACAAAGGTTTCAAGGATCTGAAGGCGTTGGGATGGATTGAAAAGATCCCGAAATTGACCGGCGTGCAGGCAAAGGGCTCAGCTGCGATTGCAAATGCGTGGGAATCCAATAGCGCACAGATTACTCCGGTGGTGGCTAAGACTGTCGCGGACAGCATTTCTGCTGCCAGGCCCAGCGACGGCGTGCGGGCTCTGCGCGCTGCAAAGGAGACAGATGGTGGCTTCGTAACGGTGACGGACGAAGCAATTCTGGCGGCGATGTCAATACTGGCGCGCGACGCAGGCGTATACGCGGAACCGGCTGCTTGCGCGACGTACGCCGGCTTGCGCGAACTGTCGGAGCGGGGCGATATCACTCCAGATGAGCACGTGGTGCTTTTAGTTTCCGGCCACGGACTGAAGGACACTGATGCCGCGATGCAGATGATGGAGAGTGCGGTCACGATTGAGGCCTCCCTTGATGCGTTGGGGGACGCCCTGAACTGAGGTTTCAGCAGAACCGGTAGAGGTGAAACATGCTCGACTTGACAGTGGATGAGAAAACGCTTGCGCGCACGGTCGAATTGGCGCGCGAGCGAAACATAGTCATTCCAACGCTGCGGCAGCAGGCTGACCCCGGATCTATTCCCGAAACGGTAAAGGATGGCCTGCGGGATGTCGGGATGTGGGACATTCATCCGTTAAATTTATTTCGCATTAGTTGGCACAACCAGCCACTGGAGAGAGGCGGTGGCTTCGGCGGGGTCAATTACCTTGAGTTGCCCAGTTCGTTGACCGGAGTCAAAGCGAGAATTGTGGCGCTAGTGGGGAAATGGTTCCCGACCGGGGCTCACAAGGTGGGGGCGGCGTTCGGCTGCCTTGTGCCTAGACTGGTGACCGGCCAATTCGACCCCATGTGCCAAAAGGCCGTTTGGCCATCCACCGGAAACTACTGCCGCGGTGGCGCGTATGATTCCGCGTTGCTCGGCTGCGAATCTATCGCAATCTTGCCGGAAGGGATGAGCGAGGAAAGGTTCACATGGCTAGCAGATATTGCCGGAGAGACTATCAAGACGCCGGGAAGCGAAAGCAACGTCAAGGAGATATTCGACAAATGCTGGGAACTGCGGCGGTCGGGGCAGGACCTGATGATTTTCAATCAGTTTGACGAGTTTGGCAATTATCTCTGGCATCATCGCGTAACGGGCAGAGCGATGGAGGCTGTATTGCGCGCGGAGTTGGGCGGGCAGGGCCGCTTTCGAGGGTTGGTGTGCACTACCGGCTCGGCGGGTACGCTGGCCAGCGGGGATTATCTGAAGGATGTATTTCCCACTGCTAAGCTGGCAGCGGTCGAGGCGCTGCAATGTCCCACTTTGTTGCAGGGTGGCTTCGGGGCACACCGCATAGAAGGTATCGGCGACAAGCATGTTCCGTGGATACATAACGTGAAAAACACAGACATGGTTATTGCCGTGGATGATGCGGCTGCACTGGGGCTCTTTCGACTGGTCAATGAACCTGCCGGGCGGAGCTATCTGAGTGCTCAGGGCGTGGGTGATGGGACGCTCGTACAACTCGGGTTGCTGGGAATATCGGGAATCGCGAATGTTCTCGCGGCAGTCAAATTTGCCCGCTGGTATGAACTGAATGAGCACGATGTGGTGCTTACCGTGCTGACTGATTCTGCTGAAATGTATGCCAGCCGATTGAGGGAACTTAACGAGACCGAGGGCGAATTTATCGAGCGCGACGCGATAGCTGCGTTTTCGCGTTTTGTGTTTGGGGCTACCACGGATAATATGGCTGAACTGACTTACCCACAGCGCAGGCGCATTCATAACCTGAAGTATTTCACCTGGGTGGAGCAGCAAGGGAAGACGCACGAGGAAATCCAGGCGCAGTGGTATGACCGAGGATATTGGGCCCGTATTGCTGACGCAGCTGACGCCCTTGATGATTTGATTGTTGGGTTCAACGGGCGCGTTGGGTTGGCGACCACGTAAAACGCTTTCGCGCAAACTCCTGCAGCGCCATACGCGGGAATTTTAAGGTAATGTGCCCCATATATCGGGGTTAACATCTTCTCCGGTGTTATAATCGCGCGCGACTATCGCAGCTGGATTGGTGACCCGTGCGTTATAAAGTAGAAACCCATTCGCTCCCCGAAATTGCATCTACGCGTGACGCGGTGTTGCTCTCCCAAGCGCGCGCCCTAGGCGTGAGCGGCGGCGACATTCGAGCGAGCAATCTGTATTTCCTCGCGGGAGACCTGAGCGAAACTGACATAGAGCGGCTTGATTCCGCGTTGTTCCATGAACCCGTAAGTGAAACATGCCTCTGGCGCAGGCTGGGCGATGACGGTGTCGATCTCTCCAATGGAAATGCGGTGGAGGTGCGCCTGCGCGCGGGAGTGACGGACAACGTCGCTGGGCAAATCATGCGCTCCGCGCAGCAGATGGGAATCCCGCTGCGATGGGCGGCCACCGGAAGGCGGTATGAATTCTCTGGATTTGAGCGGAGCGAGATTGAAACTGCGGTTAGGCGATTGTTGTGTAACCCGATCATCGAGGAATGGTCTTTCGGAGAGGTATCCACGGGGCGTCGCGAGTTCGCGTCTGCGCGACTGCTCCCCGAGATCATCGCGCTCAGGGATCTTGATAATGCGGCTCTAGGGGAATTGAGCCGCGAGCGGCGTCTAGCGCTTGACGTTGCTGAAATGCACTCCATTCAGGCTTACTTCGAGAACGAAGGCCGCGACCCCACGGACGCGGAGCTAGAGACGCTGGCGCAGACCTGGAGCGAGCACTGTGTCCACAAGACGTTTAGGGCGCGCGTTACCGCGAATGAGGAATCCGGTGCCGGCGAGCGACTGGAAATAGACGGGCTGCTGCGCTCGTATCTGGGTGCTGCGACGAAGGAGATTGGGGCTCCTTGGGTACGCTCTGCTTTTATAGATAACGCAGGCGTGGTTGATTTCGACGATGAGTTCGAAATCTCATTTAAGGTTGAGACACATAATCATCCATCGGCGATTGAGCCTTTTGGCGGCGCTAACACCGGCGTGGGTGGGGTGGTGCGGGACATTCTTGGGGTGAGCCACATTCCCATCGCTACCACGGATGTTCTTTGTTTCGGCCCGTTGGAAACGGAATTCAATGACTTGCCTGCCGGGGTTTTACATCCTAGACGTGTCGCGAGCGGAGTCGTGTCGGGCATAGAGGATTACGGCAACAAACTTGGGCTGCCGACCGTCAGCGGCGCAATCGTGTATGAATCGGGTTATGTGGCCAACCCGCTCGTGTATTGCGGCTGTGTCGGAATTGGACGTAAAGGTACGCATCCCCGTGAGCCAAAGCTCGGCGACCGCGTGATTTCTGTAGGCGGCCGCACCGGTCGGGATGGTCTGCGCGGCGCTACGTTTTCATCTATGGCTATGGACGCTGAGAGCGGCGACGTTGCCGGCGCTTCGGTACAAATCGGAGATCCGCTCACCGAAAAAGGTTTGATTGAAGTGGTGCGGCAGGCTTCCACGGAGGGGCTTTACACGGCCATCACTGATTGTGGCGCAGGCGGGTATTCATCGGCTGTGGGGGAAATGGCGGCGGGCCTGGGGGCTGCCGTGGATATGGCGGCAGTGCCGACGAAGTATGCCGGCCTTGCGCCCTGGGAGCTCTGGCTTTCGGAGGCGCAGGAACGCATGGTGCTGGCTGTGCCTCCGAGCCGGCTGCCGAGGCTGGGGGAAATATGCGGTCGGCATGATGTGGAGTTGACGAACCTGGGCGAGTTCCGCGCTGACGGACAGTTGCGTGTCTTTCATGAAGGCGCGTCGGTGGTTAACATGGACCTCGAGTTCCTTCATCAAGGGATGCCTGCGCGCGAACTTGCTGCTCTTCTTCCAGTGAAGTCGATAGGAACGTTCCGAGCCCCGCCTGCCTGTGAGGACCCGAAGGCAACGTTGCTCGCGTTGCTTTCCCATCCGAACATTGCGTCCAAAGAGCGCATTATTCGGGTGTATGACCACGAGGTGCAGGGCGGCACCGTGGTCAAGCCGGTGCTGGGCGCGGCTGATGATGGCGCCTCTGATGCGTGCGTCCTCCGCCCGCATGGGGTGAAAGGCTGGCGTGGCGCGGCGCTGGGTTGCGGCATAAACCCGAACATTGGAAAGGTGGATGCCTACGCCATGGCTGTGAGCGCAGTGGATGAGGCTGTGCGCAATGTGGTTGCTGTCGGTGCTGACCCGGATAAAATCGCCTTGCTGGACAATTTTTGCTGGGGCGACCCGGGAAAACCGGAGCGCTTGGGCACGTTGGTGCGGGCGGTGCAGGGATGCCATGATGCATCCTTGCACCACAGAACCCCTTTCATTTCCGGAAAGGATTCTCTCAACAATGAGTACCTTGATTCTGACGGTGTGTCGCACTCCGTTCCAGACACGGTGCTCATCTCCTCGTTAGGCATCGTGCCAGATGTGCGCGTGTGTGTGACTATGGATTTGAAAAGGGCCGGAGACGTTGTCTATTTGCTTGGTGAGACGCATAACGAATTCGGGGGGAGCCACTACCAGCTCGTGGAAAAGCAACCGTTGGGCAACGCAGCGGCACCCGGCCTTCCCAACGATGCGCCTGGGCTGAATAGGGCGCTCCACCGTGCCATTGTGGGTGGATTGGTGAGCGCGTGCCATGATTTGTGCGAGGGAGGTCTAGGGGTGGCGGCGGCCGAAATGTGCATCGCGGGCCGCCTAGGTATGCGTATAGGCGTTAATCACATTCATGATACCTACCATGTTGCCCTGCACAGTGAATCAAACGGACGATACCTTGTGTCGGTCGAGGCGCCGCACGTGCGCAGATTTGAGAGCACGATGACGGGATATGCGTGTGAACGAATTGGCGAGGTGACCGATATGAAGAAGTTGGAGGTGGTTGGACATTATTCTGCTTCTGTTGAGGTGCTTTGTGCAGTTTGGAAGGGTGGCTCGGAAAGCTATGATTGAGAAAAATCGAGTGCGTGCGCTTGTGTTGCATGCCAGTGGGACCAACCGCGACCGGGACGCGGCTGAGGCGCTGGTGCTCGCTGGAGCGGAACCGGACATTGTGCACATCAATCAGTTACTCAACAGTGAGCGTCGGCTTAAGGATTATCGCTTGCTGGTGATACCAGGTGGATTTTCGTACGGAGATGCACTTGGTGCGGGTCGGCTGCTCGGCCTGGACATGCGGCTTTTTTTCGCGAATGAGCTGCGGGAATTCGTTGAAAAGGGCTGGCCGGTAATAGGCATATGTAACGGCTTTCAGTCACTGGTGCGGGCGGGAATGCTGTTGGGCGACGGGACGGGCCTTAGCGGCACACTGCTACACAATGCGAGCGGGCACTTCGAGTGCCGCTGGGTGACTCTCGCGGTTAAGTCTAATACCTGCGTGTGGACGAACGGGATGACTGAACCTATGTATTGTCCCGTGGCCCATGGTGAAGGCCGCTTTGCTCTTGGGAATGGATCGGCACTCCAGGAGCTGCGAGAACACGACCAAATTGCGCTGGTTTATGCGCAGCCGGATGGTTCACCGGCTAGAGGGGAATACCCGCGTAACCCGAATGGCTCGCTGGCTGATATAGCCGGAATATGCAATCGGGCCGGAAATGTGCTCGGCCTCATGCCTCATCCGGAAAATCATGTGCATCGATTTCAACACCCACGCTGGACGCGCTCAGAGGGTGGCGGTTTAGGGCTAACCTTATTTGTTAACGGCGTAAAATATGCTGAGAAATTGTGACTCGGATGGTTAATGAAAAGGATGCGCTAAACGCGGAGCGGTTGCACGCATTGCTCAGGGAAGGACTGCAGCAAACGGAATTGCTATTACCTGGGAAGCGCTTTGGCAAGGTGCGCGATTCGTACCAGCTGCAGGAGGGACAGCTGCTGCTGGTTACAACCGATCGACTTTCGGCATTCGATCGCATCCTCGCCTGCGTGCCTTACAAAGGTCAGGTGTTAAATCAGCTGGCGGCATGGTGGTTCGAGCAAACTGCGGACATTGTTCCTAACCACGCGATCTCGGTGCCGGACCCCAATGCGCTCATAGCGCGGGAAGCACGCCCGTTCAAAGTCGAAGTGATTGTGCGGGGTTACATTTCCGGCGTGACCAAAACGGCGCTGTGGCACCGGTACTCGCTGGGCGAAAGAGATATTTACGGACACACGTTCTCAGATGGGCTTAAGAAGAATCAGGCGTTGCCGCTGCCGATTATTACCCCGACCACGAAAGGCGGGCCGACTGGCCACGATGAGCGCTTGACCTGTGCGGAGGTGGTGCAGCGGGGATTGCTTGACGAAGAGACCTGGGAACGGGTCCAGGCCGCGGCGCTCGACATCTTCGGGCGTGGGCAGGAAATCGCACAAAGTTCCGGGTTAATCTTGGTGGACACGAAATACGAATTTGGCTGGGGTGCCGATGATGAGGTGATGCTGATAGACGAGCTACACACGCCGGACTCCTCGCGATTTTGGCGGGCTGATAGCTACGCAGAACGATTCGAAAGCGGCAAAGAGCCGGAGAATTTTGACAAAGAATTCGTGCGCCTAGAATACGCAGCGCAAGGTTATCGGGGGGATGGCCCGCCGCCGGAGATGGGTGCGGGACTATGGGTGGCTGCTAGTCAACGCTACATCTCTATCTTCGAGATGCTTACCGGGCGCGCGTTCGCACCGGGAACGTATCCGGTGGAGCCGAGGTTAAAAGACAATCTGCTAACTGCCGGGGTTTTGGGCGAAGCCGGGCGATGACCCCGGTTGAATGGGAGGTCTGATGGAAACTCAACCGCCACTGGTTGTGATTGTGATGGGGTCTCGGTCTGATGCGGAGCATTGCGAGGAAATCGCAACGGAAGCGCGCAGATATGGGCTGCAGGTGGTCATGCGCATTGCCTCTGCGCACAAAACCGCTGCACATTCGTTAGAGGTGTTGCAGCAATACGAACGAGCCTCACGACCGAGGGTGTACATCACCGTGGCCGGGAGGAGCAATGCGCTTTCCGGCTTCGTGGATGGCGCGGTGAACGCGCCGGTGATTGCGTGCCCACCTGCGAGCCAGTCGTATGCAGGCGCGGATTTGTTCTCGTCGCTGCGCATGCCCTCGGGCATCGCTCCGGGGGTAGTTTTGGAGGCGCGCAATGCTGCATTACTCGCGGCGAAAATTCTGGGGTTGGTTGATGAGAAAGTGCGCGCGGCTGTGACCGCCGCGCAGTCGCAACGGCGGGAGCGGATCCTCTCCGATGACGTTGAGATTCAATGATGCGTGCTGACAAGCCGCAGGAAGAGTGCGGAGTTGTCGGGTTGTACGCGCCTAACGATGATGTCGCTCGCCTGACATTTTTTGGGTTACACGCACTGCAGCACCGGGGTCAGGAAGCGGCCGGGATTGCGGTCTCTGATGGCAATCGGGTGCGGTTGCATAAGGGCACAGGCTTGGTGACGGCGGCATTCACAGAGGAGAAGCTCGCGCCAATGCAGGGTTCGTTTTCAATTGGGCACACTCGCTATTCGACTACCGGCTCTTCGGTCGCCCGAAACGCGCAGCCCTTTTTGGTGGAAACGCGACATGGGCCCCTTGCAGTTGCTCATAACGGGAATCTCAACAACGCGGGCGAGTTGCGGGACGAACTGTTGCAACGGGGCGTTGGACTTTCGTCATCGTCCGATAGCGAAGTAATGACCATGATGTTGGCCGGTGCGGAGGGAGCGAGTTGGGAGGCGCGTATCGGTAGTGTCATGGCGCGCTGGGAGGGTGCTTTTTCGCTGACCGTGCTTACGCGTAATAACGTGTATGCGGTGCGTGACCGCTGGGGATACCGGCCACTGAGCGTGGGCCAGCTGCTCGGTGGAGGGCACGCAGCCGCGTCGGAGACGGGGGCGTTGCAAACAATCGGTTGTAGAGCTATCCGCGAGGTGGAGCCCGGCGAGATCATCGCGCTTGGGTACCCCGCGCTTAGAGTGGTGCAGGCGGTGTCGCCGGCAGACGAGCTCGCGCGCTGCGTGTTCGAGCACGTGTATTTTTCGCGGCCGGATAGCTTCTGGGATGGAATAAGCGTGCACACAGTGCGCCAGCAGCTCGGGCGGGAGCTAGCACGAGAGGCCCCTGCCGATGCCGACTTGGTGATTGCAGTGCCGGATTCTGGAGTGCCCGCAGCCATCGGTTATTCCCGAGAATCCGGCATTGATTTCAACGATGGATTTATCAAAAACCGCTATATCGGGCGTACCTTCATTGAACCGACGCCATCGCTACGTCGGCAGGGCGTTGCGTTGAAATTCAACGTTCTTGGCGAGAATTTGAGCGGAAAGCGCACAGTAGTGATTGATGACAGCATAGTGCGCGGCACAACTGCCGGGCCGCTGGTCAAAATGCTCCGCGATGGTGGTGCAGCGGAGGTGCATGTGCGCATAACCTGTCCGCCAATTCGCCATCCGTGCTTTATGGGCGTGGATATGGGAACGCACGAGGAATTGGTTGCGTACCGAATGTCGGTGGAGGAAATCCGTGCGCACACCGGCGCAAATTCCCTCAGTTTCCTCTCGCTCGAGGGCATGATGCGCGCAGTGGGCCGCGAGCGGGGATACTGCCATGCATGCTTCAGCGGCGAATATCAGTTTGAAGCCATTCCGAGTGTAAAAAAGGCGCAATTCGAGGCGGCGATTTTCTGAGCTATGAGATGAATGTGCTCATTGTTGGGTCGGGGGGCCGGGAGCATGCGCTTGCGTGGAAAGTGGCGCAATCCCCGCTGCTGCGACGCCTGTTCGTTGCACCAGGGAATGCCGGCACGGCTGCTTTGTCGGTACCGAATCAGAAAGTGAACGTGGCGCTGGGCACGGGCGATGGCCGCGCATTGGCATCCTTCTGCCGGGAAGAATCAATTGAATTGGCCATCATTGGGCCGGAGTCGCCGCTGGCTGCGGGTCTCACCGAGGTGCTGCAAGCGGAAGGCGTCGCTGTGTTTGGCCCCGGCAAAAAAGCGGCGCGTATTGAGGCTTCGAAGGCATACGCAAAAGCCTTCATGCTGCGGCACGGCATACCCACCGGGCGCTTTGCAGCCTTCTCGGAATTTGAGCCCGCTTTGGCGCATCTGCGGGAGTCTGATTATGAAGTGGTTCTCAAGGCGTCAGGTCTGGCTAGAGGGAAGGGCGTGATACTTCCGGAGGATGCGCAGCAGGCTGAGACTGCACTGCGCGAGATGATTGTGGAGCGAAAGTTTGGGGCCGCCGGAGATGAGATATTGATTGAGGAGCGATTGGAGGGGGAGGAAGTCTCGTTGCTGGCTTTTGCTGACAGTGAAGGCGTGAGCGTTATGCCGCCTGCACAGGACCACAAACGGCTGCTGGATGGCGACCGGGGGCCCAACACGGGCGGAATGGGCGCTTATGTGCCCGCGCAGGTTTGTACACCGGCACAGGTGAGGAAACTGGGGGCAGATGTGTTGCAACGCGCTGTGGATGGACTGCGCGAGGAGGGCGCTCCGTTTGTGGGTGTGCTCTACGCAGGGATTATTCTCGCTGCTGACGGGCCGCATGTACTCGAATTTAACTGTCGCTTTGGCGACCCTGAGACTCAGGCGCTAATGCCCTTGCTACAATCTGATCTGCTCGAGACATGTATGGTATGCGCGCAAGGGCGGTTGGCGGACACTGAAGTGCGCTGGAGAGATGCCGCTGCGGCATGCGTGGTGCTTGCTTCGGAAGGGTACCCCGGAAAGTATCCGAAGGGCCGGGCGATTCATGGGCTGAAAGATATGCCGGCGGATGTTGTCACTTTTCATGCCGGCACGGATACTGACAAGGATGGCCGAGTGGTTACTTCCGGCGGTCGGGTGTTGGGCATTACTGGGCAGGGAGACACCATCGGGGATGCGCTTTCCAACGCGTATGAAGGAGTGAGGGCGGTGCGGTTCGAGGGCATGCAATGTCGAGCGGATATTGGCATGCGTGAAACGCTCAATGCGTAGAGCGACCGTTCCGTTGTTTATGAAGGAGTTCTCAACATGAGCAGCGGTGGAAGCGCATACGCTGCATCCGGGGTGGACATTGATGCCGGCAACGAAGCTGTCGCCTTGGCCCAGGATGCGTTGACGGCGACGTATGGTGCGGAAGTTCTCGGGGGCGTTGGCGCTTTCGGGGGACTGTATGACGCGGCGGCATTACGCGAGATGAGTGCCCCGGTGCTGGCGGCTTCGGTTGACGGCGTCGGCACCAAGGTGTTGCTCGCGGAACGGGCCGGCGAATATGCGGGTATCGGCCACGATCTTGTCAACCACTGCGTCAATGATATTCTCGCTCAGGGTGCGTCACCGCTCTTTTTCCTTGATTATGTTGCGAGCGCGAAACTTTCCCCAAAAAAAGCTGCTGCCGTGGTGAAGGGTGTCGCCGATGCGTGCCGGAACTGCGGCTGCGCACTATTGGGCGGCGAAACCGCTGAGATGCCGGACGTGTACGCGGCGGATGCCTTTGATCTCGTTGGCGCCGTGGTGGGCGTGGTGGAGAAAATGCAGCGGCTGCCGCGCGGTGGTATCGCCGAAGGTGATCTTCTGGTGGGGTTGCGGTCATCCGGGCCACACACCAACGGATACACCCTGATTAGAAGCCTGTTCGCGGACGTCTCTCTCGAAAGCGTGCCTGAAGGTCACGATCGATCGCTAGGTGAAATGCTTTTGGCTCCGCACCGGTGTTATTATCCGCTGCTGCGGGAAAGTCTGGGGATGCGGGACGGGAACATAAAGGCGCTGGCACATATAACGGGCGGCGGTGTACTCGAGAACCTGCCGCGGGCACTGCCCGATGACCTTGATGCGGTCGTGCGGATGGGCACGTGGCCGCTGCCGGCGGTGTTCTCCCTTATTCAGCAGCGCGGCTGCATTACGGACCGTGAAATGTACCGCGTTTTCAACATGGGCCTCGGTATGGTGGCGGTGGTTTCCCCCTCTGCACTGAATAGCGTGCAGCAATCTATTGCGGACGAAACCGTGGTCATTGGAGAACTTGTCGGGGGCGATGGCCGCGTAAGGCTGACATGACAGGCGATGCGATTGTGCCAAGGCTGGTGGTGTTGGTGTCCGGGAACGGGTCCAATTTGCAGGCGATTTTGGATGCCTGCACGTGCGGCCAATTGGCGGCGCGCGTTGTGGGAGTGTTTTCGAACCGAGGCCGGGCGTATGGATTGAAGCGGGCAGAATTGGCCGGAGTGCCCGGGCGAGTATGCCAGATGAAAAAAGGGCGACCGCGGCGAGAATATGACCGTATGCTCGCCGAGCAAGTATCGCACTTTCGGCCCGACTGGGTGGTGTTGGCTGGTTGGATGCGCATTCTCACATCCGCCTTTCTCGACCGGTTCCTGGACCGCGTGGTGAACCTGCACCCGGCGCTTCCGGGTCAATTTCCCGGCGTCAACGCGATAGAGCGCGCTCTGGATGCGTATCGGAAAGGTGAAATCGGCTACACTGGCGTGATGGTGCATTTGGTGCCAGACGAAGGCGTGGACAGTGGCCCGGTGCTTTTCAGCGAGCGCGTGCCGATAATGCCGAATGACGATCTAAAAACGCTCGAAGCGCGCGTACATGCTGTGGAGCACAGGCTTCTCGTCGCCACCATAAAAGATCTCTGTGGCCGGGATGTAACGAGTGAAAGGGCAGACCTTGAGGGAGAGTGATTGATGCCCAACGCGTTGTTGTCTGTATCGGACAAGGAAGGATTAACAGCATTAGGAATGACGCTTTCTGAGCTCGGCTGGCGTTTGCTTGCGTCTGGTGGAACGGCGAAAGCGCTGCGGGCTGCCGGTATCTCGGTGACTGACGTGGCCGATTACACCGGATCACCGGAGATTTTGGCTGGACGTGTCAAGACGCTTCACCCGGCAATCCATGCCGGGCTTTTGGCACGGGACAGTGACGCTGACCGCAACGAGTTGGAAGCGCTGGGATGGGAGCCGATCGATCTGGTGGCTGTGAACCTCTACCCATTTGCGCAAACGGTCGCTGCCGCCGATGTGACATTCGCGGCTGCGATTGAGAACATAGACGTTGGCGGCGTTGCGCTGATTAGGGCTGCTGCGAAGAACCACGAGCGCGTCACCTTGCTGTGCGACCCGGCGGATTATGAAGACGTGCTGGGTGAGCTCCGCGACAGTGGAGTGGGCCCGGACACTCGCAAGAAACTGGCGCTGAAGGGTTTTGCGCACACCGCGGATTACGATACCGCCATTGCTGCGTTTCTTGCGCCGGAACAGGCGCTTCGTCTGCAGGCGTACACTGTGCAGTCGCTGCGGTACGGCGAGAACCCCCATCAACAGGCGAGCCTTTACAACTGGATTCCGGAACAGGGCCCGCTGGGCGGCACACTGCTACAGGGAAAGCCACTATCCTACAACAACTTGCTTGACTTAGATGCGGCCTGGCGTGCCGCCATCAGCTTCGAAAAACCGACTGTCGTAATTGTCAAGCATCTGTCGCCCTGTGGCATCGCCTCTGCGGACGACGTTGCTAGTGCCTTCCCGCTTGCGCTGGCGAGCGACCCGGTCTCTGCCTTTGGCGGGGTAATAGCCGCTAACCAATCTTTTGATGGAGAGGTGGCTGGACTTCTCGGTGACCTTTTCGTCGAGTGCATCGCTGCGCTTGGCTTCGATGAAAAAGCGTGCAGCGCTCTTGTGGAGAGAAAAAACTGTCGCCTGCTGCAGATGCCTGGTGCTGGCCTGGAGCCGCGACCGGAATTGCGCTCGATAGTTGCGGGCGTGCTCCGTCAGGATCTTGATATGGGTGATCCGGTCGCCGATGTAGGGGAATGGCGGGTGCTCACCGAGCGCGTGCCGAGCGATGACGAGTGGAAGTCGCTGCGCTTTGCGTGGACCGCGTGCCAGCATGTGAAATCGAACGCGATAGTGCTGGTGCAGGGCGAGGCTACCGTGGGCATTGGCGGCGGGCAGCCCAATCGGGTGGATTGCGTGCGCATCGCCGGAGAGCGGAGTGGGAAGCAATCTCAGGGCGCGGTAATGGCCTCTGATGCCTTTTTCCCGTTTCCCGATTCGGTGGAAGAGGCGGCGAGACTTGGCGTGAGGGCTATTGTGCAGCCCGGGGGATCGGTGCGCGACCAGTTGAGCATTGACGCGGCGAACACGGCTGGCATAGCGATGGTCGCCACCGGTGTGCGCCACTTCCGGCATTAGGCCGGAATCATCGAGCGAGGGATATGAACGAGGAACTATTCGACCGGTTTGAAGCGCTGACATTCGACGATGTGATCATCGTGCCGGGGTACACGGAGGTACTCCCCGACCAGACCGATGTGCGTGTGAACCTGGCCGATGGAATCACGCTCAATATCCCGGTGTTATCCGCGGCCATGGATACGGTGACGACGGCGCCGATGGCGATTGGGTTGGCACGAGAGGGCGGATTGGGCATCATTCACCGCAACATGAGCGCGGAGGACCAGGCAACCGAAGTCAATAAGGTGAAGCGCTCGGAATCGGGCATGATTGTTGACCCAGTCACGTTGCCGCCTTCTGCCACGCTTGCCGAAGCGGAGGCGGTTATGAGTCGGTATCACATCAGTGGTGTACCCATCACCGAAGATGGCAAGCTGGGCGTACTGGTCGGGATTCTCACGAACCGTGACGTGCGTTTCGTAGAAACGAGCGACTTTGCGCGGCCGGTGAGTGAGTTCATGACTACCGAGAAACTGGTGACTGCGACTGCTGACACCACACTTGAGCAAGCGCAACGCATCTTGCAGCAGAACCGAATCGAGAAGTTGCCGCTGGTGGATTCGAGTGGGCGGCTCAAAGGTTTGATCACCGTCAAAGATATTCAAAAGAAACGTGATTTCCCGTGTACCGCCACCGATGGGCGCGGACGGCTGCTGGTTGGCGCGGCAGTCGGGGTGGGGGTGAATCTAGAGGAACGGGTTCAGGGCCTGCTGGACGCTGGCGTCGACACGATCACGATCGATACCGCGCACGGTGATTCCACAGGCGTCATTCAAGCGATTTGCCGCGTGAAGGCCGGGTGGCCGCAGCTTCCGGTGATTGCGGGGAACGTAGTCACTGCTGCGGGCGCAGAGAGGTTGATTGCTGCCGGCGCAGATGTGATAAAGGTCGGGGTGGGCGCGGGTTCTATTTGCACTACCCGTGTGATATCCGGTGCAGGCATGCCGCAAATGACCGCCATTCACGAGTGCGCGCAGGCGGCGAGGGGAAAGGACACTGGTGTCATCGCCGACGGGGGAGTGAAGTACAGCGGCGATATCGTAAAAGCCATAGCCGCCGGTGCGGACGCCGTTATGCTGGGTGGGATGCTGGCTGGATTGAAAGAATCTCCCGGCGAGGAAGTGCTGTACGAGGGCCGCCTTTTTAAGGAGTACCGGGGCATGGGGAGTATGGGCGCCATGCAGGGTTATAGCCGTGACCGCTACGCCAGCGGGCAGGGAGGCGGCAAACTGGTGCCGGAGGGAATCGAAGGCAGGGTTCCTTACAAGGGCCCGCTAAACGAATATATCTTTCAAATGGTTGGAGGACTACGCTCCGGCATGGGTTACGCCGGTGCGGGCAGCCTCGATGAGCTGCGCACCGGCGCGAGGCTAGTACGCGTGAGCGGCGCTGGCCTGATTGAGAGCCACCCTCACGACGTGCACGTCACCAAAGAATCGCCTAATTACCAGGTGTCCGCGCGTTCCTAAACCCGCCGCGAATTCGCGCTGCAGATGTTATGCGCCGGTCGGGAGCGTTATCGCGAATGCGGTGCCGTGTCCGGGTTGGCTTTCTACGCTGATGTCGCCTCCATGCGCCTGCACTAGTGAACGCGCGATAGCCAACCCCAGACCTGACCCGCCGTGCTTGCGGCGCGCGCGGGCCCTATCCCCGCGATAAAAGCGTTCAAAGAGATGGGGCAGTTCCTCGGGGCCGATGCCGAGTCCGCTGTCGTTCACGACAATGCGCATTGCGCGTGTGTTAGGAGTGTCGGCGGAGACAGTCACGCTTCCGCCCGTGGGCGTGTGCCGGAGTGCGTTTTCCAGTAGAATATGCAGCACCTGCGTAATGCGGTCGGCGTCCACCTCGATGATGGGAAGGCGTTCGCTCCTCTGCAAAGTCAGCGAGATTTCCTTTTCTGCGGCGCGAGGCGCATGCGCGCTTACGACGCGTTGCAGCAGCTGCGCGGGCGGCGTGGCTTCGCGTTCGAGGTTTAACTCCCCGGCTTCGGCCAGCGAGAGGGTGCGCATATCGGTCACCATGCGGTTCAGGCGCAGGGCTTCATCGTGCACCAGCGCTAGCGTCTCCGGGCCGGGCGTGACGATGCCGTCGCGCATTGCCTCTGTATGTCCAAGTATTACGCTGAGCGGAGTACGCAGTTCATGGGCGATGTCAGCAGTCAGCTTTTGACGCCGATCGCGACTATCGGCGAGATCGGTGCTCATGCGGTTGAATGCGGCCGCTAGCGCACCCAGTTCGCGCTGCTGCGGAACCGAGACCTTCTGGGCGAGGTTGCCGGATGCGATGGCGCCAGCGGCTGTGGTGAGTTCGCGCAATGGCCGCGTGAGTGGACGCGAGAGCATCCAGCCCAGCGCAATTGCGGCGAGCACCACTCCGCCCGCAAGCAGCGCCATGGCACGATTAACGCGCCCCAGGAACGCGAGAGCAGCCGGGTTGCCAATGGGGGGAGGCGATGGCGCGCTTGTAAAGAGGGTGCCGACCATTTCGCCGTCTACTTCAATCGCAGTGCCACGAGCGCGGATATTCTCTGGAACCGTCATCCCGGGCCGAAAACGACCAGCCTCAACAATTACCCAGCCATCGGCATCTGCCAACCCCATGGCAACCAT
>DASCOB010000058.1:0-29222 GCA_036011785.1 Anaerolineales bacterium | reverse complement strand
CGCGCAGCACGTTAATCAACTGCGGCAATTCATCCATGCTCGAGCGCCGCAGCCAACGTCCAACCGGCGTCAGGCGCGGGTCCTCCCGAATCTTAAACAGCGGACCACTGGCCTGATTGAGCTCCGAAAGCGCCTGCTGTTGACCTTCCGCGCCCACGGCCATAGAGCGGAACTTGAAGATTCGGAACGGTTGTCCTTTTCTTCCCACGCGAGTCTGTGTGAACAAGACCGGCCCACCCGAATCCAACCGCACAATCAGAGCGAGCAACGCCGAGAGCGGCAGCAACAGCGGCATGAAAACCAGAGTTAAGCCCAGATCCAGCAGCCGTTTCGCCAGACGGCCGGTTTCGGTGAAGCGCGTGGCCTTCAGTCCTATCAGCGGTATACCTCCGAGTTCATCCACACTCACACGGCTCAGGTTGAGCTGGAACATATCCGGAACCACGCGCGCGCGCGCCCTCCGGCGTTCACAGGTGCGTACTAGACGGAACATTTCGGGCTGGTCGCGCCATGGCAGCGTAACGATGACCTCATGTACCTTTTCATGCTCGAGAATGCGCTCCAGTTGGTCCAAGGAACCGAGCGCCTTGAAGCGCCCGATATCGGTCACGCCGGCCTCTGGGTCGTTGTCCACGAAGCCAATCACCCTATAACCCAGATGGGGCTGTGCGAAGACCGCCCGCATCACAGCCCGGCCAATCTCACCCGCGCCGACAATGAGGACGTAAATCAGGTTGATGCCACGCGCCCGCAGCCGGGATTCCACCACTCGCCGCAGTCCGCGCGCGAGCCCCAGCAATACGATTATCAGCACTGCGTCGTACAGGAAAAGCAGCCGCGAGAACGCCAGCGGGCGCAACCCGAACGTGGCCGCCATCGCCACCACCGTGCCCACCAGCACTCCATTGGTCACGCGGAACATTTCTTCCACCCAGGAGGTGCCGCGGCGGACAAGGTACACACGGTTTGCGCTAAAGGCCAGCAGCAACACCAGCGTCAGTCCGAGGAAGAGGGCCACATACGACTGCAGCGCGCTGTGATAGCCCGGCTCCACTCCGCGGAACCAGCGCATCTCATAGCGGATGAACCATGCGGACCACGACGCCACCCAAATCAGCATTGCATCCACCAGCATCCATGCCCAGAGGGCGCGAAGACTGGCGCGCTGTTCCATTATCCGGCAGCCCTCTCCTGTGACAGTGCTGGCAATCCGAGGGCGCGCGCATATGTGCGCGCTGTCAGCCGCCCCGCTGTTTCCCAGCAAAATCGACGTGCCTGCACCGGGCCGGCATCAGCCAGCTCGCTTTGCAGCGCCGGAGTGCCCAGCACAGTACCGATCGACTCTGCCAGCGCACCGACGTCGCCGGGTGGCACCAGCCGCGCCGCGCGACCGACCACTTCCGGCAGAGAAGCCGCATTAGTGGTGATGGTGGGCGCGCCGCACGCCATTGCTTCCATCACCGGAAAGCCGAAGCCCTCGTAATCGGAAGGATACACAAATGCGCTGCAGGCCGAATACCACAGCGGCAAATCCTCTGCCGCCAAGAAGCCCGGGAAGCGCACATCTCGGCTCAGTTGTAGCTCCTCCACCGTCCTTAACACATCCTCATACAGCCAGCCCCTGCCGCCAGCGCAGATGAGTTTCACCCCTTTGGGCCGCAGTTTGTTGTACGCATTAATCAAAACAGAAAGATTCTTGCGCGGCTCAATGGTGCCCAGATATAGAATGAAACGCTCCGGCAACCCCCGCCGTTCCCGGAATGAAGCCACCGCCTGTGGCGAGGCGCGCCGGAAGCCGCTGCCCAGCCCGGGATAGATTACATCCACCCGCTGCCGCGGCACGCCCAGCAGCTCGACAACATCCTTTCTCGTATGCTCGGAAATTGCAATCACGCGCCGCGCCCGCCGGCACGAGAGTCGGGTGAAAAGCGAAAGATAAGCTCTGTTAGCCAGTTTGAAGCGGCCGGGCAATCGAAGAAAAGAAAGATCATAAACGGTGACCACGGTCGGAAGCGACGTCAACACAGGAGACACAAACGCCATTGCGTGCAGCAATCGCACTCGCTCGCGCACACTTAGCCACGGAAGCAGCAGCTGCTCCCAGAGTACGCGCGCAGCCGGGCGTCCGACCAGGGTTTCGGGGGCATTCACCGCAGCTATGCCATTGTGGGCATCGTCCCAGACCGGCCCGACGAACGCTGTGTAAATCAGGCGCGCATCTGCCGCCGGCAGATGCGGGAGCAGGCCGCAAATGTAGTTGTGGATTCCAGCGCGACGGTACGATGCACTCCGGCCCGAGGCGAGCAGCAGCGCATTCAACCCAACTCGGTAAGCGCCTTTTCGCTCGGCTTTCATCGGGTACCGCATTATAACATTCAGGCCGCGCTGGCCAGCCGGCGATAGACACTCACGGTATCAGCGGCCACCTGCGCTTGCGTGAAGCGGGCCAGCACCCGCGCACGTCCATTTTGGGCAACGCGTTGGCGCAGGTTGCCATTTTCCATCAGCTGCCGCAACGCTGCCGCCAGCGCATCGCTATCACCCTCCGGGAACAGAAGTCCGGCCGAGCCAATTACATTGGATATCTCGCCGCAGTCGGCGCCAACCACCGGCGCGCCGCTGGCCATAGCCTCCAGCAGCACCCTCCCAAACTGCTCCTTCCAGTGCGGCGTCGTGCGTGAGGGCAGGACAAGGGCGTCGAGGCGGCGCAAACGCCCCGGAATCTCTTTGGACGGCAGCCACGGCCCGAAAACAACCCTTTCACTGATTCCCAAACGGGCTGCCAGTTGCCCTAAAGCAGCGCGCTCCGGACCGGCGCCAATTACGGTCAGATGCACCGCTTCCGGCAATTCCGCCAGCGCGTTCAACAGAACATCCACGCCTTTTTCACGCACAAGACGACCGACAAAACCTACTGAGAATCCTGTCTCTATGCGGGCGTCTTCCGCGCGCATCGGAAAGAGGTCGGGGTCAATCCCGAACTGTGGAATGACAGCGTCGCGACCGCTATAACCCTTGGCTCTCCAGACCTCGCGCGCGCCCGCGCTGCCGAAGATGGCGGCGTCGGCCTGCCGCAGCACATAGGATTCCATGGCGCTGAACGGCCACGGATATCGCCGCTTTATGTTCTGCCACGAAAAGAATAGCGTCCGTGCGCCCTGTCGCTGCGCAAGGCACAGCGCGTGCCAAGTGGCCAGATTGTAGGGCTCCTCATCGATGTGGAGGATGTCTGGCTGCAGCGCAATCAAGCGCCGGCACAACCGGGGATAGAAATGGAAGTGATAGCTGCCATTGAAAAGGATTGGCTCTACCAGCAGACGGTAACCGCGAGTGCGCACGCGTTCAAGTGACAGCGCGCCACGCTCGTCCCTCCAGCAGGGCGGCACTATCACAGTCAGGTCAATATCGTCGTGGGACGCAATCTGCTCCAGCTTTCCCTGATAGGCTCCCACCACACAGGCCTTGGAGAGCATTGCCACTCTAATTGCTGAGGTCATATAATTTTTTACGAGGTGTCTCTAGCCGCACAACCCCATAACCCCACTGGGGGCGAGATCAGAAACAAGCATGGCGTGGGTTGATATGCCTCTACAGCCACCCAGTTCAAGCGGTAGGCAGATAAGCTCGTATCTGCCTAATTGCATCGCGCTTAAGTTCAATCCCTCAACCAGAATTACCCCAGCCTGCAGCAATATGACGTGAGTGAGAGTGGAGGCCCCGCAAGGAGCCCCAGAGATGTAGTCCACACCCACCAGTCGATCAGTGCCAAAGGCCGGACACTGTCTCTAAGAGAAGGAAACCGTGCAAGACCAAATGCGAAGAGCGCACGCCAGTGGTTGCGGGATCCACACACTTTAGGAATCCTAGACCCACGCGACATGAGCAGCAACGCAAAAACAGGGGGGGGATTGTGCGACATACCATGACAAATGGACGACTCGTTTACCAGGTCATTGATTTCCATGGCGAAAAATTCAAATCTTACGGCCTACGAGATAAAGATGCTTCTTAACGCCCCGCCAAATCTGAAACGCACGAATGAACCTGCGCAGTACGCTTCGAACAGGTTCTGGAACATGGCCCAATCGACCCTGCTGCCCTTGCCACATCCAATCACTCAACTGGGTGGTCCGAATTCCCGATTGACTTAGGCGCTTTATCCACCATCCGGCGTGCTGCACATTTATGTGCGTAACATCTGCTTGAGCAGCTTCACTGCCGGGACTCGGTGTACTTATAAAAAGTAGCCCACCTGGCTTCATTACTCTCTGGACTTCGCTTAGAAAATGGTTCACATCTGGCAGATGCTCAACTATCTCCAGACAAATCACAAAATCGAACATGCTATCAACGAAAGGCATGACTGCCTTACAAACATCCACTTGATGTAAAAAGGCTCGAATTGACTCGGGTGCTTGCGACAGGGCGTATTGACTGATATCAACTCCGTAAGAGGAAATACCCCTGGAACGAAGCGTTTCAACCAGAAACCCTTTTGCGCAACCAATGTCAAGTACCTGTTGGGGTCGGTAAACGCTCATCAAATAATCGATTGTACGGCCCCAGTGCTCCGCAAACATCTCGGACGTATAACCTGACTTAAATAACGTTCCGGACCCACACTCAAAGTACGCATGGCCAAAATCATTGGCTGTTGGAATTCGTTTTTCTTTCCTAAAGCTGTTATTCACATTCTGGTCCAAACCACGAAGCACGCATTGCTACATCGCCAACCGTTAGCCCTTCAAGCTCGAGCAAAAAAACTATTAGGTAGATCGGCGAACAATTTCATCGTCTCAATTTCTTGGATTCCATGATTTATAACACTCTTGATCATTCTTGCCAAACAATTGATTCCATTTACGACAACCAAGTGTCGACCTACCGCAATGATTTGTCGCATGTGTGTACAGTAACGGACAATTGCCAGTAATTGTCATGCCATCGCTTCAACGAGCTTCAATCCAAAAGTCTCCACACAAAAAACTGTATCAGCCAATCTGTTTTATGGGATTGGACTGTTGAAAAGGAATATGCAAGACCTATTACCAATTCAATATACAAGACCTATTACCAATTCTTTAAATAAGTCTCATTCATTCTATCAATCCACATATCTACCATCAACACGATGTCGCCGTGGGACGCAATCTGCTCCAGTTTTCCCTGATAGACCCCTACCACGCAGGATTTGGAGAGCATTGCCACTCGGATTGCCCGGGTCATGTGATTGTGAACGAGGTGTCTTTTGGGGGCAACTCTAGAATCCACCGGGGGCGTCCTCATAATCAATCAGCACAGCACGCGACGGCGCGCCTTCACAACCCTCCAGTTTGAGGGGCAGGCAAATGAGGTGGTATTTGCCCGGCTGCACCGCGCTCAAGTTCAATCCTTCAACAGGAATCACCCCGGCCTGCAGTAATGTGACGTGAGTGGGAGTGGAATCACCGTAAGGCGCCACGGAGAGGTGGTCCACACCCACCAGCAGAATTCCATGCTCCACAAGCCAGTTCGCGCCAGATGCGGCCACGGCCACAAAATCAGTGTGGAAAGTGGCCTTCGGTTGGGACCACAGCTGTGAATTGCGCGTCTTGATGAGCAAGCGTTCGGTGTCGGCGGGGATTGAGAGCGAATCTAGAACGGCTGCATCGATTGCGGCGGCATCCGCAACTTCCACAAGCAGCGCTGGCCCGATGAGGGTTTCAAGTGCGAGCGTGGTGACATCCTCGCCGTCCCTGATAAAGTGGAGTGGTGCATCGAGATGTGTGCCCGTGTGCGCGCTCATCGCGATGCGGGTGACATTCGCCTTCGCGCCCGCAGCCATGTCGCTCATTCGTTCGAACTGAATCTGCGCGTCGCCCGGCCACACCGGCAAGTCAGGGCTCAACATGAGCGAGATGTCGTGATAGGTCACACAGTCCTCTACCCTTCCCGCTGCCACCGTAGGGAAACGGATCCATCGAAGACTACGCCGTTTCCCGCGCGGCATTGCTCGCTCGCCAGACCCCGCACAGCCGGGGTCTGGCTGCCCACCTGCAGCGAGTACACTTCCCCAGGTATCATAGTAAAATCCGCATACCCAGGTCCAACTTCCGGGTGCAGCCCGGTGGCGAAGATGTCGTGCCCACCGGGCCAGTCCACGGTCACGCGCACCGCGGACAGCGGACGACCAGCGGCATCAACCACCTGCACTCGCAGCAGCGGTACATCCAGGCCTTGCTCGCATATGGCCTCTCTGACAATCAGTTTGAACTCATTTGTGCCCGCAGCGGCGGGCGTCGCAGTAGGAGTGACAGCCGTCGGTTTAGGCGTCGTTGTTGCGATAGTTTCCAGTGTGGGCAGCGGCCCAGGAAGAGGCTCTGCTGCTGGATGCAGCCCACCTCCGCTCAACACAAGCGCAAGTTCTCCCAGCACGGCCACGTCAAATGGGGCGCGTCCCTTCGCCGCCAAACGTTGCGCCAGCGCGGTGATGGCCGACAGCGGATCGCTCAATCCCAAGGCGTGCAGGCGCACACGCGCGCGCTCGAGGTCGCCATTCCCGCGGTGGGCGGCAGCTACCATGACCATGTACATCTCTTGATAATCCTGCCGCAAGCCTTCCGGAGAGGCCAGTCCAGCGTCACGCGGATAAACCACCCACCCGGCCAGCAGACCGATGGCAATGCCAAAACCTAGGCCCAGCAAGAGTAAATTCCCCCTTATCACTCTCATCGCAGGTAAGGGTCCATCGCGGGTGTGGTGACCCCAAGCGCCTGCGCCAGAGCGGCCATCGCGCGAATATCGGCCGTGTTGAAACCGGTGGCGATCATCTCCTCCGCGCGCCCGGCCACGAACTGCGCCGGCTCTTCTAATGCCAGCGTGCCGAGACGAACGTGCGCCCTGCCGATGTCCTGCTCCACGGCGTAAGTCTGCGCAATCAAAAGCAGGTAATCGTGTGCATCTCCCCCGCGGAGGGCGTGTGGGCTATTGTCCACGTATTGCACCGGCGCTATCTCCCACGCGTAATAAAGGCTGGTAGTCAGCCCGACCAGCAACCCGAAGAGAAGGTTGTAAAGGGCTGGTTGGCTGACGCGGCGCATGCGCTGCGGGCGCAAGGCACGCGCTTGTTGCTTGCGCTGGTATTTATAATCGTAACGGGTCATGCCGTGATAGAATTGCAGCCTGGGGCTGGGATAAAGCCCATCGGCGAAAACGCCGCTCTCTCTCTACACGATGCAATGCCGAAGGTGGGGATCGAACCCACACACCCTAAGGGTACGCGATTTTGAGTCGCGCGCGTCTGCCAATTCCGCCACTTCGGCGCCTGCATGACGCATTCTAAGGCAACCCCCTATTCCGGTCAAGATGACCCTCTATGAAACTTGGCATCATCGGCCTGCCACAATGCGGAAAAACAACTCTGTTCAACGCGCTCACCGGCGGAAAGAAACCCGCCAGTCAGATAGCCGGCGGCGGCCAAGTGAAAATCAACACCGCCATTGTGAACGTGCCCGACCAGCGCGTGGACTGGCTTTCGCAGCATTGCCGCCCGAAAAAGACCACGCACGCAAAGGTGACCTTCCAAGACATCGCGGGAGTGCAGGGTGACCGGGGTGTGTTTTCCCGGACCTTGCTTAGCGCGCTCTCACAAGTCGAAGGGTTCGTACACGTGGTGCGCTCATTTCAGGAGACGAGCGTTCCCCACCCGTTGGAGGGTATGGATGCAGCCAGAGACATCTCCGCGCTTGAGGACGAGTTCGCCCTGAATGATATGCTCACTGTGGGGCGCAAGCTGCAGCGCTTGCAGGAGGAATGGAGCAAAGGCGGAGGCCGCGAACGCGCGGTAATCGAACGCGAGCTGCATCTTTTCGCACAGCTCCAGGCTGCGCTGGAAAGCGGGCAGCCGCTCCACGATATGCAACTCGGTCCAGAGGACGTGCGCTTGCTATCCGGCTTCGGGTTGCTCACGCGCAAGCCTGTGCTTCTGGTGCTCAATAGCGATGAGCGCGCGCTGAGCCCACAGGAAATCCTCGGCCCTGAATTCGACGGTGGGCGGGCGCAAAACATGCTCACCTTGATGGCCAAGCTGGAAATGGAAATCGCACAACTTGATGAAAAGGACGCCGCGTTTTTCATGCAGGAGTACTCGCTCAACGAGCCCGGCCTGATTCGTGTCATCCGGCGCGCTTACGATATGCTTGGCGTGCTATCGTTCTTCACTGTCAGTCCTGAAGAGGTGCGCGCATGGCCGCTAAGCGCGGGCGCCAGCGCTCGCCGCGCTGCCGGAATCGTCCACAGCGACATGGAGGCCGGTTTTGTCCGCGCCGAGGTGATGGCATTCGCCGACTTGCAGCAACTGGGCAGCGAGGCTGATGTAAAGTCCTCCGGAAAATTGCGGCTGGAGGGAAAGGATTACGCGGTACAAGACGGTGACATACTTCAGGTACGTTTTTCGCCACCCGCGCGAAAATAAACGCCACAGAAAGGAACGAGTATGAGCAATGTAAACTCACAATTCAAACAGACTGGCTGGGAACTGAGGGACGTAATCGCCGCACCCGAGGGAGAGCCGCTGCAGCAACTCACCGCAGAACTCGAAGCGGCTGTGGCCGCCATCGAGGCAATGCGCCCCAAACTGAGCGAGGAAATCAGTACAGCCGATTTCAGCCGCGCGCTCAAGCTTAGCCAACAACTCACCACCGCGGCCAACCGGTTGGGATCGTACGCCGGATTGTGGTTTTCGGAAGATACGCAGAATCAGGCCGCTCTGGCTTTTCAGGGCAAAATCGAGCAGTTCACCACCGAGGCGCAGAACCGCGCGCTCTTCCTGCCCCTGTGGTGGAAAACGCTGCCGCATCCGGCAGCTACCCGCCTACTCGGCAGCGCCCCGTCCGACCTGCACTATTACCTGCAACAACAGCGCAAGGAGCGGCTGCATGTGCTCGCCGAACGCGATGAGCAAATCATAAACATCAAAGACATGAACGGTGGAAACGCTCTCACCACCATCTACACAATGCTCACCAACAAGTACAAATTCAAACTGAGCATGGATGGCAAGGAGCGTGAACTCACCCGCGATGCGCTTATGACATACGTGCGTAAGACGGATGCAGACCTGCGCGCGCAAGCCTACCAGGAACTGTACCGCGTGTACGCCGAGGACGGACTGGTACTTTCCCAGGTTTACACACATCTGGTGCGTGATTGGCACGAGGAGCAGGTCAAGCTGCGCGCTTATGCCAGCCCGATAGCGGTGCGTAATCTGCGTAACGACATCCCCGACCATGTCACCGAAACGCTGCTGCAGGTCTGCCGAGAGAACGCGCCAGTCTTCCAGCGCTGGTTGCGCGTGAAAGCCAGGATGCTGGAAATGGATAGATTGCGCCGATACGATATCTACACCCCGCTTTCCAGCGCCAAGCAAAAGCACCCTTACGCGGAGGCAGTGGCGCTTGTGCTGGATACTTTCGAGCAGTTCTCACCGCGGGTAGCGGCGGCAGCGCGGCGCGTGTTCGCGGAAAACCACATCGATTCTGAGATTCGGGCCGGAAAGCGCGGCGGCGCTTTCTGCGCGAGTGTGCTGCCGAAAATGACGCCCTACGTGCTAATGAACTACACCGGCAATGTGCGCGACGTGGCCACCCTTGCGCACGAACTGGGGCACGCCATCCACAGCATGATGGCAGAGCAGCACTCGGTTCTCACTTTCCATTCAACGCTTCCACTCGCAGAGACCGCCTCTACCTTCTCTGAAATGCTTCTCACCGACAGATTGCTGGCGGAGAGGCCGGACGCCACGGTACGCCGCGACCTGATTGCAAATGTATTGGACGACAATTACGCTACCATCATGCGCCAGGCGTATTTCACTCTGTTCGAGCAGCGCGCGCACACGATGATTCAAGAGGGCGCGAGCGTCGATGAATTGAACCGCGCCTACATGGAGAACCTAGAAGACCAGTTTGGGGATTCCGTCGAACTGAGCGAGGAGTTTCAATGGGAGTGGGTTTCCATCCCCCACATTTATTTCTCACCTTTTTATTGCTATGCGTACAGTTTCGGGCAGCTTCTGGTGCTGGCGATGTATCAACGTTACCGCGAGCAGGGTGCAGCTTTCACTCCGCACTACCTGAAGATCCTGAGCTACGGCGGGTCACGAAGCCCGGAACATATCCTCAGTGAAGCCGGGATCGACATTTCCGCGCCAGGATTCTGGCAGGGCGGTTTCGATTACATCTCTGGATTGATAGACGAACTGCAAACAGAGAAAACGCGCTAATGCGCCGGGCCGCACACGGGCGCTATTCTTTGGCGCGCAGATGCGGGAAGAGAATGACCTCGCGGATGGAGCGCTGATCTGTCAGCAGCATGACCAGCCGATCGACCCCCATGCCGAAACCGCCATTGGGCGGCATGCCATAACGCATGGCCTGCAAATAATCCGTATCCATCGGGTGGGCGTCGCCGGAATCCTTGCTGTAATCGCGCCCCATCTGCAAAAGACGCTGCTCCTGATCGAGCGGATCGTTTAGCTCAGTGAAGGCATTGCACAATTCAAGCCCGCCGATGAAAACTTCAAACCGCTCCACTGTGTCCACATCATTTTCGGTGGCTTTTGCCAGCGGTGAAACGTCGCGCGGAAAATCATACAGAAACGTCGGTTGTACTAGCGTCGGCTCCACATAGTGGCTGCACAGACCTTCGATCAGTTTGCCACGCGTGACCGCCCGCGTCAGGTTGTGGCCCTTTTCCCGCATGACCGCGGCCAGACCGTCGGCGGTGGGATGCTCACCATAATCAATGCCGGAGTGCTCCGCGACCGCCTCCCGGAGCAAGATTCGCGCCCAGGGCGGCTTGAAATCCAGCTGCTGCCCCTGATACGTGACTGTGGTGCCGCCGGTCACTTGCTCAGCCACATAGGCCACCATCTGCTCGGTCAGCCGCATCACATCCTGATAATCCGCATAGGCCCAATAAAACTCGAGCTGCGTGAATTCCGGGTTGTGCGTCAGGCTGACGCCCTCGTTGCGGAAATCACGCCCAATTTCGTACACCCGCTCGAAGCCGCCCACCAGCAGCCGCTTCAGATATAGCTCGAAGGAGATGCGCAGAAACAGGTCTTGGTGCAACTGATTGTGGTGTGTGCTGAACGGCCGCGCCGCCGCGCCGCCATAGATGGGCTGCAGAACCGGCGTCTCCACCTCAAGGAAGTCATGCTCATCCAGAAAAGCGCGTAGCGCCCGCACCACCCGCGCCCGGACGCGGAATATCTCCCTAGCCGGTTCATTGACGGCAAGGTCAGCATAGCGCTCGCGATAGCGCGCTTCGGCGTTGTCGAAGGCGGAATAAACCTTGCGTTCACCGTCCTCATCCACTTCCTTGGCGGCCGGCAACGGGCTTATGCTTTTAGCCAACATGCGCAGTGCGGAGGTGTTTAGGGTGGTCTCACCGGTGCGTGTACGCAGCAGCACCCCTTCGGCCTGCACTATGTCGCCGAGATCGTAGTCCGTCTCGAACTGTTTCAGGCGCTCCTTGCCGAGTACATCCGCGCGCAACAGCAGTTGAATGCGCCCACCGCCGTCCTCGATGTGGGCAAAGGCAAGTTTCCCCATGGTGCGCACCGAGCGCAGCCGCCCACACAGCGTGGCGCTCACGCCGCTGTTGTAGGGGTCTGCGCCGTCCGCGAGCGCCTGCGCGAAGGCTTGCAGTGCCGAGGCGATGGAATGGGTGCGCTGCGTTCGATGCGGATATGCATGCTCGCCACGCGCGCGCAGGCGCTCGAGCTTCTCCAAGCGGTGTTGTTCAATCTCCGTCATCTCTCGCATACGTTCACCGTTGCGGCCGGGAAAGCAGCCCTATTATACGGAAAATGCGACTGTATAAAAAAAGCCCCGCGCCGGAATACGGACACGAGGCCAGGCTGCGCTGTCAATATTACTTGATCTTCGTCACTAGAAAAATCAGGTCACCGCCCGGAGCCGCAACCACAACCTTATCGCCTGCCTTGCTGCCCAGCAGGGCCTGACCCAGCGGCGATTCGTTTGAGATAAGACCGGCGGCCGGGTTGGCCTCCGTCGCGCCCACAATCACGTACGATTCCACGGCCAAGTCGTTCTCTTGTACCATCACGGTCGAGCCCAGTTTTGCTACCCCATCGACCTTGCCTTTCTTGATGACGGCAGCTTTGGAGAGCATAGCCTGAATATCCGCGATGCGCCCCTCCACGAACGATTGCTCGTTTTTGGCGGCCTCGTACTCGGCGTTCTCAAGCAAGTCACCGTCTTCCTGCGCCTGATGCAACCGCTCGGCAACCTCGGCACGGCGCACAGTAATCAGGTGCTGAAATTCCGCTTCCAGCTCGGTCAAGCCGTTCTTGGTCAGGTAAGTAACGTTTTTTTCATCGTTCATCGTTTTTCTCACCCCGCCTCTGCCTTGCTGCTGCGGACGGACCCAAATAGTGAATAAAAAAGAACTGAGAGAGAATCCCAGTTCGCTTTCGCTCGTACGCGCGCATTCTAGCAGCGCACGTGATTTTTGTAAAGAAACGTTTCAGCCGCTCTTAGCCGCCTTCCATCCGCAGGAAACGTATCATTCCGAAGGTGAGGGAATGACATGACGGCGCGCGCGCGTGGCCGCCAGGGGAATCAATCACCACCGCACCCAACTCGATCCGCTGTCTCCAATTGCATTTGACCGATAGCCATACGCGTGATAGACTCTAATGCACTATGAAAGCTACATTCCGGTTTGCGGACTGCTATTACTTTGCGCCCGAAAAGGCACCGGACGTTGTTTTGGCTTAAGTAGGCTGAGAGCAGGATAAGGTTACGAGAGCGCGGAGCAACGGCTCCGCGCTTTTTGTTTTCTAAGGCACGGGTTATGTCTACATGCAAAGGCGTGCGTGGCGCAATACCGGTGCGGGCGAACACGCCCGAGGCGATTCTGCGCGCAGCGGACAGATTGTTGCGCCAGTTGATTGAGACAAACGGCATCCATCCGGATGACGTAGCTTCCGCAATCTTCACCACGACCACTGATATCACCGCAGAATACCCCGCCGTCGCAGCGCGGAAGTTAGGCTGGCGGAATGTGGCGATCCTGTGCGGCCACGAGATGAACGTTCCCCATGGCCTGCCGGCCTGCCTGCGCATTCTTATCCACTGGAACACCGAAAAGGCGCCGCAAGATATCGTGCACGTTTATCTGGAAGAGGCGCAGAGCCTGCGCCCGGATTTGTCCAAGCAGAAAGGAGGCGAGAAAGAATGGTAATCGTCATGCGCGCAGGCGCATCTCCGAAGGAAATCGATGCGGTGGAGAATCGGGTGAAGGAGGACGGGTTCGGCACCCACCTGGTTCAGGGCACCGAACGCACCATCGTGTGCGTGCTGGGCGACGGCCGCCCGGTTGACCAGCGCAAATACGACGTAATGTCGGGCGTGGAGAAAACCACGCGCATCCTGAAGCCCTTTAAGCTGACCTCGCGCAGCATGTCTGCGGGAGACAGCACGTTGCAGTTAAACGGCACCACGGTCGGCGAAGAACCGGTGGTAATCATGGCCGGTCCGTGTTCAGTGGAAAGCCGCACGCAGCTGCTGGAGACCGCCCATGCGGTGAAGGAGGCCGGCGCACAGGTACTGCGCGGAGGCGCATTCAAGCCGCGCACCTCGCCATACAGTTTTCAGGGTTTGGGTGAGAAAGGGCTGCAGATAATGGCCGAGGCGCGCGAGCAAACCGGATTGCCGGTGGTCACCGAGGTCATGGCTTCAGAGCAGGTACCGCTGGTGATGAAATACGCTGACGTGCTCCAGGTGGGCGCGCGAAACATGCAGAATTACGAGCTGCTGCGCACCGTCGGACGCAGTAGACACCCGGTGCTGCTGAAGCGCGGGTTGATGTCAACCATCGAGGAACTACTCATGAGCGCCGAATACATTTTGGCGGAAGGAAACCGGCGTGTGCTGCTCTGCGAGCGCGGCATCCGCACCTTCGAAAAATACACGCGCAACACCACCGACATCAACGCCATCCCGGTGCTGAAAGACCTGACGCACCTGCCCGTCATCCTGGATCCGAGCCACGGAGTGGGCAAATGGGCATACGTCGCCGCAGTGGCGCGCGCCGGAGTGGCAGCCGGGGCGGATGGGCTGCTGGTGGAGGTGCACAACGACCCGGGGCATGCGCTGTCTGACGGCGCACAGAGCCTGAAGCCGGAGCGGTTCGCCGCGCTTGTGAAGCAGGTGCGCACCGTGGCGGCCAGTGTCGGGCGGTCCTGAGCGGCACAGCACCGCTCGAGAGGAAGACTAACTTGATTATTATCATGCGCGCGGGCGCGACAAAACGGCAGATTGCCACCGTAGTCGCCCGCATCGAAAAAGACGGTTTCAGTGCCCATCCTTCTGAGGGCGCGGAGCGCACCATCATCGGCGTCATCGGCGACGACCGCCCGGTCGAACGCCGTACCTACGATGTGCTCGACGGGGTCGAAAAAACGGTCGCCGTGCTGAAACCGTTCAAACTGGTCTCGCGTGATTTCCAGCACGAAGACACCACGGTGAACGTGAACGGCGTGACGTTCGGCGCGAGCAGCATCAGCATCATCGGTGGGCCATGCTCGGTGGAGGACCGCGCGCAGCTGCTGGAAAGCGCCCACGCGGTGAAGGCGGCCGGAGCGCAGGCGCTGCGCGGCGGCGCATTCAAGCCGCGCAGTTCGCCGTACAGTTTTCAGGGCCTTGGTGAGCAAGGATTGCAGCTGCTGGCAGAGGCGCGCGAGCAAACCGGGCTGCCGGTGGTGACCGAGGTAATGACCCCGGAGCAGCTGCCGCTGGTCACGCGCTACGCGGATGTACTCCAGATAGGTGCACGCAATATGCAGAACTACGAGCTGCTCAAAGCGGTCGGTCGCGGCAGCCACGCAGTGTTGCTCAAACGCGGGCTGATGGCCACGGTCGAGGAACTGCTCATGAGCGCCGAGTACATACTCGCGCAGGGCAACCGGCGCGTGATCCTGTGTGAACGCGGCATCCGCACCTTTGAAAAATACACGCGCAACACCACTGATATCAACGCCGTGCCGGTGCTGAAAAGCCTGACGCACCTGCCGGTGCTGCTCGACCCCAGCCACGGCGTGGGAAAATGGGACTTCGTTACCGCGGTGGCGCGCGCGGGAATCGCCGCGGGCGCGGACGGGCTGATCGTGGAAGTGCACCCACGCCCCGCCGAGGCGCTCTCCGACGGCGACCAGAGCCTGCTTCCAGAGCGTTTCGCCAAACTGGTGCAACAGGTGCACGCCATCGCCGCCACCATCGGGCGAGAATAATCCCACCGCCGAGCAAACGCGATGCACACGTCATATTCGCCGCTCGCACAGCGCCGCATTACCATCGTCGGGCTCGGTCTGATGGGTGGCTCACTCGCACTAGCGCTACGCGGAAAGTGCGCCGGCATCACCGCCGTTGATAGCGACGCGCACACCCGACGCGTGGGGCTGCAACGCGGCGTGGTCGATTGCGCATCCAAGAGCCTCGCCGAGGGCGTGGCGCGCGCAGACCTGCTGGTGCTTGCCGCCCCGGTACGCGTTATCCTGGAGTTGCTGATGCAACTGCGGCAACTCCAGCCAAGTGCACAGGAAGCCCTTCCGGTGCTTGATCTGGGCTCCACCAAAGCCGAAATCACTGCAGCCATGGCCGTGCTGCCAGAGCGTTTCGACTGCATCGGCGGCCACCCGATGTGCGGCAAAGAGACCGGCGGTCTGGCGCACGCGGATGCGGGGCTTTACCGGCAGGCAGCTTTCGTACTCACCCCGCTGCCGCAGACCAGCACAGAGACGCTCGCGCTCGCTGAGGAGCTGGCACTGGCGACGGGCGCACAGCCACTGCAGATGCAACCCGAGCGCCACGACCGGCTGGTGGCCCTGACCAGCCATCTACCTTATTTGCTGGCCTGCAGCTTGGTGGCAGCCGTGGAGCAGCGCGGAAATGACGACCCGGGCGTGTGGGATCTGGTCTCGACCGGTTTCCGCGACACAACGCGCGTGGCGGCCAGCGATGTACGCATGTTAAGCGACATCCTGCACACCAACAGGGAGGCAGTGCGAGAAGCGCTCGGGCAGCAGCACCGCACGCTTGAAGCGCTGGAAGCAGCCCTCGACGGCGACGTGACCAGCCTGCAGGCGGCCCTCAGCGCCATCCGCGCCACCCGCCAACGCCATTTTCCGCCCTCCCCCGCGGAGAACGAATGAAACTGCGCGGTCCTGCCGGTGCGCTGCGCGGCAGCACAGAGCTGCCGGGCGATAAATCCATTTCGCACCGCGCGTTGCTGCACGCCGCAGTCAGTCCGCACGAATCGCGCCTGCAAAACGTGCTCCGCGCCGGAGTAACCGCGGCCATGATAGACTGCCTGCAAAAATTGGGCGTCAGCATCGAAGGGACGGGCAGCGACCTGAGCGTGCGCGGCGGCGCATGGCAGCAGCCGACAGCGCCGCTCGACTGCGGAAACTCGGGCACCACTATGCGTCTGCTGCTGGGCGCGCTGGCCGGGATGCCGCTTCAAGTCGAGCTCACCGGTACGCCTGGGCTGCAGTGCCGCCCAATGGGTCGGGTAACGCGTCCGCTGCGCGAGATGGGCGCGTCCATTTCGGCCGATAATGCGCCGCTGAGCGTGAACGGCGGCGGGTTACGCGGGAGTGAACATCACCTGCCAGTGGCCTCCGCGCAGGTAAAAGCCGCGTTGCTGCTTGCCGCGCTGCATGCAGACGGCCCTACCACCATTCACCAACCCGCTCCCTCGCGCGACCATTCCGAACGCATGCTGCGCGAGCTGGGCATTGACGTGCGTAGCAGCGCCAACGCGGTGCGGCTGCATCCTAGCAGGCGGCCGCTGCCGCCCACCCGTCTGACCGTGCCGGGGGATTTTTCCAGCGCCGCCTTTCTGATTGCGGCCGCCGTGCTGCTGCCCGGCAGCGCGGTGCGGCTGCGCGGGGTGGGGGTCAACCCGACGCGCACCGGCCTGCTGGATGCGCTCAACGCGATGGGCGCGGACATCTCCATCGAAAACTGGCGCGAGAGCGGCGGCGAGCCCGTGGCCGACATCACCGCGCGCCACTCCCGCTTACGCTCGGTAAAGGTGCGCGGCGACCTAGTAGTGCGCATGATTGACGAGTTTCCGATCTTCGCAGTGTTGGCCACGCAAGCCGAAGGGGTGACCGTTGTGCGTGACGCCGCCGAGCTGCGCGTAAAAGAATCTGACCGCATTTCCGCGCTCGCCGCCGAGTTGCAGCGCATGGGCATCGCCATCAGCGAGCGGCCGGATGGATTCGACCTGAGCGGGCCACAGCAACTTTCCGCCGCCACGGTGGACAGCCACGCTGACCACCGTCTGGCGATGTCGCTGGCGGTGGCCGCGCTGTTGGCGCCGGGCGATAGCAGCGTGCAGCGCGCCGGGGCGGCGCACGAATCCTTTCCCGCTTTCGCGCACACGCTGCGCGCGCTGGGCGTGGAAGTGCGCTGAAATGCCCGCTTTCACCCTGCTAGGCCACCCGGTCGCGCACAGCGTCTCTCCGGCCATGCACAACGCTGCCGCGGCCGTGCTCAGGCTGGATTATGAATATACCGCCACGGACATTGCGCCAGAGGATCTTTCGGCGGCGCTGGCGCGGCTGCGCGCGGGCGAATGGGCTGGCGCGAACGTCACCATTCCACACAAACAAGCCGTACTGCCGCTGCTGGACGAACTGGGTGAGACTGCAGCCACTCTGGGCGCGGTGAACACGCTGCTCCGCGACGGCGAATGGCTGCGCGGCGAGAACACCGATGTGCCCGGCTTTCTGGTTGAAATTGACTCGTTCGGAGTGGAATTAGTCGGGCGGCCGGCACTCGTCTTCGGCGCGGGCGGATCGGCGCGGGCGGTGGCATTCGCGTTGTTGCAGCGCGGCGCGGAGGTGCGCATACTGGCGCGCAACCTGCCTGTCGCAGCGCAACTTGCGCGCGATCTGCACCGCACCACCGGCGGCCGCCTGCTGAACTTCGAGTGGACGCCCACGAACCTCGGCGACGCCTCGCAGGGCTGCGCGCTGGCGGTCAACTGCACGCCGCTGGGCATGACCCCGCAGCCGCAAAGCACGCCGTGGTTTCCGGTTGTTCCTTTCCCGCCGAAGATGCTGCTCTACGACCTGGTTTATAATCCGCCTGAAACCATGCTGGTGCGGCAAGCGCGCTCACACGGTCTGCGCGCGGCCGGCGGGCTGGGTATGCTGGTGCAGCAGGGTGCGCTCGCTTTTGCCCACTGGACGGGCTACCAGCCGCCGGTTGAGGCCATGCATGCCGCCGCAAAGAAGGCACTCAAATGCTCAGACTCCTGACCGCCGGCGAATCCCACGGCCCCGCCGTCAGCGCCATCCTGGAAGGGATGCCCTCCGGGATGCCGCTCGGCGCGGAAGACATCGACTGCGATCTAGCCCGCCGTCAGAAAGGTTTTGGCAGCGGCGGGCGCATGAAAATCGAAAAGGACCGCGTACAAATCCTCAGCGGGGTGATGCACGGCCACACGATCGGCGCGCCCATCTGCCTGCAGGTGCACAACCTTGACTACGTGAAATGGCAAGGAAAGGCAGTGCCGCCGCTGACCACGCCGCGCCCCGGCCACGCCGACCTGACCGGCGCAGTCAAATACGGTTACCGCGACCTGCGCTTCAGCCTGGAGCGCGCCTCCGCCCGCGAGACCACTGCGCGAGTGGCGGCCGCGGCCGTCTGCCGCAAATTTCTGGCCGAGTTCGGCGTCAGCGTGGGCAGCTACGTGACCGAAATCGGGAGCGTGACCGCCGACCTCAGCGACGTCTCCATCGAGGAGCGCGCCGCGCGCGCGGATGAATGCGACGTGCGCTGCCCGAGCCTCAAGGCGGCCAAGGCCATGCGCGCGCAAATCCGCGAGGTGATGGAAGCCAGAGACACGCTCGGCGGCGTATTCGAGGTGGTGGCGTTGGGCGTACCGCCCGGGCTGGGCTCGCACGTGCACTGGGACCGCAAAATCGAAGGGCGGCTGGCGCAGGCACTGCTCAGCATCCACGCCATCAAGGGCGCTGAGGTCGGCACGGCTTTTGAAAACGCGCGCAAACCCGGCACCGAGGTGCACGACGAGATATTTCTGGAAGGCGAACGGGTGACGCGGCGCACCAACCGCGCCGGCGGCACCGAGGGCGGCGTCACCACCGGGCAACCGCTGCTGCTGCGCGCCGCCATGAAGCCGCTCAGCACGACGCTCAACCCGCTTCAGACCGTGGACCTTGCCCGCGGCGAACCCGCCCCGACCATGTACGAGCGCTCAGATTTCTGCGCCGTGCCGCGCGCGGCCGTGGTCGGCGAGGCGATGGTAGCCTACGTGCTGGCCGATGAATTGCTGCGCAAACTGGGCGGTGACTCGCTGGCGGAGATGAAGCCGCGCTTTACATCGCTGCGCGCCGCCACCCTTGACGATTTGCCCATGGAAGCGCAGGCGCACGTTTTTTGGTAGTCTGTTGGATACCGCTCCGGGCGCGGAGTGGAATGAGTGAGCGGCATTGTTGTGGGCGCGCATGAGTGCCTGAAGAAACGCCGAAAGCGTCAATCATCACCGAAAACCATGAACTTCCTCCTCACCGGCCCGCCGGGTGCGGGCAAAACCACCATCGGGCGGTTGTGCGCCGAGCTGCTGAAATACGACTTTATTGACATAGACGAGGGAATCGTCGCGCGCGCGGGGAAATCAATTCCCGACATATTCCAACAGCAGGGCGAGGTCGCCTTCCGCGCGCTGGAGCGCGAGGCTGTGGTGCAGGCCGCCGGGCAGGATAGGCGCGTGATTGCGCTAGGCGGCGGTGCGTTGCTCGACGACGACAATCGCGCGCTAACCGCCGCCGCCGGGCCGGTAATCTGCCTGCGCGCCACCGAGGAAAGCATCCGCGCGCGGCTGGGTGCAGAGAGCGGACGCCCATTATTACAGGGCGGGGAGAAGGATGGTTTCGCGCTGCGCGCACTGCTGCGCGAACGCGCAACCCATTATGATTCTTTCGCGCTGCAGTTGCACACCGACGCTCTCACCCCGCAGGCCGCCGCCGAGCACATCGTCTCCGAACTGATGCCATGGCGCAGCACGGTGCAGACACCCGCTGGTGGCTATCCCGTTGTGCTGGGCGAGAGCGCTCGGCTGTATCTGCCGCGCCTGCTGCGCGAGCACGGGCTGCCGCATCCCGCCGTTGTCGTCACCGATTCCAACGTCGACCCGTTGTGGGCTGCGGCGCTTGGAGAGCAGTTCAGCGCTCCGCTAGTGAGTGTCCCGGCCGGAGAGACGCAAAAAACGCTCGCCTCGGTGCGCGAACTTTACGACGCCTTCCTACAACACGGCCTCGACCGCCACAGCCTAATTCTGGCAGTCGGTGGTGGGGTGATTGGTGATCTGGCCGGATTCGCGGCGGCCACTTTCATGCGCAGCGTGCGCTGGGTGAACGTACCATCCACTCTGCTGGCAATGGTAGATGCCAGCATCGGCGGCAAGGTGGGCGTGGATTTGCCGCAGGGCAAAAACCTAGTGGGCGCCTTCCACCCACCCGCGCTGGTGCTGGCCGACCCCGAGCTGCTGACCACACTGCCCCGCGAAGAATACGCTTCCGGAATGGCGGAGGTGCTCAAGCACGGCCTCATCGCCGATGAGGAACTCTTCGCCGCGCTCGGCCCGCAAGCGTTACCGCTCTCGCGCGAGTTGCTGCAGCACGCGCTGGTGGTCAAAATCGAAATCGTGCAGCGCGACCCGCACGAACAAGGCGAGCGCGCCAAGCTGAATCTGGGCCACACTATTGGCCATGGAATCGAGGTCGCTAGCAATTTCGCGCTGCGTCACGGCGAGGCCATCGCCATCGGGCTGCTGGCCGAGACGCGCCTTGCCGAGCGCAGCGGACTGGCATCAGCGGGACTGTCCGAGCAGGTGGAGACGCAGCTGCTGGCGCTCGGGCTGCCCACCGGCTGCCCGGGGCTACCCGCGGAGCGCATCCGCGCCTTGATGGCAAGTGACAAAAAAAAGCGCGCCGGCGAACTCACCTTCGCCTTGCCAACCGCCATCGGTGCGGTAGAATACGGCCTGACGGTGGAAGAAGCGCTGCTCGAAGCAGTCATCGCGGAAGCCGTCGCGTGAACGCCAACAGGCTGACATGATGACATCGAAAATCCTCGTTTTACACGGCCCGAACCTGAACCTGCTCGGCGCGCGCGAGCCGGAGGTTTACGGCACCGAGACTCTGGAAGAAATCAACGCCGGTCTGACTGCGCTGGCGGCCGAGCTGAGCATGGAGACGCGTGCGCTGCAATCCAACAGCGAGGAGGCGCTCATCGAGGCGCTACACGCCGCGCGCGAGTGGGCCGATGGGGTGGTCTTCAACCCGGGCGCGTTCACACATACCTCGGTAGCGCTGCGCGACGCCATCGCCGCGGTGGAGCTGCCGGTTGTGGAGGTGCATCTCTCCAATATCCACGCGCGTGAATCCTTCCGGCGCGAATCGCTGCTGGCCCCGGTATGCGTGGGTAGCATATCCGGATTCGGGGCTGATTCGTACGCACTAGGCCTGCGCGCACTGCTCGCACAGCTATAGACTGAATAAGGAGAAGCAGATATGAGCGCACTTGAGCCGATTGTCTTCACACGCGGCGTGCCCGCCACAGAATCTTTTCCAAAGGATGAGATGGCCGCTGCCGCACAGGAAGCCATCCGCGCGCACGGAGACACCATCCTGCAATACGGCTCGGCCTTCGGTTTCCAGCCACTGTGCGAGTGGCTCGCAGAGTGGCACGGCGCGCAGGCAGAGAACGTGCTCTGCTCAAATGGCTCGCTGCAGATAATCGAGTTCATCTGCGCGCTGTTGCTGTCGGCGGATGCGCGCACCGTTTTCGTCGAGGCGCCCACGTACGACCGCACCATCACCATCTTGCGCAAGCACAACGCCGAGATTGTCTCCATTCCGCTGCAAGCCGATGGTCCGGACATCGGCGCGCTTCAGGCCGCGCTGCGCAAACACCGGCCGCGCTTCTTTTATCTCATCCCCGATTTCCAAAACCCGGCCGGAGCCACCTGCTCCTGGGAGAAGCGGCAGCAGCTGGTGGCGCTCGCGCGCGAGCACGGCTTCATGCTGCTGGAGGATTCGCCCTACCGCGAGCTGCGTTACCGCGGCGATGAGCAGCCCACCCTGCGCGAACTGGCCCCCGAGCAGGTGTTGCAGCTTTCATCCTTCAGCAAACTAATCGGGCCGGGCCCACGCCTCGGGTATGCGATTGGCCCGCAGCAATTGCTGCGCGAAATGGCCAAAGAGGCGGAGAACACCTACATTGCGCCCGGGTTGCTCGCGCATGGGGGCGTGTACGAATTCTGCCGCGCCGGCCAGTTGCAGCCGCAGATTGAAAAGCTGAAAAAACTCTACGCGCCGCGGCTGCAGGCCACCTTGGCAGCCCTGGACGAATACCTGCCGGAGGCTGAACCCACTCGCCCGGACGGTGGTTTCTTCCTCTCGCTCACCCTGCCAGAGGGCGTCACCACTATGAGCGTGCGCGCGCGCGCGACCGAGGTCAACCTGACACTGGCCGACGGGCGTGGCTTCTTCGTCGATGGGGGCGGAGAACGGTTCCTGCGCCTGCCTTTTTGCGCGCTCACCCCGCAGCAGCTGCGCACGGGCGTGGAGCGGCTGGCGGAAGTGGTGCGCTCGGCGGCCTGAGCCGCCGCGCCCTCAGACTTTCTTCACTACGATATCGGCAATCACGTTCGCGGCTTCGTCGCCGCGGTCGGCCGCGTTGGAGAGATGGCGGTAAATCTCGCGCAACTTAAGCATTTCTACCACATGGTCGAGGTCGCGCGGCCCACTGAAAAGGTCGGCGATGGCCTCACGATAGACACGCTCGACACGGTTCTCCAGCGCTTTGGCGCGCATGGCGTGTTCGTTGGCCACGCTGGGGCGGTCTTGCAGGCGTAGCACCCCTTTATGAATCTCCGCCGATGCATCGGTCAGCAGTGAGGCCATGCGCTCCAGAAACGGGGTTGGCTCAATGCCCAGAAGCACCATTTCGTCCACGGTGGTATCGGCGTAATCGACCACGTCATCCACCGCGCGCGATAGCGCGAAAATGTCCTCGCGGTCCAGAGGCGTGATGAAGTTGCGGTTGAGCTCATCAATCAGCATGCGCCGCACCTCATCGGCGTCCTTTTCGACCGAACGAAGCTGCTGCGCGGTTTCCGGTTGTGGATCGCGAGTGTAGGATTGCATCAGCTGCAATCCCTGGTGGGTAAGCTCCGCTTGCCGGATGAGCAGCTCCACCATGCTGTCGCGCTGCTTCTTTTTTGAGCGTTTGAAAAAACCCATTGAGCCTCCCTAGCTGTTTATTGTGCGCCACGCCAGCAGCAGCAACGCGCTGACGGCAGCGGTGGCGGGAATGGTGAGCAACCAGGCGCGCACCATCTCAGCGGCCACGCCCCAGCGCACGCGCTCGGGGCGCTCCGCTCCGCCGACCCCCATGATAGCCGAACTGACCACGTGAGTGGTGCTGACCGGGCCGCCCGCCAGCGCCGCGGCCATTATCACTCCAGCCGCGCTGATTTGCGAGCTAAAACCGTGAACCGGCCGGATTCGGTAGATGCGTGCGCCCAGCGTACGAATAAGACGCCATCCACCACTGGCGATTCCGAGCGCGATTGTGCCCGCGCTGGCCACCACCACCCAGAGCGGCACGCGGAATGAATCCACCGCCCCTGAGACCACCAGCCCGAGCGTGATGATTCCCATCGTCTTCTGCGCGTCGTTACTGCCGTGGCTGAGCGCCAGCCCGATGGAGGTCAACACTTGCGCGCGCTTGAAAAAACTGTTGATGCGCGGCGTGGCCCCGCGCGCCAGAAAAAGCACCAGTCGCATTGTCAGCCATCCGGCCAAAAGCCCCAACACCGGCGAGAGAAACAGCGCCAGCAGCACTATGTACAAACCCTGCAACTGCACCACGCGCCAGCCGCCGGCCAGCACCGCTGCCCCCAGCAGCCCACCCACCAGAGCATGCGAGGAGGAGGACGGCAATCCGAAATGCCATGTCAGCAGGTTCCAGCCGATGGCGGCCCACACGGCTGCCAGAACCACCGGCAGCGTGACCGCGGCCGGGTCGAGCAGTCCCTTGCCCACCGCAACGGCCACTGCCACACCGAAGAGAAATGGTCCTGCGAATTCGGCTGCGGCGGCGATCGCCAGTGCGCGTCGCGGCGAGACCGCGCGCGAGGCAATCATAGTCGCCACCAGATTGGCGCTGTCGTGAAACCCGTTGAGGAAATCGAAGACCAGGGCGCTGGCAATCAGAACCGATAGCATCATTTTTCACTGGCCGATATTGTACCGCAAGCGCGCAGGTGGTCGCCGATGTGAAAATTATGTTAGAATGGTAGGCAACCCTGTGCCCGCAGCGCTGAGAAATGCCCCGGGATTGAATACTCCGGCAATATAGCAGGAAGAAAGATGAGCAGCGAATACCTCCCCGCGAGAGAACTACCCCTAGCAAGTGCCATCGAGCGCGGCGCCTGCGGCATCGGCTTTGTGGCCGACCGCCACGGGAACGTCACCACCGAGCTGCTGCGACTGGGGCTAACCGGGTTGGTGAACCTGCAGCACCGCGGAGGCCTTGACGCCGACAACAAAACCGGCGACGGCGCCGGCGTGCTCACCCCGATTCCCACACCCTTCTTTGAGCGCGAACTGACGCAACTGACCGGCAAAACTATCCCCGCCGAGCGGTTGGCTGTGGGCGTCTTTTTCCTGCGCCCAGCCTCTGCAGAACTGGCAGAGCAGGCCATCAGCGCAGCTCTCGCCCGGCAGGGTATCTCATCGGAGGCTTGGCGCAAGCCGCCCATCAACCCGGACGTGCTCGGCGCGCAGGCGCGCGCGCGCATTCCGCTCATCCGCCAGCTCATCGTGGCGCGCCCGCAGGGGGTAAGCGCGGAGCAGTTTGAGCGGCGGCTCTTTCTGGCGCGCAAGGAAATCGAGCGTCGGTTCGTACAGCACGAGTGGCCGGACTATGTGGTCTCGCTCTCCAGCCGCACCGTAGTCTACAAGGGCCTGCTGCACGCGCCGCAGGTAAGCGCGTTTTACCCGGACCTCGGTGCCGCCGATTTCGCCGTCTCGTCTGTGGTCTTTCACCAGCGCTACAGCACCAACACACTGCCCTCGTGGGAGCGCGCGCAACCGTTGCGCGTGCTCTGCCACAACGGCGAAATCAACACTATTCAAGGCAACATCGCCTGGGCGCAGGCGCGCGCTGCGCTGATGCAGGCAGAACCCGATTTCAACCCCGAGAGCCTTGCGCCCGTGATTGACCTGCGCGGCAGCGATTCGGGCATGCTGGACAACTACGCCGAGCTGCTGCACCATGCCGGGCGCGACCTGCGCCACGTTCTCGCCATGCTGCTGCCCATGGCATGGGAAAGACAGGCCGAGTTGCAGTCGACCGTGCGCGATTTCTACGCTTATCATTCCCACTTGCAGGAGCCATGGGACGGGCCCGCCGCCGTAATTTTCAGCGACGGCGCGCTGATCGGCGCCAGCCTCGACCGCAACGGCCTGCGCCCGCTGCGCTTCGCGGAGAGCCGCTCCGGGATTGTGTACGCTTGCTCGGAATTCGGCGCAATCCCGCTGCCAGTGGAGGAACTGACACGCATCGGCAAACTCGGTCCTGGCCAGATGCTGGCAGTGGACACACGCAACGGCGAGCTGCAGCTGGACTCCCAGATTAAATCGACATTGGCCGCCGCGCAACCATACGGCAAATGGCTGCCGACCGCCACGGCCCGGAGCCGCCGGTCGCGCCCGCGACCAGCCACCGACGAGGCTGCGCCCGCGCTCAAGCACTGGCTGCTGGCCTTCGGCTACACGCGCGACGACGTGGTTTACGCGTTGCGCCCAATGGGTGAGAACGCAAAGGAACCTACCGGCTCGATGGGCGACGACACCCCGCCAGCAGTACTGAGCGAGAAGCCGCGGCCGCTTTTCAACTTTTTCCGCCAGCGCTTCGCCGAAGTGACCAACCCGCCCATCGACCCGCTGCGCGAACGCGTGGTCATGTCTCTGCGCATGCGCCTCGGAGCGCACGGCAACATTCTGGAGGACGGCGCGCAGAACACGCGCCCGCTCGAATTGCGCAGCCCAGTACTGCTGCCCGCTGAACTGCGCGCGCTACAGCGCCAGCGGCAGGTACCGGCACGCACGCTCTCCACGCTGTGGGACCTTTCAGCCGGCGCGGAGGGCCTGCCGGCCGCGCTACAGGAGTTGCAGCGCGCGGCGCTGGAGGCCACCAACGCCGGCTGCCGGCTCCTCGTACTCAGCGACCGCGGCGTGGACGCGCAGCGCACGCTGCTGCCCGCGCTGCTGGCCGTCAGCGCCGTGCATCACCATCTGTTGCGCGCTGGCATGCGCGCACACGTCAGCCTGATTGTGGACAGCGGCGAGCCGCGCAATGTGCACCATCTCGCCACGCTGATTGGGTACGGCGCCAACGCAGTCTGCCCGTACCTAGCACTGCATGTGGTGCCCACGCTGATGCGGGAAGGCTTCGACGCAGAACGCGCGCGCCAGAACCTCCTCGCCGCCCTCGAGAAGGGTCTACTGCGCATAATGTCCAAAATGGGCATCAGCACGGTGGACGCTTACTGCGGCGCGCAGATATTCGAGAGCGTCGGCCTAGATGACGAATTGATACAGCGCTATTTCCCCGGAACAGCGGCGCATCTGGGGGGGGCCACGCTGGAGGATATCACGCGCATCCCGCTGATGTGGCACGTGCTCGCGTATGGCGAGCAATCCGCGCTGCCCTCGCCCGGATATTATAAATTCAAGCGCGGCGGAGAACTGCACGCGTTCGCGCCCGAGACGGTGAAAACGCTGCACCGCGCGGTGCGCACTCCGGGCGCGCTGAACGGGAACTTCGCCGGCGGCTACGCGCACTTCCGCCATTTCGTCGATTCGGTACGCTTGCGCCCGCCGATAAACGTGCGCGACCTGATGGAAGCGAAACCACTCACGCGCGCGCCGCTGCCGTTGGAGCAAATCCAGCCGCGCGAGGAAATCGTGCGCACCTTTTCGGTCGCGGCCATGTCACACGGTTCGCTTTCATCGGAGGTGCACGAGACGCTGGCGGTAGCCATGAACCGTCTGGGTGCCAGCAGCAACTCCGGCGAGGGCGGAGAACACCCAGCGCGTTACGGTGACGAGCGCAACAGCCGTGCAAAGCAAATCGCCTCCGGCCGCTTCGGCGTCACCCCGCTTTACCTGATGGCGGCGGATGAGTTGCAGATTAAAATGGCGCAGGGCGCCAAGCCGGGCGAGGGCGGCCACCTGCCCGGTCACAAGGTGACGGCTGAGATTGCCACCATCCGCCACGCTCAGCGCGGCGTTGCTCTCATTTCTCCGCCGCCGCACCACGACATTTACAGCATCGAGGACCTCGCCCAGCTCATCTTCGACTTGCGCCAGGTCAATCCGCGCGCCACAATCTCGGTGAAACTGGTGGCGCAGGCCGGGGTGGGCACCATCGCTAGCGGCGTAGCCAAGGCCGGGGCGGATGTCGTCGTCATTTCGGGCAGCTCGGGCGGCACTGGCGCGGCGGCATGGTCGTCCATTAAACACGTCGGCATCCCTTGGGAAATCGGTCTGGCGGAAACGCAGCGCATGCTCATCAACGCCGGTCTGCGAGGGCGCGTGCGCCTGCGCGCCGATGGCGGCCTTTACACCGGGCGCGATGCGCTTATGGCGGCACTGCTCGGCGCGGACGAATTCTCCTTTGGCACCAGCGCGCTCATCGCAGCGGGCTGCGTGATGGCGCGCACTTGCCACACCAACAACTGCCCGGTGGGCGTGGCCACGCAGCGCCAAGATTTGCGCGCCAAGTTCGCCGGCACCCCCGAACAGGTGATGGCTTACATGCACTTTGTCGCCGAGGACCTGCGCGAGCGCCTGGCCGCACTCGGATTGACCAGCCTACAGGATGCGGTCGGACGCACGCGCATGTTGCAGCAGAAACTGAAAGGCGCCGAGGGAGAACCGGAGCTCGACCTGAGCGAGCTGCTCAAGCTGCCCGCCGGCGGGGTGGGTAAGAGCCGGAGTTACTCCGGCGCGCCCAACCCCGCCGGCGGGCAGCTCGATGAGCACAACAGCGCACTGCTCGCCGCCGCCGAGATTGCGCTGCAGGGCGAGAATGGCACACCGCTGCGGCTGCAATATAACACCAGCAACCGCACGCGCACCTTCGGCGCCAGGCTCTCCGGGGAGATCGTCTCCCGCCACGGGGCCGCCGGCCTTGCGGATGGGGCTGTGAGCGTAGTCTGCCACGGCAGCGCGGGCCAGTCCTTCGGCGCATACGGCGCGCCCGGGCTGCAGTTGACCCTGCGCGGCGCGGCCAACGACTACGTAGGCAAGAGTCTGGGCGGCGCGCGCATCATCATTTGCCCGCCGGACGGATACCGCGGCGCCCACCCCACCCTCGCCGGGAACACGGTGCTCTACGGCGCCACCGCCGGAGAGCTTTTCATCGCCGGGCGTGCGGGCGAACGCTTCGCGGTACGCAACAGCGGCGCCCTCGCAATGGTGGAAGGTGTGGGCGACCACGGCTGCGAATATATGACCGGCGGCACGGTGATTGTGCTCGGCGTGGTCGGTCAGAACTTTGGCGCAGGCATGACCGGCGGTGTGGCGTTCGTGCATGACCCGCAAAAAAACCTGGCGCAGCGCCTTAACGGGGAACTGGTGCAAGCAAGCCCGCTCGGCAGCGCCCAAGCCAAACAGCTTCGCGAGTGGATAGCGCGCCACGCCGAACTGACCGGCAGCGCCCTAGCCGCGCGCCTGCTGCGTGATTGGAACGCAACGCGGCGCGCTTTTGCGCGTGTAGCGCCCCGCGCCAGTGCCAGCCGCAGTGACCCCACCCCCGCCACCGACCGCACGCGCGCACGCACGGCCTCCAGAACCCGCAAACGCGTTTGAGCCGTATCGGCGTGATCACAGGCTGCCAGCGAGCCGCAGTGGTGGGAGTGTAAACAAAACACTTGACAAGAACCGGCGAATGTGATATAAACCGGCGCAACAACGGAAAATACGCTGGGCCAAGATGCCTTCGCCGCAATGAACATACTGCGCGAAGGCGATTTTTTATTAACAGGGAGAGAGACATATGGAAGCACTTTTCGGAGCGGTCGGTTTCGCCACACTTTTTGGCCTG
>DASCOB010000057.1:0-1766 GCA_036011785.1 Anaerolineales bacterium | reverse complement strand
CTTTGTGCAGGAATCCTGCTGCGCCGGCTTTCATTGCCTTGGTGACGTATGCGTCTTCGGGAAAACTGGTCAGGGCAATCACGCGTACCGTGGGCCAACGCGCCCGAATTTCTCGGGTGGCAGCCACCCCGTCCATCTTTGGCATGACCAGATCCATCAACACCACCTGCGGTCGAAGGGATTCCACTGCTTGCAGCGCCTCTCTTCCATTGGCGGCCTCGCCGACAACTTCCACCTCGCTTTTGTGACTGGCAATGCAGTGTTGCAGACCTACACGAACCATTGGGTGGTCGTCAACGATGAGAACGCGGATGTGTTCCATTTAGTGTCAATTCTTCACGATAGCGGAACGCAGGCATCTATTTGTAGACCGATGCTGGCGTCGGCGCGGACCCGGAAATCCCCACCCAATCCTGCCAGGCGCTCTCGCATAATGGAGAACCCCATTCCGCCCGACCGGGTTCGGCGCTTGCGGCTGCGGTGAGTGGGCCGTGGTTCCATCCCGATGCCGTTGTCTTTGACCACCAGCCTTATTTCCTTTGCAGAAAGATGTAATTCAATTTCGGCGCGGTGCGCGCGCGCGTGTTTGACCACATTGTGCAAAGCCTCTTGTGCTACTCGGAAAAGCGCTTCTTCCTGTTCCTGGGTCAAACGCTGGATACCATACTGACGCACTGTCACTTGCAACTGATGGCGCGTCTGAATGGCTTGCCCTAGCTTTCGCAATGCGGTGATAAGCCCCTCGCCTTCCAGGGCTGCCGGGCGCAGTTCATAAATCAGTGCGCGCATTTCCGTCAGCGTATCCCGGGCAGCCTGGTAGAGCAATTCGGCTGTCGGAGCGGCATCTTCTCCACCCTTAAGGTAGTTGCGGATGGCATCAGTCATCAGCACGATGGTGAACAATGATTGCGTGACCGAATCGTGTAGTTCCCGCGCCAATCTGTTGCGTTCATCAATCTGTGCCAAACGTTCGGCATGCTCATATAGTCTCGCGTTCTCAATGGCGATGGCCGCGTGCTTGGCAAAGAGTTCCAGCGCTGCTACATCCTGCGCCCCGAAAGTGCGCGTTGGGTCGTCGGTACCGATGGAGAACACCCCGTTTAATCGGTCTTGCCACCATATAGGCACACTCACAGCGGCTCTTATCTGGCGCATGTCTGAATCGTCAATAGGCAGGTTGACTTGCTCCCCGTAGTTGCCTACAATCACCGGCCGCTTGAGGGCGTAAACTTGGCCGCTTATCCCCACGCCTTCGGTAAAGTCGATGTCGAGAAGCGCCTCGGGAAGATTGTGTAGTGCCCGGTGGCGAATTGCATGGCGTTCTTCATCCACCAACCCGATTGCGCCCTGTTTTGCATGCAGCAGGTCGACTGCGCTGACGACCATCTTCTCCAGCAGTGTGGTCAGGTCAAGCTCGGCGCTCATGGCCTCGACAAGGTGGAGCAGCGTGGTCAAGCGTCGATTGTCGCTCCGCAGCGCCGCGAGTTCTTCATCGCGTTGCCTCAGGCTTTCGGGGTGTTCCATTAGCTACATTGCGTTCGCGTCTTGTACCCTCCGGGTGAGAAAGGGTCAATGCTGGTTTTCGGGGCGGTCAATGCTACGGCGACCCGCCGTCCAGAATGCTGCCTCCGACTTTTATGCGGGTGCATGTGCGTGACCCACGAGGGCCAACTCCGGGTTGACACTCTCGCCACGACATGATAAAAACCCGCCGCCGCATCCCTTTGTGCTCGCGATGCGGCATTGTAGCACGGCCAGGCGCAAGC
>DASCOB010000056.1:0-1987 GCA_036011785.1 Anaerolineales bacterium | reverse complement strand
ACATCACGCTCGGGGAGGGCGGAGCGGTGTTCACCCGCGACCCCCGCCTGGCGCGCATAGCCCGCAGCGTGCGCGACTGGGGCCGGGATTGCTGGTGTGGATACGAGAATCCCCCAGACGGAAAATGCGGCCGCCGTTTTGAGCGGGAGGTGCCCGGCGTTTCGGGTCACTACGACCATCGCTACTTCTTCACCGAGATTGGCTACAACCTGAAACTGACCGACCCGCAAGCGGCACTCGGTCTGGCACAGTTGGAGAAACTGCCTGATTTCGCCGCCGCGCGAAGGCGAAACTTCCAGCGATTGTATTCTGGCTTGCAGGAGTGGGAGCAGCACCTGCTGCTGCCGCGCCGGCACGCGAAAGCGGACCCATCCTGGTTTGCCTTTCCGATAAGTGTGCGCGCCAGCGCGCCGTTTAATCGGCAGCAGCTCATGCGTCACCTTGAGGGTGCTAGGGTGGAAACACGGGTGCTTTTCGCGGGGAACGTGCTGCGCCAGCCGGGATTCTCCGGTATTGATTGCCGCGTGGTGGGTGAGCTTCCGGTTTCCGATCACGTGCTGCGCTCCACTTTCTTCGTCGGGGTGTACCCCGGCTTGGACGAGGCGCGCATTGACTATATGCTGGAAGTGTTCGCCGATTTCATGCGGGCGGAGCTCCGTTGAAGCTTTCGATAATCATCTGTGTTTTCAACGAGCGCGAAACCATCATGGAGGTCTTGCGGCGCGTGCAGCTGGCCGAACTTCGCGCGAACTGGGAGAAAGAAATAATAGTAGTGGACAACTGCTCCACGGATGGCACTCGGGAGCTGTTGCGCGAATACCATGCCGAGAACACGCGCATCGTCATGCAGCCGGAGAACCGGGGCAAAGGCCATTCAGTGCGCACTGCCATTCCGTTGTGCAACGGGGATTTTACCATCACTCAGGACGCCGATCTGGAATATCACCCGCGCCAGTACGCCAACCTGTTGGCGCGCGCGCTTGCAAATGACCTTGACGTGGTTTATGGGTCGCGGGTGCTCGGCGGGAAACGTTATCATCATTACGCCGTGAACTATTTGGCGGTACGCGTGCTGACCTGGCTGACCAACAGGTTTTTCGACGCCAACTTCACCGATGTGGCCACGAATTACAAATTGGTGCACACGCAACTGCTGCAATCGCTGCAGCTGCGCTGCTCCGGCTTCGATCTGGATTTTGAGATGAGCAACCAGCTTGCGCTGGCGACGGACAAGATTGCCGAGGTACCCATTGATTTTGAGCCGCGCACCTACGCGCAGGGAAAGAAAATAGGGTTGCGCGACGGGCTACGCGCTTTCCGGGTGATAATGCGCGATTGGATTGCGACTGCACGCGGGCGCTGAAAACATGAAGATATCCATCATTGTGTGTGCGTTCAACGAGCGCGACACCATCGTGACAGTGCTTGAGCGCATTTACGCGGTGGATTTCGGCGCGGGCTGGACGAAGGAAGTGCTGGTGGTGGACAATTGCTCCACTGACGGGACGCGCGAGTTGCTGCAGGCAGGCAGCTGGCCAGATGCCGAAATCATCTTGAACCCTCGCAATCTTGGCAAGAGTGGCTCTATCCGCGCTGCCATCAGCCGGTTGAGCGGCGATTATACGGTCATTCAGGACGCAGATTTGGAATACCATCCCGATCAATTGCCCTTGCTGCTGCGCAAGACTCAAATAGACGGTGCTGTTGCCGTACTCGGGTCGCGCGTGCTGGGCGGCCGTCCGCAGTACATCTATTACCATGCGTTTCTGGGCGTGCGCTTGCTGACCGCGGTGACCAATTTGCTTTACGGCAGCCGGTTGACCGACGTTGCCACCGCCATAAAACTGGTGCGCAGCGATGTACTCAAATCGCTACAGCTCGTGGGAAACGGCTTCGAGCTGGATTTCGAACTGGTGGACAAATTGCTGCTGGCCGGGCATACTGTGCATGAGGTGGCGTTGGATTATCAGCCGCGCGCTTATTCGCA
>DASCOB010000055.1:0-11811 GCA_036011785.1 Anaerolineales bacterium | reverse complement strand
CAAACGCGGGATGGTGGGCATCGGCGGGCAGTTTACCATGCTTCGTTGACATTAACATGCGCGTCTGATATGATTTCCGTGTCGCAATTGCAGCGCTCTCGCTGGCCGAGAGCGTTTTTCGCGAATCAGAGACCTTTCTATTGACGAACAGTCTGCCGGTGGTTCTGCTGGTCGGTGGTGCGGGGTCCCGCATGGGCGCGGATTCCAGCGACCAGCCAAAGCACCTATTGGAGGTGGGTGGTCGCGCCATGCTATGGCATGTGATGCGGTTGTACTCCCATTTCGGGCACACGCATTTTCTGTTTCCGCTAGGCCAGCGCGGGGAGGCCTTTCGGCGTTATTTCCTCGATTTTCAGGCGCTGACGCGGGACCTCAGTTTCCGCTTGGGCACGCCTGACGTTCGCGCGCCTGCCAGCGCGGTTGAGCGTGAGTGGCAGGTGACGCTTTTCGATGCCGGCGTTAAGACGCGAAAGGGCGCGCGCGTGCGCCTTGCCGCGGAGAGAATCGGTGCGGCCACCTTTTGCGTCACTTATGGGGATGGCATTGGCGATGTTGATATCAATCAGTTGCTTGCATTCCACCGTTCGCATGGCAGGCTGGCCACCCTGACCGGTTGCCGGCCGCTCTCTCAATACGGCGTGCTTCAAATTGAGGGCGACGGTCGCGTGCTGCAGCTGGATGAAAAACCTCGGCTCCAGCATTGGATTAACGCCGGTTTCTTCGTTTTTGAGCGCGGTGTTTTGGAATACCTTGCCGGGGACGAGAGTGTTGATCTTGAGACCGATGCGCTGCCACGTCTGGCCGCTGCTGGGGAGCTGATGGTGTACCGGCATGAGGGCTTCTGGGCGTCGATGGACACGTTTAAGGATGCGTGCTACCTTAACGAAGTCTGGGACGAGAACGCGCCCTGGAAAGTGTGGGACGATTAGGGCAACAAGAGGTCATCGTGGCTGATTCTTATTTCTGGCAAGATCGCAGAGTGCTGGTCACTGGGTGCAGCGGCATTCTCGGTTCCTGGCTTACGCTGCGTTTGCTCGAATTGGGCGCGGACGTAGTCGGAATCGTGCGAGATTGGGTGCCGCACAGCGAGTTGGTGCGGTCCGGTGGCAGCGAACGCGTCAATCTGGTGCGTGGGGATATCACCGACGCAGCTCTGGTGGAGCGTGTCTTTTCCGATTATGAGATCATAACTTGCATACATCTCGCCGCGCAGACAGCGGTGGGCATCGCCAACCGTTCTCCGCTGCCCACATTCGAAAGCAACATCCGCGGCACCTGGATGATGCTGGAGGCTGCGCGGCGCTGGCCCGGGTTAGAGCAGATTGTGGTGGCTTCCAGCGACAAGGCTTATGGCGCACACCGGGAGCTGCCCTACTCTGAATCCGCCGAGCTGCGCGGCAACCATCCCTACGATGTCTCGAAATCTTGTGCGGACATGATTGGCCGCGCGTACGCGCACACATACGGACTGCCCGTGGTGGTCACGCGCTGCGCAAACATGTATGGCGGCGGTGATTTAAACTGGAACCGCATCGTGCCCGGCACAATGCGCAGCGCGCTGCGTGGCGAACCGCCCGTAATCCGGTCCGATGGCACGCCCCGGCGCGATTACATCTACGTGCATGACGTGGTTAATGCGTACATCACCCTCACCGAGGCGCTTGCCACCGCGCCGGGCGAGCACACCGGCAGGGCCTACAACTTTGGAAAGGATGCTCCGCTCACGGCGCTGGAAATGGTGCAGAACATTGTTTCAATATCGGATCACCCGGAGCTGGAGCCAATTGTCGAGGATGCGGCGCCCAACGAGATTCAACATCAGTATCTTTCCAGCAAGCTGGCCCACGAGCGGTTGGGATGGCGCCCCGAATACTCGCTGCATGATAGTCTGCGCGAGACCCTCGAGTGGTACCGCGCCTTTCTGGCGCAGTCGTGAACAGCGCCTTTTCCCAAGAGCGAGTGCTGGTGACAGGCGTGAGCGGATTCATCGGCCGGCACCTGTGCCGCCGATTGAGCGAGCTTCATGCCACGGTAGTGGCCGTTGACAACCACCCACCAGACCGCGCTGAGTCTCTGCCCGGCTTCATCGCGGTTGACCTTTCAGCGGGAGACGAAATCCGAGCCCTCGATGGTGTTGACCCGACGCTGGTTTTCCATCTTGCTGCCGCTGGAGCCAGCGACGCCTACCTGCCGGTGGAGGACGCGCTGCGCGTCAATGTGCTCGGCACTGTGAACCTACTCGAAACTCTGTGCGGTCGCGCGCCGGTGGTGGTGGCGCGCACGGCTGCCGAGCGCAACCCGAGCAGCCCATATGCGGCCAGCAAAGCCGCCGCCTGGGTTTTCTGCCAGATGGTCGCGCGCACGAGGGGATGGCCGCTGCTGGGCGCGATGGTTTTTCAGTGTTATGGGTTGGGCCAGTCCGCGCGCAACGTTCTTCCGGCAGCGCTGGCGGCTGCGCGCGCCGGCGAGGAATTCCCGCTCTCTCTGGGGGAGCAGCTGCGTGATTGGGTGTCCGTCGACGACGTGGCCTTGGGATTGCTGGCAGTGGCGCGAGCCAAGCTTGCGCCGGCAGATTCAATTGATATCGGTACCGGAGAAGGTATCCCGTTGCGCGAAGTGGTGCAAATGCTATTCGACCTCACCGGGGGCGAGGGACGCCCGCTTTTCGGCGCGCTTCCATACCGGTGCGGGGAAGATATGAACATGGTGGCCGATGCTGACCGCACCGAGAGACTGACTGGCTGGCGCGCGCGCACCGGGCTGGAGGAAGGCCTGCGCGCGCTGGTCAGCGCTGCTGCATCGTGACTGAAAGAGAGCGTCTGCGCGCTGAGATTGCGCGGAAGGTTACAGAATTCTACCGGCTGGAACACGAACCGGATGAATTCGTGCCCGGGAAAACGCGCGTGCAATATGCCGGTCGCGTCTTTGATGAGCGCGATATGAACCGCATGGTGGCTGCGGTACTCGATTTCTGGTTGACGGCCGGGCCTTACGCGGAGCAATTCGAGGAGAAGCTGGGTGAATTCCTGGGTGTTCCCGAGATTGTGCCGGTCAATTCTGGCTCATCCGCCAATCTTGTCGCGGTTACGGCGCTTTGCTCCGAGCGGCGCGGGGAGCGCCGCCTGCGGCCGGGCGACGAAGTCATCGTGCCGGCCACGTCATTCCCCACCACTGTGGCGCCGCTCGTGCAAAACCGACTGATCCCGGTGTTTATTGATTGCACGCTTGGGGATTACAACCCCGATCCAGAACAGATTCGTGCCGCTGTATCTCCGCAGACGCGCGCGCTGATGTTCGCGCACACGCTTGGAAACCCGGCCGACATGGATGCTATCATGCCGATAGTGCGCGAGCACGATCTGATTATGATTGAGGACGTGTGCGATGCGCTTGGTTCTACCTTTGGTGGTCAGGTGCTGGGCACGTTCGGTGAAGTGGCCACGCTCAGTTTCTACCCCGCGCACCACATCACGCTCGGGGAGGGCGGAGCGGTGTTCACCCGCGACCCCCGCCTGGCGCGCATAGCCCGCAGCGTGCGCGACTGGGGCCGGGATTGCTGGTGTGGGTACGAGAATCCCCCAGACGGAAAATGCGGCCGCCGTTTCGAACGAGAGGTGCCCGGCGTTTCGGGTCACTACGACCATCGCTACTTCTTCACCGAGATTGGCTACAACCTGAAACTGACCGACCCGCAGGCGGCGCTCGGTCTGGCGCAGCTGGAGAAACTGCCTGATTTCGTCGCCGCGCGAAAGCGAAACTTCCAGCGGTTGTATTCTGGCTTGCAGGAGTGGGAGCAGCAGCTGCTGCTGCCGCGCCGGCACGCGAAAGCGGACCCATCCTGGTTTGCCTTTCCGATAAGTGCGCGCGCCAGCGCGCCATTTAATCGGCAGCAGCTCATGCGTCACCTTGAGGGCGCTAGGGTGGAAACACGGGTGCTTTTCGCGGGGAACGTGCTGCGCCAGCCGGGATTCTCCGGTATTGATTGCCGCGTGGTGGGTGAGCTCCCGGTTTCCGATCGCGTTCTGCGTTCCACTTTCTTCGTCGGGGTGTACCCCGGCTTGGACGATGCGCGCATTGACTATATGCTGGAAGTGTTCGCCGATTTCATGCGGGCGGAACTCCGTTGAAGCTTTCGATAATCATCTGTGTTTTCAACGAGCGCGAAACCATCATGGAGGTATTGCGGCGCGTGCAGCTGGCCGAACTTCGCGCGAACTGGGAGAAAGAAATAATCGTGGTGGACAACTGCTCCACGGATGGAACTCGGGAGCTGTTGCGCGAATACCATGCCGAGAACACGCGCATCGTCATGCAGCCGGCGAACCGGGGCAAAGGCCATTCGGTGCGCACTGCCATTCCGTTGTGCAACGGGGATTTTACCATCACCCAGGACGCCGATCTGGAATATCATCCGCGCCAGTATGCCATCCTGTTGGCGCGCGCGCTTGCAAATGACCTTGACGCGGTTTATGGGTCGCGCGTCCTTGGCGGCAAACGCTATCACTATTATACCGTGAATTACTGGGCAGTGCGCGTGTTGACCTGGCTGACGAACAGATTTTTCGGCGCCAATTTCACCGATGTGGCCACCAATTACAAGCTGGTGCGCACGGAACTGTTGCAGTCGCTGCAGCTGCGCTGCTCGGGGTTTGATCTGGATTTTGAGTTGAGCAACCGGCTGGCGCTGGCTACCGAAAAGATTGCCGAAGTGCCCATCGATTTTCAGCCGCGCACCTACGCGCAGGGAAAAAAAATCGGACTGCGCGACGGGCTGCGCGCCTTCGGTGTCATCCTGCGCGACTGGATTGGGTCCGCGCGCGGGCGATGAGAGTATGAAGATATCAATAATCGTGTGTGCCTTCAACGAACGCGACACCATCGCCACCGTGCTCGAGCGCATTCAGGCGGTGGATTTCGGCGCGGGCTGGACGAAAGAGGTGCTGGTGGTGGACAATTGCTCCACTGATGGAACGCGCGAGTTGCTGCAGGCAGGTAGCTGGCCGGATACCGAAATCATCCTGAACTCTCGCAATCTTGGTAAGAGTGGCTCTATCCGCGCGGCCATCAGCCGGTTGGGCGGCGATTACGCGGTCATTCAGGACGCGGATTTGGAATACCATCCCGATCAATTGCCCTTGCTGCTGCGCAAGACTCAAACAGACGGTGCTGTTGCCGTGCTCGGGTCGCGCGTGCTGGGCGGCCGTCCACGATACATCTATTACCATGCGTTTCTGGGCGTGCGCTTGCTGACCGCGGTGACCAATCTGCTCTATGGCAGCCGGTTGACCGACGTTGCCACCGCCATAAAACTGGTGCGCAGCGATGTGCTCAAATCGCTACAGCTCGGGGGGAACGGCTTCGAATTGGATTTCGAACTGGTGGACAAATTGCTGCTGGCCGGGCATACTGTGCATGAGGTGGCGTTGGATTATCAACCGCGCGCTTATTCGCAGGGGAAGAAAATTCGTGCGCTGGATGGGGCACGGGCGCTGTGGATCATCTTGCGTGACCGGCTGGGCTGGTCGCCGGTGTTCAAGCAGGGATGAATTGATATGCGCATTGTTTTTTCTGGCTCGATTGCATTTGACTATTTGATGACCTTTCCCGGTTATTTCAAGGACCATATTCTGCCAGACAAACTTGAATCGCTCAGCCTGAGCTTTCTGACCGATAGCATGACCCGTCACCGTGGCGGCACCGCGCCGAACATCGCCTACAATCATGCGCTCCTTGGTGGCAGGGCGACGGTGCTTGGCACGGTGGGGCAGGATTTCGGCGAATACCGCGCTTGGCTGGATAGCGCGGGTGTGGACACCGGCGGCATTGTGGAGATTGCAGACGAATTCACCGCTTCGTTCTTCGCGAACACCGATCGCAGTAATGCGCAGATTGCCTCGTTTTACCCGGGCGCGATGGCTCATGCCGCCCAACTCACACTCGCAGACCTGCCGTTCACGCCGGATCTGGTGGTGATTTCTCCCGATGACCCCGGGGCCATGAGCGCGCGCGTGCGCGAATGTCAGCAAATGGCAATACCCTATCTCTATGACCCCAGCCAGCAAATTGTGCGCATGGAGCTGGAAGACCTGCACACGGGCATTTCCGGCGCGGACATGCTGGTGGTGAACGATTACGAGTTCAGCCTGATAAACGAGAAACTCGGCCTAGATGAAACCGCAATCACAGAGGGCGGGGTAGTCCTCGGGATAACGCGTGGCGAAAACGGCGCGGTCATCCTCGCAAAGGGGGCTCGGCACGAGACTCCGGCAATTCCGCCGGTGGAGCTGCGCGACCCCACCGGTGTAGGAGATGCATTTCGGGGCGGCTTCTTAAGGGGTGTGGCCGCAGATTTGCCCTGGGAAATGTGTGGGATGGTGGGGTCGCTGGCAGCCACTTATTGCCTCGAGCAGGTGGGCACTCAGAATCACACCTATACCCCGCCCGCGTTCGCGGAGCGCTTTCGGATTCACTTTGATGACGAGGGCGCCCTTGATGTGTTGCTGGACCAGCAGAAACAATAATCAGAGCTGATAATCTAACGAAACGTTCATCGGTCAATCCGAAACCTGATAACACAAAGGAGATCAATCAAATGGAATTTGGTGTAAAAAACGTAGACCTCGCCCCTGGCGGTCGACACCGCATCGAATGGGCAGAGCAGGAGATGCCGGTACTGCGCCAGATAAAGGAGCGTTTTGAAAAGGAACGGCCGTTGCAGGGGGTGAAAATGGCCGCCTGCCTGCATGTGACCACCGAGACAGCGAACCTTATGCGCACCCTGCAGGCCGGCGGCGCGGATGTGGTCATCTGCGCCTCCAACCCGCTCTCCACCCAGGACGATGTGGCCGCATCGCTGGTGGTGCATGACGAGATCCCGGTCTATGCTATTAAGGGCGAGGATAATGATACCTATTACAGTCACCTAGGCGCTGCCCTCGACCATCATCCGCGAATCACCATGGATGATGGAGCGGATCTGGTGAGCACACTGCACAAAGAACGTGTGAGTCAATTGAGTGAAATCGTGGGCGGTACCGAGGAAACCACCACCGGTGTGATTCGGCTGAAGGCTATGGCCAGGGACGGCGCGCTCAAGTTTCCGGTGGTTGCCGTCAACGATGCCATGACTAAACATCTTTTCGATAACCGTTATGGCACCGGCCAGAGCACGCTCGATGGCATCGTGCGCGCCACCAACGTTCTGCTGGCCGGGAAGACTTTCGTGGTCTGCGGCTACGGCTGGTGTGGAAAGGGGCTGGCAAAGCGGGCCGCCGGAATGGGCGCAAATGTGATTGTGTCCGAGGTGGATGCGCTAGCAGCGCTTGAAGCGGTGATGGATGGATTCAGGGTGCTGCCACTGATGCAAGCGGCCCCGTTGGGTGATTTCTTCTGCACGGTGACGGGTGACAAACACGTAATCGATCGGCATCACCTGGAAGTGATGAAGGACGGCGCGATCGTCTCCAATTCCGGTCACTTCAACGTGGAAATTAATATACCGGCGCTGCGGGAGCTCTCAGCAGGCAAGGTGCGCCGAGTGCGCGAATTCGTGGAGCAATTCACACTGCCGGACGGGCGGCGAATCAATCTATTGGGCGAGGGGCGGTTGATTAATCTGGCCGCTGCTGAGGGGCATCCTGCCAGCGTGATGGACATGAGCTTCGCGAACCAGGCGCTGAGTGCCGAGTATATGCTCGCTCACAGTGAGGAGCTAGAGAACCAAGTTTATGTCGTGCCCGAAACGGTGGACCGGAGTATCGCGCAACTCAAGCTGGAAGCCATTGGTGTGGAGATTGACACACTCACTGCAGAACAGGAAAAGTACCTCAACTCGTGGGAGGAGGGGACATAACGCGACAGAACTTCCAGTTGCGGTGTTAGGGGGCGGTGGGACTGGGCGCGGGAGTGGCGGTGACAACCGTGATCTTTATAAATAACTTGTGGCCAAATATGTTTCCGTCGGGGTCGTACAGACGCCAAAAGCCCTCATAATCTCCGGGAGCCTCGGGCGCGGTCATATTAATTTGTACTACGGCGTTTGTCTCCGGTCGGGCGGGGTAAAGCGCGTGCTGTAGGCGCTCGGTCATGGCGTGGCCTTCCTTGAAAACCACGTGGTATCCTGGCCCCCACGAGCAGTTGCCCGTGTTGCTAATCTGCCAGGATTTGCGCAGCGGTTCGCCGGGCATCACTTCGCTGAAATCCGGGATGGTAAGGTCGGCCATGAAGACGGCGTCGTTCTCGCAAGGCTCTGCGGTGGCAGTGGTCAGCGGAGCCACAGTTGCAGAAGCTAGCGTGGCAGCGGGCGTGCTGGTGTTCGGGAGCGCAAAGGGTGTGGCGTCGGCCGGTGCTTCGGCTCGTTGGCATGCGACCATCCCCAGAACAGCCAGACCACAAGAGATTGACAGTGTGATTCTGCGTGGCATTATAGCTATTATGGCTGGAGTCAGAACTGCGGTCAATCGGTGGTGCTGCTGCCCGGGTTGACTTTCGGATTCCGGTCTGGCATAATGATGACATTGTTGGCCTGCGCGGCCATTTATTGCGACCCGGCTATCCTTCACAACGGGAGGTGGTGCCCATGATTAGTCACAGTACGACCAGCGCCGGGGCGCCCCTCCGTCTCATATAGAGAGACAAGCCTCGGCGTGGCAAGGGGCCGTTCTGAACCGGGCGGCCTTTTGTTTTGCCTCTGCTACTCGTCTCCGAAGACAATTCCGAGACCGCGTGCGGTTGTAACTAGATCCCCGGCCGGATTGATCAGTTTGGGAGTTTCCGCCAGCGCTTCGTCGAGCGGTATCGAGCCGATGTGACGCCCGCGCAGGTTGACCATTAGGCCATGTTCGCCCGCGGCAGCGAGACGAACGGCGGCAGCTCCGTAACGGGTGGCCAGCCAGCGGTCGAAGGGCGTGGGAGTGCCCCCGCGCTGCAGGTGTCCGAGCACAGTGCAGCGCGATTCTACCCCTGCTTTCTCATGGATTTGATCGGCCACCTGCTGGGCGATGCCGCCGAGGCGCGGAATGTGCAATCCGTGAGCTGGAATCTTAAACTCTTGCTGACCGCCTTTTGGGCGCGCACCCTCTGAAATGGCCATGATGCTGAAGTAGCTTCCCCGCTTCGCCCGCGCCTGGAATCTCTGCATGACCGGCGGCAGGTCGAACGGTATTTCGGGAATCAGGATCACGTCCGCGCCGCCGGAAATGCCGGCGGCCAGTGCTATCCAGCCTGCGTCGCGCCCCATAAGTTCCAGCACCATCACGCGGTGATGGCTCTCGGCGGTTGTGTGCAGCTTATCGATGGCTTCGGTCGCCGTGCGCATGGCGGTTGAGAAGCCGAAGGTCTGGTCGGTACCGCCCATGTCGTTGTCGATCGTTTTCGGGATGCCGATAATTGGCGCGCCACGGTCGCACAGCTCCTTGCTAATGCGTAGCGTGCCGTCTCCGCCGACCACGATTAGGCTATCGAGTTTCAATTGCTCGATGTTGCGCAGCGCCTGCGCGGACACGTCTCTGACTTCCTCCCGCCCGTCCACAATCATCTTGCGGGCAAAAGGGTTTCCTCGGTTGGCTGCGCCCAGAATGGTGCCGCCGTGGGAGAGAATCCCGCGCACCTCAGACCGGCTCAACACGCTCACGCTCTCTGGTTCTACCAGACCATCAAAGCCGTTTCGCAACCCGAGCACCTCCAGATCGAATTCGTTCTTCGCTGTGTGCACTACCGCGCGGATGACCGCGTTTAGGCCGGGCGCGTCGCCGCCGCCAGTGAGAATGCCTATGCGGCTCATTGCTGCCGTTGCCCGGGATGTTTTACGGCGCTTTGATTTTCATTCCACATCCCCATATTGTATCCGAGTGGAGGGTGCGGACAAGGGTAACAATCCCTTAGATTTTCTCTCTCATTAACCACGGGCTTTCGGCGGCGCTGCAGCGGACAGGCAGCTGCGCCGCGATTGACTTTTCGCCGAGCGCCACTGATAATTACGTGAGCAGTCTAATTTGCGGCGGAGTGCATATAGCCATGAAGGTTCCAGTGGTGCGAAACGTTGCGTAGGACAAACGGTGCGTATCGCGCCTTCGACCTTTGTGCTCCGCCAAAGTGATTGGCTTCAAGGAAAATTACCGCTAGAGTCCGGCCGGGCTCAGCAGCAAGAATCTGCGCGGCGGGATACGGGAGTAAACAACAATGAAAATTACGGATTACCAGACCTTTGTGGTTGCGAATCCGGCGCCGCACCACGGGGGTATCTACTGGATATTTGTCAAGTTAACTACCGACAGTGGTATTGCTGGGTACGGGGAGGTGTACTCGGTTCCATTTCACCCGCATACCGTGGAGCACATGATTGCTGACGTGTGTAATAGACACGTGGTTGGTGCGAACCCGTTTGAGATAGAGCGGCTATGGCGCGTAGTCTTCTCCAGCGGTTACACGCAGCGACCGGATATCTCTCTAATGGGAGTGCTCAGCGGGATCGAAACAGCCTGCTGGGATATTGTCGGCAAGGAACTGGGAAAGCCTGTCGCCGATTTGCTCGGCGGGAGAGTGCGCGAAAGGCTGCGATCGTACACATATATTTACCCTGATCAGCCAGAGGATTCCCTCACGATAAGCAATTATCCGGAAGGCGATGAGAAAAGCGTTTACACTGATGCGGATATGGCTGCGGAACGCGCAAGTGCATACGTGCGATAGGGTTTCACCGCCCTGAAATTCGATTCGCTCGGGCCATACAGCGTTTTCGATCCACGACACCTATCACTAGAGGCGCAGCGCCGTACGGAACATTTCTTGCGGAAAATACGTGAGGCTGTAGGGGACAAGTGCGATTTGCTAGTTGGCGCCCACGGGCAGATGACTCCGGCTGCCGCCATTCGGCTGGCGCGCCGGTTGGAAAAGTATGACCCGCTCTGGCTGGAAGAGCCGGTGCCGCCCGCAAATGTGGATGCGATGGCGCGCGTTGCTGCCATGACTTCCATCCCGATTGCAACTGGCGAGCGGCTAACAACCAAGTACGAGTTTGCGCAGGTTCTCGAGCGGAAGGCTGCCAGCATCCTGCAGTTCGCGCTGGGCAGTGTCGGTGGAATCTTGGAGGCAAAGAAGATTGCGGGTATGGCCGAAGCACACTACGCGCAGATTGCACCGCATCTGTATTGTGGGCCGATTGAGGGAGCGGCCAACATTCAGATTGGCCTTTGCAGCCCTAATTTCCTGATTCAAGAGAGCATTGAGACATGGGACGGCTTCCATGCGCAAATCCTGAAAAAGCCCATTCGCTGGGAGGATGGATACATACTGCCGCCTACTGAACCTGGTTTGGGAGTTGAGCTGGACGAAGAGGTCGCGGCCTGTCACCCCTATAACGGGGAGAGGTTGAACCTTACCATGTTTGAAAGGCCGGCTGAGTGAGATTGCGGCTGCCGGGGTACAGGCGCAAGGCGCAGTTAGCTCGTTAAGCCTGATCATATTGCCCAGTAGGTTGTTCATAGCAGAACAGGAAAATGAAAGTCCTAATGCTTGCGGCAGAGGCCGCCCCGCTTGTGAAGGTGGGCGGGCTGGGGGACGTGGTCGGGGGACTTTCGGCGGAGCTGCGTGCGTTGGGACATGATGTGCGCATCGCGCTTCCGCATTATGGCTTCATATCGGCAGCCGGAGAATCACAGTCTGTGCTGTCAGTCAGATGGGGCCGGGCTAAGGTGAAATCAAGCTGCATAGAGACGGCAATCGAAGGGACCCCCTGTCTCCTGATAGGCGGCCGACCCATCGCGCCGGGTGAAAGCGTGTATGCGCAGACCGCAGCAATTGATATCCGAAGAT
>DASCOB010000054.1:0-2663 GCA_036011785.1 Anaerolineales bacterium | reverse complement strand
GGTCAGGCTGACGGCGGCAAACTCATGCGCGTTTTGCGCGGAATATTCCCCGGTGGCGTAGCGCCGCAGCCCGGGCGCGTGAAAAGTGATGCGCTCCCCAAATTCCTCGCGGCGCAACTGCAGGCAGGCCCGGTCAATGTTGAAACTCGCCCGTGCAGCCACTGGCGCGTCGAACCAACGCACCTCAGGCAATTCCCGCCTCCGGATTGACGAAACAAGCGTAGGGGTCTGACCGCGCTCGCGTCTCGGCATTTTTCGCACGGCGGATAGCTTTATGCAGCGCGGCGCACAGCGCATGCATCGGGATGCCGCCCAGGTCAGGTTGTCGGCGATAGCAGTTCTCCACCGTGGCGGCAACGCGCTCAGAGTGCCTCGGGTGCCATCGAAGCCGTCCTTCAAGTTCAGCAACCGCGTTTTCAGCCGCAAAGAAATCGCCGCCGATGTAGACCGCCTTCAACATGCGTCCCGCAAGAGTGACGCGCACGTCCAGTAATCCGGCCGGGGTCTTCACCTTAGCCGTACCGCTCGCGTCAGCCACCGCCGTGCGCCGGAAAACCCAGGCGTCACTTCGGTATTTGCTCCGCTCCAACACCTGCGCTTCCCTGCGCTCAGCGGCGGAGAATTCCGCCGCGGACAACTCAGCGTTGAAAGCCTGCGCGTAGCCATCCGCCACGATTGCGCGCACATCGTCCATACTGATCTCGCGCCCCACCTCGCGCCGCACTGTGGAAGTGCGCGCGGCAGCGCTCTCAATTTCTTTGTCCGTGATCTTCTCGAAAGGTGTCTTTATAACGTGCAACATCAGGGGGACGTCTAGGTCCACCAGTACCGACGCGTGGAAGAGCAAACCGCCAGAGGAAGCGCGGAATATGCCGAGCCCCACAAGCTTGCGGCCCTGTACCTCGATATCATTCTTTCGCCGGAATCGCGCCGCCACCCCCAGCCGTTTCAGACCACGCAGCAGTCCTCCGGAAAAGTGCTCCATCAACTCTCGCGCATGGCTGTAACTGGTGCCCTCTCGCCCCGGGAGGGTGAGCGCCACACCAAGCTGCTCCGCGCCCATGATAATCGCGCCGCCGCCAGTCGGACGCCGGTTGACGTCAACAGCATGAGCCCGACAGTAATCCATGTGGATCTCATTCTCAACGTTCTGAAAGCGGCCAACCAGCGCGCAGTGCGAGCGGTACGTGTACAGCCGCAGCGTGGGTGGCGATGCGCCGAGCCCTACGCGTTGCGCCAGCGTTTCATCCGCCGCCAATCCGAAGGAGGCAGCCACCCCGTCGTCGGTGATCAAGCGCAAGCGCACTAGTCCACCCAGCCCTGCGAGCGATAGCGCTCGATTTCGCCGGCTACCCAGTCCGGCAGCCGGTCGCCCGACACCAACTCCCCGCTCTCGGTCTCCCAATCACGCGGCTGGATAGCAACCATCCAGCCGGCCCCGTAGGGGTCGTCATTCACCAGCATCGGGTCGCGCAGCGCCGCCTCGTTGCGCGCCGCCAGTACCCCACTGACGGGCGCCGTCAGGTCGCCGGTCATCTTGGCGGCCTCAAGAGTTCCAATGGCTTCTCCACGCTGTACGGCATCTCCCACCGCCCGCAGCGATATGTAAGCGAGATCGCCGAGCGACTGCAACCCAAGTGCGTCAATGCCGACACGTACGCGGTCAGTGCCCTCCTGCGGCTGCGCCCACATGTGGTGCGTGGCATCGTAATAACGGTCATCCGGAATATCAAATTCAATTGTCATCATTGCCTCCCGGCACTGCTTCATCCACGCATCTGAAGCAGCGGATTTCGTTCGTATCGATTTGTTGTTTCAGCACCGCGATCGCTTCCGCGCCGGAATGCAAACTTTCCTGGGCCAATTGCGCCTCAAGTGGCCGCACCCTCACTAGCCAGCCCTCGCCATACGGGTCCCGGTTTGCAGCGAGCACATCCGCATCGAAAGCCAACCGGTTATTCGCCATAATCTCTGCGTCAAACGGCATTCGAAATGGTCCCACCCATTTCGCGCTCTCGATGGTAGCGGCGCTACCGCCAGAGCGCACGGTCTTTCCGGGCATCTTAAAACTAATGTGCATCAGTTTGCCGGAGGCAGTTTGAGCCATGTCCGTCATGCCGAGAGTCACCTCATCATCGCGCCCAAAGCGCGCCCACACATCATACTCAAGGTGATAGTGCAAATCCGCTGGAATAACACAACCACGGTAGATCGTGTCCATCAAGTGCTGCTGCTGCAGTCAATCCCCTCCTCTCGCAGAAACACCTGGTATTCAGCCACTGCCTCAGCGCCAGTGACCAGACCTTCGCTGTCGGCTTCCCAGTCGTTTGGTTCGACGCGGATGAACCACGCCTCGCCATACGGGTCACTGTTCAGCAGTTTCGGGTCAGCGACAACCGCCTCGTTCGAAGCCACAATCACCCCATTAACCGGTGACTTGATCGGTCCGACCCACTTGCCGCTCTCCACAGTGCCGGTGCTGCGGCCTTTTTTTACCTTCTTGCCCACCGCCTTCGGCGTGGCCGTGACGATTATCCCGGCCAGGTGCTGCGCAGCATCCGTCATCCCGATGGTCACCGTGCCATCATCCTCCTTGCGCACCCAGACGTGCTCGCGCACCGAGTACAGCAGCTCTTCGGGCACGTTACAGTTGTTCGCTATTC
>DASCOB010000053.1:0-3057 GCA_036011785.1 Anaerolineales bacterium | reverse complement strand
ATCACAAATAGCACAAACAACGGGTTCGAAGGGTGTTTCTTGCACGATGTTTCTCCTTTACATGTACCTTCACGCTTGTCTCAGTAACTACAGTATCTTTTTTGGATTTGGCGGCCCGCAAGGCCACCCACCAGGCCGGAGTTGGCGCACAACCACCGCAGACTATGATATAGTCTTGTGGCCTAGGTGGCCCGACCTACGCCCCACCCGCCTCAACAAGATGCACAAATTGTTCTATTGCCGCCTCATGCGTAGAAAGTCATCCCTTCAATAACGCGATGCACACTTCAAGCGCGCTGACTGCCGCATATACTGCCGCACTGCTCTACCTGGGATACACAGACCTGCGCGAGGGCCGCATCCCGAACCGGGTGGTCCTCCCAGCTGCAGGTGTCGCCCTCCTGGAGGCCGTTATGGCCGGAACCTGGCGCAACGACCTGGTCGGTGGTGGCCTCGCGGCCGCGCTCTTCGTGCTACCTATTTTTCTCTACGGCCCGGAAAAAGCCGGCGCCGGGGATGTCAAACTAGCGCTCTTCATCGGACTATGGCTTGGTTACCCGGCGATCGTCGGGGCCATCCTGGTGGCCGCTCTGGCTGTAAGTGCACTGGCGCTGGTGTCATGGCTGCGGGGTACATTCAACCGCAAAGCTACCATGCCCATGGCGCCTTTCCTAGCGCTCGGCACGTTCGTCATGATGACTCTGTCCGCAGTATAGCAAGCTTTGCCCCCTAACATCTGAAGATGAAGCTGACCGCTCCCAGTCGCAAAGCGTCTCCGTCCACGATCCGTTCCCGCGCCCCGACACCGGCGTTAGCTATCAAGAGTACGCGACAACTTCATGTTCAGTGGGTCCTCCCCCCCCCGTATTAAACCGAGGCACAATCCGTTGGAGCCTGCGAAGCCTGTTGCAGTGCCGAATTGGGTGGAGACTGTGTCGAAACAAGTGCCTGGTCATTCCCCTGTCCCTGAGGGAAAGTTGGGTACTAGCACAACCACCGCAGACTATGATATAGTCTTGTCACCTAGGCGGTCGAACCTACGCCCCACCCTATACTGGTGGCTGTCACATGTGGTATGAAGTGGCGATCGGTCAGGGAAAAACAGGTTGTCTTTTTCTTGCTTTGCCCCACACTATTGTTACCGCAGGTGTTGCGTATAAGGGCTGCCGACCTGTGGGAGCCCATTGCCTCGCGGGTGGGAGTCCAGCGAGAACAGCCTTTGAAGGCAATGCGTGAGCACATCGAGGCTTTGAGGCATCTGTTCACCATGGAAGAGGTCACTTATCGCGGGGATTTTGTGCAATTGGACCAGGTGAGACTGGATGTGGCATACGGCGACACCTCGGCCCGCGACATTCCGCTGTACATAGGTGCCACCGGTCCCCAAATGCTGGAACTATCAGGTGAAATCTGCGATGGAGTTGTACTCAACTATGTAGTGTCAGTGGAGTACATTCGCCACGCGGTGGAGCTCGTCCAACGCGGGGCGGGGTGTAACCTCCAGACGCGGTCCCAAAAATGCGGGCACGGCCACGGCGTTTTCTCGCCGCAGCAGTTCAAGCGCAGCCGGCCAATCGGCGGGTCGGCAGTACTCCGTATTAGAATCCATCTGCAAAGGTGTCCGAGACGGCTTGGATGTCATCCATCATGGGATAGAGAATCGGGTAAGTCACCCCGCCGGCCACGTATTCGCGCACCTTGGAGCGGCACTCTGCAGCCATGCCCACCGCCATAAGGTCGCGCACCACCTCGTCCGGGATCACTTTGCCCGCACGGACGTAATCTTCTTCAATGGCCGGTCAATCAGTTTTAGGCGGCGGTACGGTGTGTTTGTAGCCAAGTGGCCATGCGATTATTGAAGTATGAACACCCCTATGCTGCACATGAGTACGGGTTCGTCCTCCGTCGGTACCCCGTATCCAATTACACTTTTGCTCGCCATCAGAAGGCGTCTCTTCAAGCGCCTGCAGGGTACGTGTCACCTCGACTGTATGCTCGAACTTCCGGCGAGGCATGGTTCTTCATAGTAGCACTCACCGTCAGCGGTCAGCACGTCGGAGACTCCGCTGGCTTTCATCTATCATCAAACGCATGTTGGCCGCCGGAACCTGCGGCCACAGATCGCAGCCGGGCCAGATTGCGTCCACGCGTGCTTCGATTGCATTCGTTACTGCCGAGCGTATGCTAGGCTCGTCGTTTTCTGCCAAGGTCTTTACCGGATCGATATTGCCAAACAGAATTGTTTCGGGACCTAGCACTTCCCGTGATTGCGCTAGATCGTTTGTCTGATCCACATGTAGCGCATCGGCTCCGGCCTCCGCCACGAGCGCCATGCTGCGGTTTATGTTGCCGCACACGCTCAACACGCGCGGGGCGGGCAACGTCTGAAGCATGCGCCGCAAGCGCGGCAGCACTAACTCCGCAAATGTCGGTGGCCCAATGAAGCCTGGCGAACCACCCATCTCGTGCACCGTGAGAAAGTCGGCCCCGGCCAAATGATAGGCTACGGCGACCTCCAGCAGCACATCGGTTAGTTGATCAAGCACACGCCCCACATCTTCCGCCGCTGTTTGTGTGCCCATGACCAAGTTTGTCAGATCTACGAGTTGTGTCGCCAACGTGAAGGGCCCCGGCACCCAGGCTCCAACAACAATTTCTTTTCCAACATCTGCCTTCAGAATTCGGATGGCTTCCGTCACAACTGAGACACGCGCGCGTTTTGTCAACTCGGTCAGCGCCTTGATTTCGAGCTCGTTTGGCGAGTCCACTAGAGGTGCAATTACTCTCGGGAGTTCCGGATGCCGCGCCTCTAGGCGGAAATCCACTCGCGCACCTAGTACTTCCGCTTCGACACACATGTCCAATGGCACTACTGCGGACTCAAAACCAAACAGCCGGTACGTCGTAGCCGCAGCTCGCGCCATCATGTCCGGGTCGACATGTACCTCACACAGTTTCAAGCCAATACTTTCAAGGCCCGGAGCAGTCACATTGATTAAACCGCTGAAACAGGGCAAGCGTGGATTGCGGTTGCCCGCAAGGAGGGCAAGAATTTCT
>DASCOB010000052.1:0-10320 GCA_036011785.1 Anaerolineales bacterium | reverse complement strand
CCACATCACTCGGTACCACATCACTCGGTACCACATCACTCGGTACCACATCACTCGGTACCACATCACTCGGTACCACATCACTCGGTACCACATCACTCGGTACCACATCTGTCAGTACGGTGTCACCTGCCAAATCAGTTGCATCCACTGCTTTTCCAGCCTCCCCACCTGGCGCAGGAAAAGCAGTGGCAATGGCACTGGGAAAGACTTTCCCTTCTACGGCAAGAGACACGAGGTTTGTGCCTACTCTCCCCCAAAGCAACATGACGCCTATTACGGCGATCCCGGTAGCAACCACGAGGCGCTTTCGGTGAGGGAATTCACGTATTAGGTAATAGCCTGAGCCCACAACGACAGCAAGGGTCTCGAGTCTAGCCTGTGCAAGCACCACTCCGACCAGCAAAAAACCTACCAGCATCCAATAATACCAACGCCCAGACTGCAGCCCACGCCACAGCACCAACGGCATCGTTATCGCCGCCAGCGCTCCCAATGTGCCCGGATTTTCTGCCCAGCCGGCAAGCCGTCCATAGTAAGGAAACGCTCTCACCGGAAAGACTGCCGAAAAGACGAAATGCAGTCCAAAACCCGTCAGCGCCACAGTGACAATGATGCGCGCCACCGACTCCGCTCCGTGGGCATCGGCGTACATCCAAACCCCCCAGAACACTGCACCGTACATCAGGAGAACAGAAAGCCCTCTGAGCACGGTGATTTCCAGATCAATCGAGTACAGGCTGGACAGCAGCGCGAGTACGACGAAGGCCAGGATGAACGCATCTGCCCTGTTCAGTGGTCGGGGCAAAGCGCGATTCCGCACGGCGAGAAATAGCGCGGCTAATCCGAGTACGAACGGCGGGACCCAGCGCAAATAAACCAGCATCGCCCTCACCGCACCGACGCGAGTGGGCGTCAGCATCAGAAACAGCAGCGCGGTCAGGATTACCCAGCGCATGCCTCGCGGCATTCTCGCGTCAGCCGGCTTTAAACCCATCGTATGCCCGATTAGGCAGACCCAACACGGCTTCCCCAAACCCCTGAGCCATCTTACCAGGATTGAAACCGGCTATGATCTCGCGCGAAGCCATGCCCATCCTCCGGCGCAACCCGTCATCATCCAGCATCATTGCCATGTGCTCCACTAGGGTTTCAACATCCCCCGACTCATGCAATAATCCATTGCGTCCGGGCTGTATCAGGTCTGCAGCCGCCCCGGCTGCCGTAGAGCAAATGACCGGAAGCCCAGCGCACATCGCCTCGTTCAGCACCAGCCCCCAGGGGTCGCTGCGGGTAGGGAAAACAAAGACATCGGCAATTCCATAATAGCGAGGAAGTTCCTCCTGCGGGCGAAAACCCTCAAAACGAACGGCAACAAGGCTGCGTTCGTGGCAATGGTCCTGATAGAGGGCGCGGTCGGGGCCATCGCCCACCAGAATCAATGTCGCCTGCTGTCGATTCCGCACCTGCTCAAAGGCGTCCAGCAGCTCAGGTATCCCTTTTGCATCAATCAGGCGGCCAACGTAAAGGATTACAGGACCCTCAACACCGAGGGATTGCATTGTTTCGCGTTTGCGGTCGTGATGGATGTTGGACTGAGTACTGAAAAAGTCTGAGTCCACCGCATCCGGCGCAACCCAGATCTTCCCGGCGGGCGCGCCAAGATGGCGCAGGTATGCTGCCTGGCTTTTGCCCGCGGCCACGAAGCCGTCAAAACGCCGTAGCAGACGCCGCTTGAGCCAGTTGACAAGCGCGTTGGAAGAGCGCGCGTCACGCCGCGTGCTCTCGCTCCACAACAGAGCGCGCGCACGCGAAAACCAGCACCATAACAGCGCCAGCCAAATGGTCGGGTGGTGGTATCCAAAACAGATGACGGCCCGGTATTTCCCCCTCCGCAGCGCACCCACAATGCCCGGGTTGAAAAACACCGGACCTCCCTGATACCGGCGGGTCACCAACAGACCGGGCAACACACGATATCGGAAGTGAATTTTCTCCCACGGAATGCGCCAGTTTCTCCGACCCTCGGTTTCAGAGAAGAAAAGAACATCCAGTTCAACACCCTCCATTGCAGCCAATTCATTGAAGACCGGTATGCGATAAGGTGAGATTATCTCGGTCAGCAGCGCAACGCGGACCGGTTCGGCCCCGTCGTTCACCACGCTGCCATCAGTCCGCGGCGCGCTCGCAAATGCGAATCAGTTCCCGAGTGGTGCGCTGCCACGAGAAACGTGCTGCCTGCCTGAGACCGGCAGCACGCATCATGGCTGCCCGCTCGGGGTTGTTCAGCACCGCTTCAAGCCCAGCGGAAAAGGCTGCTACATCATCAGGGTCACATGTAATGGCGGCATCGCCAACAGTTTCCGGCAGCGATGTTGCGTTGGAGCACACCACCGGCACGCCGCACGCCATCGCCTCCAGAACCTGCAAACCGAAACCTTCATAAAGCGAGGGGTCCAGGTAAGCCGACGCTGCCTGATACAACTCCACCAAATCCTTTTCTGGTAAGTACCTCGTTAGCAGCACACGCTCAGACAACCCTAGAGCGCCGACACTCCCCATTAGATTGTCCCGCGTAGACGATGCACCGCCCACCACAATCATCTTCATCACACCGGGGATACGCGCCTGTGCAAAAGCCTGCAATGCCAATAGGGTGTTTTCGCGCGGATCCTCGGTCGCAAAATGCAAAACAAAACCATCTGGCGCACCAAAACGTTTGCGCATCTTAGTCCAGAGCACGGGATCAGGTTGTGGCCGGAAACACGCATCCGCAGCTGCGGGCACGACGCTGACCTTACTTGTCGGCATGCCGTAACGCCTTCGCAGGTCACGCCCGGTTGCACGAGAGGCAACCGCAACGTGTTTGGCACGCCTTAGCGAGTGCGGAAAGAGCATCTGGGTAATCAAGTCGCTCGCACGTTGATAAATGCTTACACTATCGGCAGCAATAGCCATCTCTCTGCGATAATCTGGTACCTCGAACAAATACATCACTACATTGCCGGGCAGTATCCAAGGAATTCGGTCGGAAAACGATAGCAGCAATTCCACTTCGTAGCGACGCGCGAGGCGCGGCAATTGGAATTGCTCCCAAGCGAACAGACTTCCCGTTGGGGAGACAGAATAAGTAACCGCGCCACAGGTCGGTAGGCCTAGAGAATCATGATCACGATCCAAGAAGACGACGAAATGATGAGCGTGCGACCGTCGGGCAAGCGTCTGAATAATGCTGCGTTCCACCCGCCCGATCCCCTTCCGGTTACGGGAAAGGTGGATCGCGTCAATGCCAATGAGCATTACCTGGGTGTTGGTTACGCAGCCATTGGCTACCAGCTCAAAGCATCGCGCGAGCTGATCTTGTATAGACTCACGGAGTCATTGCGAAAGATTAGCTCTAGACCTTCTCTTACATCGAGGCTTGCCTGTGCCAAAGCTCTTTCGTATGGGCCGAACCACAGGATGTCCGCTTGATAACTCAGTGTGCCCGTCAGGTTTGTATCATAAGCACCTTGAATGGCCGTTCGTCGTGAATCCCGCGTAGGGTAGGCCGTAGAGAGAGCGAATAGATAATTCTCCGAGCTCAACAGCTCCCCATGGCGCCCAAATGTGCGCTTTGGCTCTACGCCGTACGCGTGCAGAGCTTCAACGGCGCGAGTCAGCATATTCTCGGTAGTAACAACCGTGCCCCACCCGGAAGGAGTATAAACGTACACTGGGGCCCAGTAGCGTAAGCGCATATTGACTTCTGGGTCGGCAGCCAGAATGACAGCACCGGGCGAGACCTGCTTCTGAACGTATTCGTATGCTGCTATCACCTCGGGTTGAATCGCATACGCTGGCAAAACGCGGGTCGCGTGTACGATTGACCGTGAGGCAACCAGCCCAACGGCCAGGAGCGCCAAAGTTCCAACCGCCCATGAAGGCATCTGTTCTAACTTCATACGTAACGCAGCGAATCGCACCAGTTCACAAGTGCTGACCAAAGTGCCGATGAGAGCCAGCGGCCCATAGACCAAGTAGGCATAGTGCAGCGTTTGGAAATCATAACCTATGACAAGGGGAACCTTCCAGAGAACCTCCGCTGCTACAAGGATTCCTAGGAGAAAAACGTGAGGCGGTCGGCGTTTCCATAGGCAAATGCCCGCCAAGAACAGCGTGTACACTTGAGGGCGAATATTCGCCAGCCGTTCGGCTATGTCAGGTTGGCGTCCTAGGCGAAATCGGTCACTGAACGCAGCGAATCCGTCTACCGATTGAAACCGAAACACATCTATCCAATAGAACGCCGAAAGGCCAATCCCGATTGCCAGCGCGAGTGCCACTCGTTTCACGCGGGCAGACACTTTCTCCTTCCACAAAAGGTAGAACAAAGTTCCACTAAGAATAACACTGAGGTAGCTCCAAACATACAGATATGTGTAATAACTTATTCCATAAACAAACCCAAGGAATACGGACCACTTGACCACAACACGATCGTTGCCATCCCGCGACTTTGGCTCTGCGAAACTCAACCTGTACAGCGCAATCACACCAACACAGAGCACGAGAAAGGAAACCTGCGGGTTGACAAGCCGATTAAACCAGATCGCCTCGCCCCAGCGAGCGGACATTTCAGAGAGGTCGAGGAAGTGCCAAGGCTGCAGCACGAAAAATTCGGAAAAGCCAAGGACACCTGTTGCTGCAATTACAGCCATCCAGCGCACCGCCGATAGCTGGCCCACAATCACATAAAGAAAAACCGCATTCAAGGGTAAGGTAATAGCCGACGCAACCATCGGAAAGGCATCGAGGTTGTCCCGGAGCGACCACGCAAACGCGCTGAGAAAAACATAGGGGAGTCGCGGCCAAATGGATACCGATGCATGCACCTCCCGAACAAACTGGTCGCCCCACGGATACAATCCGGACAACAGTTTCCGCAATATTGCCAAGTAGTTAAACGCTGGGTCAGCGTGCTGGGCAGCTACGGGAGCATAGCTCACTGCCAAACCGGAGGAGCGAAGCCAGCCCTGAATGAGGATAAAATGCAATGACATGGCCACCGACAATAAAAGCAGCCACAGGCTCAGAATAATAAGCCGCTGAGCCCGTTTGTTATTGCCGAGCAAAGGTCTCATATAGGCTCAACACCTGCGTTAACATTCGCCGCTGCGAGTAATGCTGCCGAACCCGGTTACGCCCGTTTCTTCCCATCTCCTGTGCTACGTCAGGCTGCTGCAGCAGATCCAGAATCGCACGTGCCAGACGCTCCGGAGCGCGGGGCGGCACAAGTAGGCCGGTTACACCCTCCACCACTAATTCGGGTACGCCTCCCACCGGTGTAGCAACGACAGGTTTACCCGCCGCCATGGCTTCCAGAATGGTCACCGGCAGCCCTTCGATCCATGATGGCAGCACAAACAGTTCAAAAGCGTGCATCAGCTCGGCGGCGTTGCGTCTAAAGCCGAAGAACTGCACACAGCCGTCCAAGCCCAGCTGCCCGGCCAACTGCTCTAATTCATTACGATAGTTCCCATTAAATTCCAAGTCTTCCCCGAGGATTATGAACTTTGCCTCCGCACATTTGTTTCTTATCTCGTGGGCTGCGAGGATTAATTCCCGCTGCCCTTTGACCGGGCACAATCGCGCCACCGTTCCGACGACCGGTTCATCACCCTCAATGCCGAGCTCAGCCCGCGCCCGCGCTGCCGCTTTTCCGTTCGCGTCTCCATCAACGTTCACCCCGTTTCGTATCACACGGACCCTTTGTGGGGATATCCCCTGATCAATCAAACTGCGACGTGTATGTTCAGAAATCGCCACTATTTCGGCCGCTAAGCGCGCCGTGAAGTTATCTACCCAAACCTGCATCTTCCGTATCCACGGCACCTCGCTAAACTTGTTTTCAATGTGGACATGGCTGATCAGGGGCACTCCGGCTATCACTGCCGCGAGTCGCGCGAGGATGGCTCCAGTGACAGCTGCATGTGAATGCACCAGATCTGCGCGCCAGGACTTAAGGAATCGAGCGAATTGCACAGCGCGGTGAAAATGAAACGTCCGCGCCATCGGCATAAGCATGATTGGCACGGATTCGGATTCCAGCATTCGCGTGAATTCACCGTGCGTTGGGCTGACGAGGCACACCTCATGACCGGTTGCCCTGGCAGCCAGCATCATTTCTCCACATATCACCTGACCGCCAGCGAGCTGACCGTCGAGGACTGTGTAAACAATTCTCATAGGGGATAATTTGCTACCTGGGCATGCCATTGATGACCCTTTCTATGTGCCATCCGGTCAGAAGTCAATTGCATGCCGATTTGGTCAAATCGATTGGCAAAAGCTGATAAATTGATTTTCCGCTGGTGTTAAACGGGTTCCGCGTGGCAATCGAAAAACCGTGCGTTTCCCGAACAAATCGCCAACATGTTCATCCAAATACGCGGTGATCTTTTCGCGGCGAACGCTTACGCTTTCTTCATCAACTGCAGCTATCGCGCTGGCGGGGTCTTAAGCAGCCATGTTCCGCCGCCACACTGCGCCCCAGCATTCAGACTATATGGTTACCATCGCTAGCAACCGCCACAATCTCGCTGGCTCGGCGTAAATCCCCGCGTCGGATGAAGATATCCTCCATATGCAGGTCTGCCATCGCGCGGGCGCCGGCGGCCTGCGCTGCCTGGCGCGCCAGCCAGAGGGGGATGACCCGCTTACGCAGCCCCAGCACGTCCAGCCGCTTCAACCAGCGGGATGCGCCGGTATCGCGACGGAACTGCCCAAAAACCTCCACATTCCGGAAGGAACCGCGCAGCAACCGTTTGAAGTCCGCCAGGCTCCATTCCTGATGATGATACGGATTCGCTGGGCGCGAATCGCTGCGCTCGACCCGCGGCGTTGAGACTATTAACACACCCTCCGGCTTGAGCACACGTTTGATTTCGCTCAGGAACATTCCCGCATCGCCCACATGTTCGATGGTCTCAAATGAGCAGACTGCATCAAACTGAGATTCCGCCAAGCCTGTTCGCATCGCGTCAGCCTGCACGAAAGCCAGGTTTTCCCGGCCAGCATACTGCTGCCGCGCATAATCCACCGCCGCCCAATCAATATCTGCTCCCACCACTTGTTTGCACGCCTCGGCAAGATGAAGAGACCCGTAACCCACTCCGCAGGCAATATCCAACACCTGTTTACCGACAGTGTGTTCACGTGCAAACTGATACCGCTTTAGGTGCAGCGCAACAATCCCTGGTGGCGTGTCGGCAGGGATAATGCGCTCAACGGTGGTCATTCTGAACGAAGGTCCTGTCCAACAATCGCCCGTTTCACCTGCCGCATCTCGTCTACAAGTCTACTAGGAGCAATAGCTGCCACAGTACACATAAGGAAACCTGGCCACAATGCCACACGTGGATCAAGCTGGATGGCCGTTTTCATCCAGCGGCCACACTCAGCAGTCTTGCCCCGCACATAATGAGCGGCCGCCAGATTGAGGAACAGATTTCGGCGCGCGATTTCTGCAAACGGCAAATCAGGATGGTGACGTAACATTCTAAGGTGTTTGTGGCAGGTGTGAATGCGTCCAAGCGCGTGCTCTATACTTGTAGTGTGAGCGTCATGTTGCCTATAACTTACTAGCACTTCTTCCACTGCGCATATCTCGGCTACCAGTGAAAGACGAAGGTACAAATCCCAGTCTTCCAAGATCGGCATGTTCGTATCATAGCCACCCACCGCTTCAAGTATCTTCTTCCGGACAAGAATAGTCGAAGTGAAAAGGACGCACCTGAAACTCATCTGCTCATACGTATACCCCCGACGGATGGCGTCCCTATGCAGTCGCAACCGCCTGCCTGTTTCTCGACGCATTCGATTACCTGCATCACTGATCACTTCTGAAAAAGAATGTACCAATCCAACGTTTGGGTCTCGCTCTAAGACCGGTAACTGAAGCTCTAATTTACTGGGGAGCCATAAATCGTCAGAGTCCAGAAAGGCAACAAACGGACCACGGGCTTCTTGGACACCAACATTCCTAGGTATCGACCGACCTTGATTAGTATGTAACCGTACTAACCGGATCGAGGTGCCATAATGGCGTGCTAAATATGTTGCAGAATCGTCCGTAGAGCCATTGTCCACGACGATCACTTCATAATCGCAGAAAGTCTGGTCTAGAACACTTTCAATTGCTTGAACAGTGAATTGCAAGCGGTTGAATGAGGGGATGACAACGCTTACCAGAGGGGACGGCATCACCCAGGTTCATGTCCATCGTTGCGCCGGGTCAACAGCCGTTCGTAGACGGCCACCGTATCTGCAAGCATTGCTTCCATAGTGAATTTTGCCTCCACGAGCTGCCTTCCCCTGAGGCCCATGTCTCGCGCTTTCGCCGGATGCTCCAACATCCATAGAATCGCATTTGCCAGCGCCTCTGCGTCCCGCGGGGGCACCAATTTGCCGGTTTCGCCTTCAGCCACGCTGGAAGGGATGCCACCGACAGGTGTAGCTACAACGGGTACCCCAGCAGCGAAAGCTTCCAACACCGCCATGCACAATCCTTCAAACAGGGAGGGCATCACAAATATGTCAAACGCGCTCAATAGCCGCGCCACATCATCACGCCATCCCGTGAAGACAAAGCGATCAGCATAACCCGTGGACCGCGCCATTTGCAAGAGTTCCTTTCGCGACTGACCATCACCAACAATAACAAATGTGACATCATTGCGAGATGCAAGAAGGGGGCGTGCAGCCTGAATCAGGTATTCATGCGCCTTCTGGGGCACGAGCCGAGCGACATTTCCAACCACGAGATGACTCAACGGAATGCCTAGTTCCCGTAACACTGCACGCCTGTCATAATCGCCGTTAAAGGACGGCACGTCAATGCCATAGGGCACCACGTCACTGTCTCCTCCCCGAATGCCGTCGTTCTCGATTCCGGTTCGGCGATCATTCTCAGATGTAAATATGGCAAACGGGCGCCCTCCAAAAGCCAGCCTATCGAGTAATCTTCCTCGCCAACCATATCGTCGATCGAATTCTGGAGTGTGGTGCGTCAGTACGAGGGCAGCGTGCTTCTGCAACCTCCCAGCAAGCATGCCGGCCACGGCTGGGTCATTGAAATGAATCAAGTCTGGTTTTATCTGCCGAAACATGAGCAATAGCCGAGGTACAAGTCGAAACACGTTGCAGGTAAGCAGTCCCGCCGGCAGGGGATGCAAACACACTTCCTCACTCTCCAGCAGTTCAAACTGTCGCAAATCTGGCACCTCCGAGAACATGAGATGCACATTGTATCTACTACGGTCAACTCCCCGCGCAAGACCAAAAAGATAACGTTCCGTAAGACCAAAGGCCGTGTTCTGTTGGAAGTACAGAAGATTTTTCAACTTGTAGGCTTTCGGCCGTGGAGGCCATGTTGCAAAAAACTGCAATCTTGAGCTATGACAATGTCGTTTTTAGCCAGGGGCCTTTATCACTGCTAGTGTACGGACCAAACTTTCTCCCGGACGTGTCGGTCCACACATATCCGGGCGGTGTTTTAGCGGAGCTGTGCTCGCGTGGGACAATCTTGCTGAGCCAACGCCTAAAATGAAACCAAGGGGTGCGACTACTGTCGAATTGAGAGATGTATTCCCGTTGAAAATCCTCCACATATACGAGCAGTTCATAGGCACTGAACCGATTAGACCAGAAAAAGGATGTGTGTTTGGCATCGGATTGCTTTCGAAACGAAGTGGGCAAGCACAGGTATGGAAATGCATTTACGTGATGCAGCTTGGGTATCAACAACAGGCTCTCACCGCAAGTCGTTATCATCCAGCGGTGATGTGGCCAACCAGTGATGCCGCGCCTAACCAATCCATTAATGCTCTCTTGAAAGCGGGACGGGAACTCAATGTATCCAGCCCTAGATACACGTGCCAGTTCGTTACAAACCCAGAGAGGGTCTTTGAGGTCTTCCAAGGTATGGGCGCAGATACTGAAGTCAAACTCGTCGTCTCTGTAGGGCCACATTTGGCGAGAACATACATCAAACGTCGTCCACTTTTGTCCGTCCACTCGTGAGCGGTCCCTATCATAGCTAAAGCGCTGTGCAAAATTATAATCGAACAGATCTAGAATCTCAGTCGCTGCTGAATGTGGTAGTGCGCCCCCTCCGACATCCAGTATCTTTTGAGGACGCGGCGACATTGAATCCAGATAAGTGTTAATCAATTCGTGCAAGTCCATCGGAGTAACAATCCACAGTCAAGCCACAAGAACGAGGAGGTGGGGTTTTTGGGGGAGGTACTCCCGATATTGGCACCGCAACATGTTTCTAGG
>DASCOB010000051.1:0-1808 GCA_036011785.1 Anaerolineales bacterium | reverse complement strand
GAAAAGTGTACGGCGTGGCCGAGGCCTTGTTCTGGATAGTGGCCGTGATCGGACCGCCACTGGGCGGGTTCGTGGCCGCGCGTTTCGGCTTTCGACGCATGTTCCTTCTGGGCGGATGCCTGTACGGAGTTGCCACCATTATTCGGATTTGGATGGCGGGCTCATTCCGTGAAACATCTGAGGCGCACCCGCAGCAGCTCACCTGGGATTCTCTGCGCGGTGGGCTGGGCGCCATGGTCAGCATGGTGTTGGCGGGCGGGCTAGTGACGTGGATAATGATTACTGACGGCGTCCGCGATGTCGCTTTTCGCCTCTCGAGCGAATTGATGCCGCTTTATTTGAGGGAGGTGGGTGGTGTCTCGGTAGAAAACATCGGCTATCTGGGTGCGGTCTTTGGGATTGGAATGGTGATGACCGCGCTGCCGGCTGGCTGGCTTTCTGATAAATTTGGAGAACGGACAGTCATTGTCGGTGGTTTTGTGCTGGAGTCTGTGGCTTTCATACTGCTGGTGTCGGTGAGAAGCCTGATAGGTTTCGGGCTGGTCTGGCTCATTTTCGGAGTGGGGGTGGGCTTAATGAGACCGGCGTACCAGTCGCTGGTCTCCAAGGCGGTTCCGGAAAAATTGCGTGGCACTGCCTTCGGATTGTTCCAGTCCAGCATTGGCGCGGTATCGCTCCCTGCGCCGTGGCTGGGCGCGCAGATGTGGGAGCGCTTCAACCCGCGCACACCCTTCGTGCTCACGGCCTGGCTGGCTTTGGCGACTGTCGTGCCGGTGTGGGCGAAGTTCCGCCTGCCCCGCACCGAGGTCGAGGAACTACCCCCGGCGATTGGGCATGAGCCGCGCTGATGGACGCACGACCGGAAATCACGCTGGGAGTGGTGACCGACACTCATGTGCCCGAAAGGATGAAGCGCATCCCCGAGGGTGCGCTGGGATGTTTTCGTCGGGCGCGGGTGAAGGCGATTCTGCATGCGGGCGACATGATCCATCCGCGCGTATTACGCGAATTTGAGCAAATCGCGCCGGTGATAGCGGTGCGCGGCAACCGGGATATCTGGACGCGGGCTGGCCGCAACTTGCCGCTGCAGCGGGTGATGCAATTCGGCGGTGTGAAGGTCGGGCTAACGCACGGCCACGGCGGGCTGTGGGAGTATCTGCGCGAAAAGGCGCTTTATTTCACGGTGGGCTTCTCCCTGGTGCGATACCTGCACAGACTGCCGCTGAAGTTCCCCTCGGATGTGCACGTGATTGTTTTTGGGCACACTCACCGCACGACCAAGAAGTGGGTGGGCGATACGCTGCTGTTCAATCCGGGCTCGCTCGGGCCGGAATATTTCAACCCCTCCGGCGCGGCGGTGGGCCTGCTGCGCATCGCCAATGGGAGCGTTTCTGCCGAGATTGTGCCGGTGGATGCGTGATTTGACCGATTCGCATCTGTGTGATAATATGGACGCCGTGAACGCCAACGCCATTCGTCATCACCATCGGAGCGCACCCATCTAACCGGACGCGGCGGGCTAGTACACGATTCCCTTTTTCATCTACACCCACCCCATGTCCGGGGCGGGTGTTTTTTTTTTGGAGAGCGTATGAAGCGAAACGACATAAGGCTGGGATTGCCCAGCAAAGGAACATTGGAGAGCGGCGCGCTGGATTTCCTCGCTAGATGCGGCCTGCAGGTGCGAAAGCCGAATCCGCGCCAGTATCAGGCCACAATCCCGGCGTTGCCGGGTGTGAAAGTCATCTTTCAGCGCCCGGGCGATATTGTCGTCGGGGTGCGCAGCGGCAGCATTGATTTTGGCATCA
>DASCOB010000050.1:0-3315 GCA_036011785.1 Anaerolineales bacterium | reverse complement strand
CAGATTGCCCATAGGACCGGCACCAAGACCAGCAGGGATAGAAACACGAGAATACCGAGCAGAAACAGGCCGATCCGCACACCGCGCTTCTTCGACAGGATGGCATCGGAGTACACCCGATTCGCTTGTCCACCGTTGCTAGGCGCGACACCCTCGGTGATGTCCGAGTGACTCTCAGCGTTGGACTGGGAACTCTTCAGTATTCGATCAACGAGATGACTTCCCGCTAACCGGATGAGCCTCCCCTGGGGACCTTGCATGCGGAGCCGCAATCGAAACACAAAATTGATAATCCGGAACAGCCACATCAATCAACTATACACCCGTCCCCAGCGGGTCAGCAAGCATGGCCTGCTAAAAACGAAAAACCCGCTTCAAATTAAATCGGGTCAGTGATCATGAACTGCTCCAGAAAAAGTGCTATCATCGGCCTCTGCTGGCATGCTATGAAACTCTCGCGAAGTGACTTAGGCTGATGGCGCCGCATGAAGGGTACTTGAGCAACCGGATGCGTACACACCGTCTGGCGGTTGGTGCCGGTGCCGGCGCCGCGCTGTCGTGGGGTCTGGCGCCGACGCTTGCGAAGTGGATAGCGCTCGACGGATTGAGCCTAGCATTCTACCGGATGTGGCTGGGTGCCGCGGCAACCCTGGTCCTGCTCTATCTGCGTGGAGGGCGCCTGATGCGTGAGTGCGTGCTGGTCTCCGTGCCCGGCGGCCTGGCCCTTGTCACTGACGCCAGCCTCTTTTTCACCGCTGTGAAGCTGACTACAGTCTCCAACGCCACGGTGATCTGCTCCCTGATACCGGTACCGATCCTACTCGTGACGCCGTGGATGTTCGGAGAACGGGTTAAGTTGCATGATCTTGGGTGGGTGGCCGCCGCGCTGGGGGGCGTGTCGCTGGTGGTGTACGGGTCGTCCGGTACGCTCAACTGGAGTCCCAAAGGGGACCTGCTGGCGGTCGGGTCGATGCTGTCCTTTGCAGCGTACTTCATCGCTTCAAAGCGGGCGCGGCAAACTGTGGGTACACTTGAGTACCAGTCGGCGATGATGCTCGTGGGCGCGATTGCGGTCACACCGGTAGCGTTGATCTTTGGCACAGGACTGGCCATGAACTCAGCCGGAGTGGCCCTGGGGGTCGGGCTGCTGGCGCTAGTACCGAGCATCGGCCACTTGCTGATGAACTGGGCGCACCCGCACCTGGAACTATGGGTGGCGGCGACGCTCACATCCACCATGCCGGTTATTGCGGCCCTGTCGGCGCTGGCCGTGTTCGGGGAGCCCATAGTCCCGTGGCAAATAGCGGGCATGCTGGTGGTGGTAGTGGCAGTGGTAAAGATAGCGATGCGGACCGGCCAAATAAAGATTGGGCTGACTGGGCAACCTAGCTGAAGGGAACTGCCGGTATCGCGACGCGCGCTTACCCGCTTCAATTTGAAGTGGGTCGGATGTGACTCTGGGCACCTGTCACGTCGCGGATTAGGCTAGGGAGGTAGAAGGATTTCTGCCCCGCAGAAATGCAAAGCTTTGCCGCCTACATCAGTGTAATTATGATGTAAATGCGTGCGGATTCGCCCCCCGTCGAGACCGTCTGGCCGATAAATCAAGTCGTAGAATTCTGGGCGTAGTTTGACAGCAATGACTGCGCTTCTTTCAACTCGGTCTTCTGGCTAAAAGCTGATAGCTATGGTCTAAGACGCTCTCTCTACATAATCTCTCACCCAATAAGACAGACCTACGCCGAAGGCAGCAGGTCTGTCTTATCGGGCATCGAAACTCAAACTTCGTGGCAGGCAACAAAATGTTCGGGCTTTGTTTCTCTCCACTTGACAGGCTTGAAAGTTCCTGAATTGGTCTGTGATGAGCGAGCAACGGCGTGAACCATTACAGAGACGTGTGGACCACACATGCTCAGAAACAAGCTGGTCAGCAGTGCAAACATTGTGTTATACTCGTGCATCTTAGAATTCCGGTGATTAGTCAAGAATTCAGTCAAGATCTTACAAGATCTTATTTTCTTCTTCATGAATATGCCGGGGAGAATAGGAGGCCATTAACAAAATTACGTGCTTGGTATCTTTTTCCCATCGGCACTGAGAGCACTGTTGAGGTCATTACGCCCTAAAGGAGCGAATTAAGATGAAACGCCAGAAGACATTTTCAATGCTTGGCCTACTGCTGATAGCCAGTCTGACGCTGGCAGCCTGCCAACCGCAGGTGATCGAGGTTGAAAAAGAAGTTGTGGTCACCCAAGTGGTGCGCGAGGAAATTGAAGTCGAAAAAGTCGTTGAGGTCGAAAAGGTCGTCGAGAAGATCGTCGAGAAGGAAATTGAAATAGTGGTCACGGCCACCCCAGTGCCGAAAGTGTTGACCTATGTCCTGGCGCAAGAACCTAACGTCATGGATCCGGCCGTTGCTGTGGAGAGCCAGTCAGGTCTAATCATACGCAATGTTTACGAACGTCTTGTCGAACTGGCCCCCGATGGTGAGACGCTTATTCCTGGTTTGGCAGAATCGTGGGATATATCGGACAATGGATTGAATTACACTTTCCATCTCCGACAAGGTGTTACCTTCCATAGCGGTGCACCTTTAACGTCTGAAGCGGCCCGCTTTTCGCTGGAACGCGTACTTACTCTCGAGAAAGGTGACAGTTTCAAGCTGAAGGAATACATTGAGCCACAAAACATCAAAGCGGTGGATGAGGTGACACTGGAGATTGCCCTGACCAAGCCATACGCACCCATCCTGAGCATACTTGCCTCGTGGAATGTCGGCGCGGTCCTGAATCCGGCGCTTGTCACTGAGAATAGGACCGATGACGATGTTTGGGCTGAGGGATACTTGGCTACTCATATGGATGGTACGGGGCCGTTTAAGTTTGTTGAATGGCAACCCAAGCAGTTTGTGGCAGTGGAGCGCAATGCGAAATACTGGAAAGGGCCTCCCCGATTAACAAGCATCGTTTTCCGCCATGTGGAGGAACCGGCGACCACTCGCCTAATGCTCGAAAAGGGTGAAGTGGATGTCGTCCACAATTTACCCACCGATATGGTTGAGGCTCTAAAGCAGAACTCAGATGTAGCAATTGCCGAGAAGCCCGGTCTCGAAACCATGTACTGGGCTTTCAACAGCCTGATGGAGCCGTTCGATGATCCTCTAGTGCGCCAGGCTCTCTCATATGCTGTGGATTACAAGGCTATCATGGATAACCTTGTGAAAGATGGTGGCATACGAATGCGCGGGCCTCTACCTAAGGGCCTGGCTAGTTTTGATGAGACAGTGCCGCTATTTGATCGGGACATCGAAAGGGC
>DASCOB010000049.1:0-17924 GCA_036011785.1 Anaerolineales bacterium | reverse complement strand
TCAGTCAAAGATCGCGCGGCGCTCTTCATCATCCGCGAGGCCGAAAACGCCGGCCAGCTCACGCCGGGCATGACGCTGCTGGATGCCACATCCGGCAACATGGGCATCTCTTACGCCACTTTCGCAGCCGCGCGCGGCTACAAAGTCACCCTGTGCCTGCCCGAAAACGCCAGCCCGGAACGAATCAAAACGTTGCGCGTTCTCGGGGCCGAACTGGTGCTGACAGATGAGATGGACGGCTCGGACGGCGCGATCATCCACGCACGCGAAACGGCGGCTGCGCACCCTGAACGCTTCTTTTACGCAGACCAGTACAACAATCCGGCCAACTGGCACGCGCACTATCACACCACCGGCCCGGAAATCGTCAGCCAGACTAAAGAGCGCGTCACCCATTTTCTGTGCGGGCTTGGCACCAGCGGAACGATGATGGGCGCCGGCCGCTTATTGAAAGAACACGACGCCGATATCCAGCTAATCGCCGTACAGCCGGAAGCGCCGTTCCACGGCATCGAGGGCCTGAAACACATGCAATCCGCCATCGTGCCCGGCTTTTACGACGACAATCTCCCCGACGAACACCTGCCAATCCGCACCGAGGGTGCGCTCGAAATGACTCGTCGGCTGGCGCGGGAAGAGGGCTTGCTGGCGGGCATCTCGTCAGGGGCGGCAGCTTGTGCCGCCATTGAGTTCGCAGGAAACCTTAGCGAGGGCGTGATTGTCACCCTGTTCCCGGACAGTGGATACAAATATCTCTCAGACCGATTCTGGGAGGAAGGCGAGTCGTAAAGATGGCTCTGCAGATTCCAGAGCGCATTTACGCGCGAATCGCAGCCCATCTGGAGGCCGCCTTCCCCAATGAGGGTGCGGGTCTGCTGCTCGGGGAGGCCAACGGAAGCCATCGCAATGTGCGCATGATACTAACGTTTGAGAATAGATTCTCGCCCGATGAGCAGCATCATCGCTACCTGCTGACGGCTGCGGACATGCGTGCGGGCGAGGACGCTGCGGAGAAGCACGCTCTGGATGTGATTGGAGTGTTTCATTCCCATCCGGACCACCCGGCGCTGCCCTCGGATTACGATCGCGAGCAAGCCTTGCCGTGGTGGTCATATCTGATTGTTTCAGTGCAGGAAACAGGCGCGGACGTCGCGCGCTCATGGTTGCTCGCGGATGACCGCACGCGGTTTATCGAAGAGAGGGTTCACATCGAGGCGGGGCACTGAAGCCCCAGAGATTACCACCTACAGGAGACCATCAGCATGGCTACCATTCGCATTCCCACACCACTGCGGACGTATACCGGCGGAGAGGCCGAAATCATGGTCAGCGGCGACACTGTCGGCGCGGCGCTGCAAGATCTCACCGCGCAGCACGAGCAGCTGCGTCAGCATCTTTATTCCGAAAAAGGCGAGTTGCGCGCGTTTGTGAACGTGTTTTTGGGTGGTGACGACGTACGCCATCTCAGAGGGGAGGACACCCCGCTGCAGGCCGACTCCCGGCTGCGCATCGTGCCCTCGGTGGCGGGCGGCATCCGCTAGCGCGGCTCCGCGAGGCGTCAACTCGCTAGAAGGAGACACTGATGAGCATTGTTCTAGACGGCATACGCGCGGACGATGTCGAACTGAGCAACGAGGAGATTACCCGTTACAGCCGACATTTGATAATGCCGGAGGTGACCCTCGTTGGCCAGAAAAGACTCAAGGCTGCCTGCGTGCTCTGCGTGGGCACCGGCGGGCTGGGCTCACCGGTGGCTCTCTACCTCGCCGCGGCTGGAGTGGGCCGGATTGGCCTGGTGGATTATGACGTGGTGGAGGCCAACAACCTGCAGCGCCAGATAATCCACGGCACCTCAACAATTGGTTCGCTGAAGGTCGAGTCCGCCCGCGAGCGCATGCTTGATCTCAATCCGCACATCGAGGTGACCGTACACAATGAACTTTTCATTTCAGAGAACGCGCTCGAGTTGGCTGCGCCATACGACATCATCATCGACGGCACAGACAATTTCCCCACCCGTTATCTGGTCAACGACGTATGCGTGTTACAGGGGAAGCCCAACGTTTATGGGAGTATCTTCCGGTTTGAGGGACAGGCCTCCGTTTTCTGGTCACAGCACGGGCCATGCTACCGCTGCCTTTTCCCCGAACCGCCGCCGCCAGGGTTGGTGCCCTCCTGCGCCGAGGGCGGTGTTTTGGGCATCCTGCCCGGCACAATCGGCACAATTCAATCCACCGAAGCGATAAAGCTAATCATCGGCATAGGCGAACCGCTGATTGGCAAACTGCTGTTATACGATGCGCTCGAGATGAGCATCGACGAAGTGCGCCTAAAGAAGAACCCGGATTGCGTCATCTGTGGCGCGAATCCGACCGTCACTGAGCCGATTGATTACGAACAATTCTGCGGAATGCCGCTCCATGACCACGAGGACGAGCAGGGCGCTGCCGGCGAGGAGTGGGACATCACTGTTGCCGATCTGAAAAGCAGATTCGACGGGGGCGAGAAGTTCCGCCTAGTGGATGTGCGCGAGGATTTCGAATGGGATATCGTGCATCTACCCCAGGCCGAATTAATCCCCATGGGCGACCTACCGGCGCGATTAAGCGAACTTAACAGCACCGACGAGTACGTGCTCATGTGTCGCACCGGCGTGCGTTCCGCGCAGATGTTGCCACTGCTCGTCAGCGCCGGAATCACCCGCGTAAAAAACCTAAAAGGCGGCATCCGCGCCTGGGCCACGGAAATCGACCCCGACCTTCCGGTCTACTGACAGCGCCGCATTTCATGACCTATACACATCTCTCAAGGTAAACCATCACCTTCGCGGCGCTCACGCCGAGGGAATGCTGAAACGCTCTTTCGCTGCCACGCGCACGACTAACCCGTACACGGCCAGCGCCAGCATCGCGCCCGCCGCCGCCCCAGGAAGACCACCTGCCAGCCGGAAGGAGATCGCCAAGATGACAGCCATGCAGCCCGCCGCCAGCGCCGCCGCCGCCCATCCCCGCAGCACCGCGGCGATATTGAACGCCCGCCGCCGCCAATACAGCACGACCAGAAGGCCGATTGCTTGAGCCGAAAACGCGAACGTATTAGCCAACGCCAACGCGCCGAAACCCAAACCTGTGTTCCGCAATAACACGAGGCTGACGCCAACCTGCAGCGCCATCGCCAGCACCGCGGCCACTGTGGGCGTGACCGCATCCCCCCAGGCGTAAAAGGTGCGCGCGGCCAGCTCTAGCAACGAGTGACCCATTAAACCCACGAGGAACATCTGCGCTGCGAAAGTGACCATCTCGGTGCCGTCCGCAGTGAAGTACCCGCCCTCGAACACGAGTTGCAACGCCGGGCGGGTTAGGAAGACCCCGCCCAACGCGGCCGGCAGGGTGAGAACCACCATAATGCGCAGCGCGCCGGTCAGGGTACGGGAAAGTTCCACGCGGTCATCGCGGGCAGCCAACCGCGCCAGCGTGGGCAGCAGCGCCGTTCCGATCGCGGTGGCGATGATGGTCTCCGGCACCTGCATAATGAACCACCCATACGTCAATGCAGTCACCGCGCCCTCCCCCAACCGCGAGGCCAGATTATCACGAATCAATTCGGATGCCTGAAATGCACCCATGCCCACGATACGCGGCCCCATGAGCGCTAACACGCGCAGCACGCCCGTGTGCCGAACGGAGATGCCTGCAGTCCAGCGAAAGCCACAACGGAACAGCGCCGGCAGCTGCACCCCTAGGTGGAGGCAGGCCCCGATAATCACTCCGTAAACCAGTCCGTGCACGCCCAGACCAAAAGTGGGTATCGGCAAGCGAGAAAACGGAAAATGATCGGGCGCTAGAACCAGTGCGCCGAATATCTGTCCGAGGTTGTACATCACCGGCGCAAGCGCCGGCAACAGAAAATGTTGATTTGCCTGCAGCCCGCCAATCACCAATCCGCTGATGGAGAATAGCAGCGTGGCAATCAGATTCAGGCGCATCAATTCAGCTACCAATCGTTGCTGGGTAGGTTCAAAACCGGGCGCGATGCCGAACCTGGATTGCACCAGCGGTAGGGCGAAAAAGGCCACAACTGCGGAGAGCGCGGCGGTGATTACAAAAGCAAGATTCGCTACATGGGAAAAAAGCCGCCAGCCTTCAGCCCTTCCATGTTGGCTGAAGTATTCTGATAGAACCGGAATGAACGCCATGGCTAGCGAGCCTCCGGAAATGAGCACGAAGAGCAAATCTGGAATGTTGTTAGCCGCATTGAAAGCGTCCAGCAGCGCGGAGACGCCAAACACGCGCGCGATTATGACGATGCGCAGCAGCGCCACCACTTTGTCGAGGCCAAAAAACACCGCAATGAGCAGCGCGGTGCGCGCCAAAAAGCGGCCGCGCGCAGTCACTCGGCCACCACGTTTAGCGCCGTGAGTGCATCGACAAAGTTGGGGTTGACCCCCAGTGCCGCTCGAAAATCGGCGCGCGCCCCGACCGTGTCGCCCAGCATGTGACGCGCCCATCCGCGCCACACATAGGATTCTTCCAGCGCCGGGCGTGCCTGCAGCGTCGCCGTGGCCAGATCAATCACATCTTGATAGCGGCCAACGTTGAAGTAAGCGATGTACGGCCCGAATTGGTAAAAGAGCATACGCCACGGCAGGCCAATCTCGCGCGCCCGGTCGAAGGCCACAGTGGCCTCGCCATATCGGTCGAGATAATTCAAGTTGGAACCGTACGTGAACCAGGCGAAGGCGTTTTCGACATTGGCCTCGGTGCCCGCTCGGGCCCTGCGCAGAGCGCGGTAGCGGTTGGCATCCAGATGCTCGTCCTCACCCAGCAGGCGCAGCACTTCCGCGCGTTTGTCGGCCGGGAAAACAAGAATATACAGATGGTTGAATTGTTCCCAGAGAGCCGCCGTTTTCTCGTACGAGATTTTGCGATTCGGGCCGCCGGTAACATCCTGGACGGTGAATACCTCGGCATCGCGGTCATACCCGCTCACCACAAGATAGTGCCCCACCCAGCCCACATCCAGCTCGTAGCCGGTCTCGATAATGACGGGAAAACCGGCGCTGACAAAACGCTCCAGTGTGCCGGCGTCTCCGCCCACCCGGAAGAGCGCATCCAGCCAGCCGGCGTGGGTGCGCACATAATAAACCAGTTCGTCCCAGCGCACGTTTTTGTCGCGCAGCTGCGGTTTAAGCACTGCCGCAATTGTGCTCTGAGTGCCTTGCCAGCCCCAATAACGCATGGCGATGGCGAGTGTGGCCGGCCCGCAGTTGTTGGGCTGCTGATATTCGTGTTCGAAGTCGGCAAGCTGCTGCGACCGGGGAACCTCGGGCAGCTGGATAGCGGGCCCAACTGCCGGTTCCCGGGAAGTTGTGACCACATAGGTCAGTTCAGCCAGATGCACGGATTGCTCGTACGATGCGGTCACCGAAACCGGGGTGGCGTGCAGTTGCACTGGCCGGCTGGCCACTACTGGCGGAGGCAAGTTCTCCGAGCGCCGAAAGAGCGCGTCTCGCGCGGCAGCCTGCAATTGCTCCCATTTCCAATAAATGCTGATTCCGGCATGCGCCCATTGTCCAAAAAACCCGACAGCAAACGCTGCAATCGCCGCCGCCAGCACGGCCAGATCCCAGCGGGAGGGTCGCCAGCCTCGTCGCAGCCGGGACCAGCGGGGTTGTTGTTGAGTACCCATGAGAGCGATTATACCTGCATGTGGGCAACGCTCAGCGTGCTATAATTGCGCGCGTTCGGGGAAGTGTCGGAATTGGCAGACGAGCGTGATTTAGGATCACGTGGGCCCAGCCCGTGCGGGTTCAAGTCCCGCCTTCCCCATCTGTTGGCATGAGAAAGGTGGCCGCTTGAAAGTAAAAACGAACCAGATCGAGAGCTGCGAAGTACAGCTGATTGTCGAACTGGAAGCAGAGCAACTGAATCAGGCCAAAGGCGCAGCCGCGCGCAGGCTGGCTCGCAGGGTCAATATCCCGGGTTTCCGCAAGGGCAAAGCGCCCTACAACGTCATCCTACAGCACGTGGGCGAGGACAGGATTGTGGAAAACGCCGTGGACGACCTCGGACAGCGCGTGTACAAAGAGGCGCTGGCGCAGACGGAACTCAATCCCTTCGCGCCCGGAAATCTCACGGACGCATCCCTCGAAGACACGCCCACTTTCACCTTCAATGTGCCGCTCTCACCGAGCGTGGATTTGGGTGATTACCGCTCTGTGCGAGTGAAACTTCAGCCGGTGGAGATTGCAGACGATGCCGTGGCGGAGGCCATGGGGCACCTTCAAGCCGAGCACGCGCTGCTCGAGCCAATCGAGCGCCCGGCGCAACTTGGTGATGTTCTCACCATGGACGCCCGCGGCACGCTAAACCACGGGGACGAGGACGCGGAAACCCTTGCTGACGAAAAAGACATAGACTTGCTGCTGGAGGCCGAATCCGAGTGGCCAATGCCCGGCCTGACCGCCAAATTGATGGGCATGGAGATAGACGAGACGCGCGAGTTTGAGCTGCATTTTCCAGAGGACTACGCGAACGAAAACTTGGCGGGCCAGAGGGTACACTGGACTATCAAGTGCAAGGGGGCCAAGAGTCGCACCCTGCCAGAAATGAATGATGAATTCGCCGTGCTGGTCTCAGGCGAATATGAGACCTTACTGGAATTGCGCGTGGCGGTACGGGAGCAGCTTGAGCAGGCCGCCAGCGCGCAAAATAGCCGCGAATACCACCGCGAGGTCGTCGATGCGGTGCTTCAGGGTTGCGAGGTCTCCTTCCCGCCAATCATGCTGCGGGAAAGGGTCAACAACCTTGTGAAGGAACAGGAGCGCGCGTTGCGATCCCGCGGCCTAACGCTTCCGGATTACCTGAAGGTTGAGAACAAATCCGAAGAACAGTATCGCGCCGAGATTGAGCCCGATGCCGTCGCACAGCTACAGCGTTCACTGATGCTCACCGAGATTGTGGAAGCGGAGAGTCTCGCGGTGGACGGAAAACAAGTTGACGAGCACATAGAGAAGACTGCGGCTCCGTTCGGAGATTCGGCCGACAAGATCCGCGCTATGCTGCGCAAGGACAATGGCCGCCGCTCCGTGGAACTGGATCTGCTTACGGAAATGGCGCTTGCACGGCTGGAGGCCATCGGAAAGGGCGAAGCGCCGGAACTAGCCCCGAAAACCGATCCGGAAGCCGCAGCCGACGCCACAGACGACAGCGGCGCTGAGACTGCGGAAGACACACCTGCAGCGGCTGCCGACAGCGAATAATCTACCAAAAACAGGAAGGCAAACCGATGAACGAAAACTTGATCCCCATGGTAATTGAATCCACTGGTCGTGGCGAGCGCGCCTACGACATTTACTCACTGCTCTTGAAGGAGCGCATTGTGTTCATGGGCACGGCCATCACCGACCACGTGGCCAACCTGATGGTGGCACAACTGCTTTACCTTGACCAACAGGATCCGGAAAAGCAGATTAACATGTACGTGAACAGCCCCGGCGGGATGATTTACGCAGGGTTGGCCGTGTACGACACCATGCGGCTGGTGCGCGCACCCATCGCCACTTATGCCGTCGGGGTGACGGCATCTTTCGGCACTGTACTGCTCACTGCTGGAACCCCAGGACAGCGCTATGCGCTGCCCAACGCCACCATCCATTTGCATCAACCACTTGGGGGTGCGGAGGGTCAGGCGCGCGACATCGAGATTCAGGCGAAGGAAATCGTGCGGTTGCGCACGCGGCTTAACGAGATTCTGTCCGAGCACACCGGGCAGGATTTCGAGGTCATCGAGCGCGACACCGATCGCGATTACTGGATGACCGCGCATCAAGCGGTGGAGTACGGGATCATCGACGAGGTGCTTGAGCCAACCAGCGCTGACGATGAAAAGCACGCCGAAGATGACGCAAAGGGCAAAAAGACGAAGAAGTCCAAGAAAAAATGAACGCCAGCGTGACTGGCAATAGCAGCAGCGAAATGGGGCGATCCGCCGGTCGCCCCATGGCCGTTAATCGCCTCGCGACCAGTTAGGTTATGAGCGTGAGCATAGCGCAGTGGCGCAACCTGATTATCGACATGGATGGCGTGCTCTGGCGCGGCGAAACTGCGCTGCCCGGTCTGGGTGCATTCTTCAAAGTGCTGCGCGAGAGCGAGCGCCGCATCGTGCTGGCCACGAACAATTCAAGCCGCACCGTTCCGCAATACGTGGCGAAACTGGAGCGCATGGGAGTGCAGGTGGCAGCGGACGAAATCCTGACGTCCGCGCAGGCCACAGCCAGCTACCTTGCCGGCGCGACCCCGACGGGCACCCGCGTGTCGGTCATCGGCGGCGATGGCCTACGCGCCGCACTGCAAGAGCAAAGCTTCGTTCTCAGCGACGAAAACCCGACCTATGTCGTGGTGGGTTTTGATTTCGAACTCAATTGGGCCAAGTTGGATTGCGCCGTGCGCAACATCCGCGCCGGCGCCGTTTTTGTCGGCACCAACGCGGACGCCACTTACCCGACCGAGAAGGGCATCGGCATCGGCACTGGCGCTATTCTGGCAGCGCTGCAGACCGCAACCGGTGAGACGCCAATTGTGATCGGGAAGCCCGAGCCTCCGCTATACGAGCAAGCGCTGCAACGGCTGGGGGCGACCGCAGCCGAGACGCTGGTGATTGGTGACCGGCTGGAAACCGACATACTCGGCGCGCAGCGCGCCGACATTGCCAGCCTGCTGCTGCTGACCGGGGTGACCACCCGCGCAGCGTTGGCGCAGAGCGAACTGCAACCTGACCTGGTTTTGCCGGGCTTGCCGGAAGCGACCAGTGCTATGCTCTCCGAACCGAAGACCACACCGGCGGCCGCGGCGCGATGACCACAATGAACAATCTTCTGGACATGACCGCCGGCAGCCTGCAGAGAAAGCTGCGCGCATGGGGGGAGCCAGATTATCGTGCCCGCCAAATCTGGTGCGCCATATACCAGCAGCAAGTTGGCTCATTCCAGGCAGCCACCAGCCTGCCCGACAGCCTGCGGAAGCGCCTGACGGTGGAATTCAGCCTCGGCAATCTCACGCCAGTCACCGATCTCCGCTCCGCGGATGGCCGCACGACTAAAGCTCTCTTTCACCTGCCGGACGGAAAGCAGATTGAAACCGTGTTGATGAGCTACCGCAAACGGCGCACTGTGTGCATCTCCACGCAGGTGGGCTGCGCCCTCGGATGTCAGTTCTGCGCCACCGGGCAAATGGGTTTTGAGCGCAATCTGACCGTAGGCGAGATTGTCGCGCAGGCGCTGTGGGCTTCCCGTCTGCTGCGCACCGAAGGGCTCACATTGACCAATATTGTGCTGATGGGAATGGGCGAACCGTTCCACAATTACGCAAACTCGCTGGCCGCGCTCGACCGGTTGAGCGACGCACAAGGCATGGCCATGAGCGCTAGACGCATCACTGTATCCACGGCCGGGCTCACGCCCGCCATCCAGCGTTTTGCGCATGCCGGGCGACGCGAGCAATTGGCAGTCTCGCTCCACGCCGCCACCGACGAACTGCGCAGCCGGTTAATGCCCGTCAACCGCCGCTACCCGCTCGCGACGCTGCTGGCCGCATGCCGCGAATATACTGAACTTACGCGGCGACGCTTGACCTTCGAGTGGGCACTCATCGATGGTGTCAATGACGATGTAGCGCAGGCGGACGCCCTCTGCGAACTGCTCACCGGCATGCACTGCCACGTGAATCTCATCCCGCTGAACCCCACAGCGGATTACTCTGCCGCCCCGGCCCACAGAGAATCGGCGGCGCGTTTCAAAGCGCAGTTGAACGCAGCCGGAATCCCCGCAACAGTACGTGTGCGCCGCGGATTGGATATCCGCGCGGGTTGCGGCCAATTGCGCTCCCAGCGCGCAAAGGCGCAATGATGAAGATTCTTTCAGTCATCGGGACCCGCCCCGAAGCGGTCAAGATGGCCCCGGTGGTGGCTGCGCTAGCGGGCAGCCCGGGCGTGCAGGCGCACGTGCTAGTCACCGCGCAACACCGGCAGCTGCTCGACCAGGTGCTTCGCCTTTTCGATATCAGACCGGACTATGACCTTGATGTGATGAGCGCAGACCAGGCCCCCACTGACGTGTTCGCGCATGTATTGGAACGCATCCAGCCTATAATCGCAGATTTGCAGCCAGATTGGATGCTGGTGCAGGGCGACACCACCACGGTGCTGGCTGCCACGCTGGCAGCCGCTTACGCCCGCATGCCCGTGGGTCATGTGGAGGCCGGACTGCGCACCTACGACCGCACCAATCCATTCCCCGAAGAGCTCAACCGTGCGCTGACTGATCACGCCGCCAGCCTACACTTCGCCCCCACGGAGAATGCGCGCAGCGCTTTGCTGCGCGAGGGAATCCCGGAAGAAAGCGTGCACGTCACTGGCAATACCGTTATCGATGCGCTGCAGGTGATCACCGCGCGCCGGTTGCCGCGATCATCCATAGAAATTTTGGGCGCGCTGCCGGAAAAGAAACGCTTGATTCTGGTGACCGCCCACCGCCGCGAGAACTTCGGGGCGCCGCTAGGACGCATTATCGCCGCCCTGCTGGAATTGGCACGCCGTGACGACGCGCACATCGTCTATCCGGTTCATCCCAACCCCCGCGTGAACGGCCCGGTCAGGAAAGCGCTGGGAGGTAATGCCAACATCAGCCTGCTTCCACCGCTGGACTACCTGACCTTCGCCCATCTGATGAAACGAGCACATCTTATTCTCACCGATTCGGGCGGCATTCAAGAGGAAGCCCCCGGCCTCGGCGTGCCGGTGCTGGTGATGCGGGTAGTCACCGAGCGCCCCGAAGCAATCGATGCTGGGACAGCCACGCTGGTAGGCGCCGAAACACGAAAAATAGTGGTCACAACCACGCGCCTTCTGGAAGATGAGGACGCACACCAAGAAATGGCACAGGCGGTCAATCCCTTCGGGGACGGTCGTGCGGCGCAGAGAATCGTGGAGATATTGTTGCGGCAGCCTCAAGGTTAGGGCAGCACGCAGCGCACACTTGCAACGCGTCGCCATATTGACTATACTTTGAGCACAGCATCTACATTGGATTAAGGAGCGCCAAACTATGCCATTTTCCACGGATGAACAGGGTCAGGGCCTGGTGGAATACGCGTTGATCCTGGTATTGGTAGCCGTAGTCGTTATAGTGATTCTGGCGCTGCTCGGGCCGGCGATTGGTGACATGTTCACCAGTCTGATGGAATCGCTCGGAGGCGGCACATAAAGGAGAACCCGGACAACAATCTGAGCGCACGCACAGCCTCGAAATGAATCATCGTGCATACCCGCTGCCGCCGCACAAGACTCTCGTTACCTGTCATAATCTTCCCTTTGCATCGCTCCGACACGCGCAGGCTGCAGCCCCGACAGCAGCAGACGCCGTGTCCGGATGGGTCACACGCCTGCCATTGCTGGGCGACCGTCTGTTTACGAAAATCACTGATTTTGTGTTGCCGCCCAGTTGCGTTAGCTGCGGCCAATCCGGCGGCACCTTTTGCACCGATTGTCACTTCTCGATGCAGGCGCTACCCTCCCCGCTCTGTGGTCAGTGCAATAATCCACTGCAACACGGCAAGCGAGTATCATGCTATGTCTGCCGCAGATATAGCCTCCGGCTCGATCGGTTGGTTTCCATGGCATTTCATTAGGGCGAAATGGTGCTCCAGGCGCTGTCGGCAGACCTTCCCCCGCAGGCACTTCTTGCGCCAATGCCACTCTCTGACGAACGGCTGCGCGAGCGCGGTTTCAACTAGGCAGGTATCTTGACGAATTACGCTAGGTGTTCGCCGGACATTCCGTTTGAAACGAGGGCGCTTCACCGCAGCCGCGACACCAAAACGCAGGTCGGCCTCAACATGGCGGAACGTCGCCAAAACGTGGCTGAAGCGTTGCGGGCAGCCGGGGTGACGCAGGTTTGGGCGGTGACGCTCGCGCGCGCCGACAAGCATCTAATCACATTACGGAACATTAGGAGGTCAGTGTGACAATACCGGTAACAATCAGTGCAAGGGGAATGACAGTAAATGAACGCTTGCAGGAGCACATAGAAAAAAAGGTCGGGAAATTAGACCGCTATCTACCCGAGCTGCGCGCAGCGCAATTGGAACTGGCCGTGAACAAGACGGCCCGCAATAGCGGGGACAGAAAAGTGGCGCAGATAACGCTGCAGGTACCGGGAACCATACTACGCGCCGAGGAGCACTCAGCTGATTTTTTCGCCTCGGTGGATAAAGCAGTCGAAAGGGTCTACCGCCAGATAAAGCGCCACAAAGGAAAACGGGTTCACAGCCGGAACATGGAGCCCGGCCAGGAGCGCGTAGGGGAAGTGCTCGCCAATCAGGAACAAGCTACCAGGGAAACACGCACTAACGAAGAGGAGTGCGTGGTGCGCCGCAAAAGGTTCGCGCTCTCTCCCATGAACGAACAGGAAGCCATTGAACAAATGGCCTTGCTTGGACACGAGAGTTTCTTCGTATTCTACAACGTGGACACAGCCTCGGTAAATGTGGTCTACCGCCGCCACGATAGCGGGTACGGCCTGATAATACCGGAAATCAACTGAACGATTTTTCACGCACATCAAAGCGCGGCGCGCGCCACCTGAGATGAAACAAGCCGTAACAGCCGTGATAATGTTGGGGGCCAGTGGCCCCAGCGAGCAAGAAGCGCTGGTACACGCCTCCCGCCGGCGGGCCGCCATGGCCACCGTGCAGGCTCTTGCCACACTGAATCAGATTGACAGGATTATCATGGCCACGCCGAAAAGCGAACGTATATTCTGGGACGCAGACCGTGATTTCGCCGCAATCTCAGGTAGCCTGCTATGGGATGTCGACCCACCCGAAAAGCCCTTTCACTTCGGCCACCGCATAGGAGAAATGGCACGCCGCCTGCAGCTGCGGCGTGTGCTCTATGTCGGCGCGGGCAGCATGCCTTTGCTCAGCCGCAAGAACCTAGCCGAGGTGGTTGACCGGCTCAGCCGCGCGGGCGACCGCTGGGCAATCACAAACAATGTTCACTCCAGCGATTGGCTCGGACTGACTGACGTGACTGTGCTGTCGGACGCAGCCACCCGGCTGCCACGGGACAACATGCTGAGCTGGGTATTGAAAGACAAAGCCGGTTTCACCGTGCAGGCGCTGCCGCCCACGGCCGCGACCCAATTGGATATCGATACACCCACTGATCTGGTGGCACTGCGCTGGCACCCCGATACGCCTGTGGATTTACGCTCTTTTCTGGCACAACGGCTACCTGAGCAGCCGCTCGCACGCTGGCAAGCAGCCGCCCAGGTGCTGACCACGCCAGGCAGCCACGTCGCCTTGATTGGGCGCGTCTCACCGCACACATGGCAGGTTCTGCAGGCGCACACCGAGGTATGGATCAGAGTGTTCTCCGAGGAACGCGGCATGACCGCCAGCGGTCGCTGGGGAGATGGCCGGGTGCGCTCGTTGCTGGCGCACTTCATGGAGCGCTCCGGGCCAAAAGCTGTGTTCGACCAGTTGGGCGAAATGGTAGCGGCTGCTTTCATCGACACGCGTGTGTTTCTGGCGCACCACGGACAGTGGCCCTCAGCGGCCGACCGTTATGCCTCGGATTTGTGCCAGCCAGAGAAGATAAGCAATGCACGCCTGCGCAGCTTCACCGAGGCCACGATGGCCTGCCACACCCCGATGGTGCTGGGTGCGCATGGGGCCGTGTCGGGTGGATTATATGCGTTGGTGGAAACGCTTCAGGCGGGAACAGACTGGCTGCCCGACGTCGTGCAGGCAGCGGCTACCAGCCATCGATGAACGGCTGCCAGTTGCTGTGCGTGGCTGTGTAATTCCCAAATCGATAGGATGCGGTCGGGCGCGGCTCGAAGGGTTTCCTTCTCAAGCGCATGCGCGCTTTTGATGGCACTTTCCCGCCTTTGCGGCGATTACACGGCGCGCAGGCGGCCACCACGTTGCTCCACGTGTGGCTACCTCCGTGACGGCGTGGTACGACGTGATCGATGGTGAGCTGATAAGTGCGCTGCCCGCAGTACTGACAGGTGTGCCCGTCGCGTCGAAAGACCTCGCGCTTGCTGAGTTTTACGCGTGGCCACGGCCGACGCACCATGCGGCCCAACCGAATAATTGACGGACAGGGAAAGGCATCGCTCGGAGTGCGCACCACGCCGCGCCCGTTCAATACCAGTTCGGCCTTGCCATGCAGCACTAAACCCATGGCACGCCGCACACTGGAAACGTTCAGCGGCTCGTAGTTGGCGTTTAGCACCAGCACCGGGAGCTGCAGTATCGGTTGCATTCTCTGCGAGGCAGATTGTAACAGAGGGCCCAATCCGCGACAAGGTTCGCTCATGCCGTCGCGTCCACGTCGGGGCTCAGAGCAGCCAGTTCCCGGTAAAGCGCCCATTGCGAATGCGCCATAAGCGCGCTCAGCAGCAGCCCGTGCCAGCCCATGCGCCACCCTGAGAGCGCTACGAAACGCCAGAAAAACTGGCGCAACGGCTGCAGCGCGAAATTGTGCATTCGCGCCCGCTCGCCCTGATTGCGCAGCACGGCGGCATCGTAGCGCGCGTAGTGGCGCTGCCGCGCGACGAATTCCGTCATGCTGGCGTAATTGTGGTGAATGAGCGCATGACGCAAGCGCCCGGTGGGCCCGTTTAGCTGCAGCAATTCGTGCACATGTCGCTCGGGGTCATAACGGCCGCACTCCCGCCGAAAGAGACGCAGCTGATAATCTGGATACCAGCCGCCGTGCAAAGTGAGTTTGCCGAAAATAAAATTATGGCGTGGCAACCACCACCCCACCGGCTGTTGCTCCCGGATGGCTTCGCGCATCTCGCGCGCCAGTTCCGGCGTGACGCGTTCGTCCGCGTCCACGAAGAGCACCCAATCCGCCCGCGTCTCCGCCAGAGCGGCGTTGCGCTGCGCGGCGTAGTTGTCAAAGCGGCGTTGCAGCACCCGCGCGCCGTTCTCCCGCGCGATTTTGCGCGTGCGGTCCGCGCTGGCCGAGTCGAACACCAGCGCCTCGTCTGCCCATCGCAGCGAGGCGAGACAATCGGGCAGTGCGCGCTCTTCGTTCAGTGTGAGAATGATTGCGCTGAGCAAATCAGAAGAGCCTAGTCGGCGCCCCGGTCGCTCCGGGGCGAATGACGGGCAATTGTATCCCAAGGTATACTTTGCCACAATGCAACGCACAACCGGCATCAAACAGTGGGCCGCTTTCTTCACCCTCGGCGGCTTCTGCTGGGGCACATCCTATTTCTGGATAAAAATCGCGATCGCCGAGATTGGCCCGTTCACGCTGGTGGCGCTTCGCGTCACGCTGGCAACCGTGGCAATCTGGGCGTGGGTGCTGGTGCGGAAGATCCCTCTTTCCGCTTCCGCGAAGGACATTGGCCTGATGGCACTGCTGGGAATCACGAACACGGCCCTGCCGTTCACGTTGATTGCCTGGAGCGAAACGCGCATAGATTCAGGGTTGACCGGCCTACTCACCGCGACGATGCCACTCTTTACTACGCTCATCGCGCATCGCTTCATCGCCAACGACCGCATCACCGTTCCCAAGACCATCGGTGTAGTGCTCGGATTCTCCGGCGCAGGCATATTGTTCACCCGTGACCTCGGTCCCGGGGAAATCTCGTTCAATCTATGGGGACAGGCGGCGGTGATTGGCGGTGCGCTTTGCTACGCTTCGAGCGCCGTCTATAATCGCCGCTTTCTGCAGGGGCAGCACCCGGTTGCAATCACGGCATTCGCGCTGCCCTTGGCCGCGGCCACCATGTGGTTGCTGGCTCCGTCTGTGGAAGCTCCGTTCACTCTGCCACGGCTTCCGCTTACGTGGCTCGCCACCGCGTGGTTGGCGTTAATCGGCACCGCGTTGGCCTATCCACTGGTGTTTTTCCTCGTTCACACTTGGGGACCCACGCGCACCTCGCTGGTCGCTTATGTCATTCCGGTGACCGCGCTGGCGCTCGGGGTGATTGTGCTGCGAGAGGTCCTTGATTGGCAGCTCGCGCTCGGCGGGCTGCTCATCATCATGGGCATCGCCACGGTGAACTGGCGCACGTGGCTCCCTGGCCTGTGGCGCGTGTGCGCCCCAAAGCGCCCGTTTCCTTTCCCGGCAAAATGAACTACAGACGCCGTGGCCGCCCGGCGACGGAATGGGTTGGCGCTCTGTCGTTGACCCAAATCCGGTGAAGGGGTACACTATTTGCCACACCAGCATGGGAAAGGAGTGAAGGAATGAAACGCGCGGTCAGCGTCAGCATCGGGTCATCCAAGCGGGACAAGCGCGTCGAGGTCACCTTGCGCGGAGAAGCGGTGACCATCGAGCGCATCGGCACCGACGGCGACATGGAGCGCGCGGCGGAACTGTTCAAAGAACTAGATGGCAAGGTGGACGCATTCGGCGTCGGCGGCGCTGATCTCGGACTGCAGGTCGACGACAAATGGTATCAGCTTCACTCCGTCAAGCCCATGGTGCGCCACATTAAGGAAACACCCTTCGTGGATGGATTGGGTTTGAAAACCACCCTCGAGCGCGGTGCAGCCGCGTTCATCGAGTCACGCATTGGCGCAGAAATCAATCCTCGCCGCGCCCTCTTCACTGCCGGCGCAGACCGGTGGGGAATGTCGGTTGGCTTTGATGAAGCCGGGTACGATTGTGTTTTCGGTGATTTGATGTTCGGGCTGGACCTTCCCATCCCGGTGCGTTCCATCGCCGCTCTCAAGCGCGTGGCCGCTGTTGTGATGCCTATCGCCGGGCGCATGCCTTTTTCCATGCTTTACCCCACCGGCGAGAAACAGGATGAAATCGTGCCGAAACACCTGAAATGGTACCGCTGGGCCACCGTTCTGGCAGGAGACTGCCATTTCATCAAAGGCTCCATGCCGGCCCGATTGGACGGAAAAATAGTGGTCACCAACACCACTACGCTGAAGGATGTGGGCCTTTTTCGCGAGCGCGGCATCGCCTACCTAGTCACCACCACCCCGGTGCTCGATGGCCGCTCCTTCGGCACCAACATGATGGAGGCCGCGCTGGTGGCATTGGAAGGAAAAGAGCGCGCTCTGACCATCGCGGAGCTAACAGACCTCATTGACGAACTCGGTTTCGAGCCACAACTTCAAGACCTACGCTCCTGACCGGGAAGCAGCAGAGCGAATGGACGCAATAATTGGAGCAGGCGGAATCGCCAAACTGGACGACCCGCTGCTCGGTCTGCTGGCTCAAGGCGAACCCAAAGCGCTGCTGCCAATTGCGGGCAAACCGATGGCACAATGGGTACTTGACGCGGTGGCCGCAACCGATCGCATTGAAAACGTGGTCATCATTGGGCTGACGCCGGAACACGGTCTGCATTGCGGCACGAAACCGGTTTACTATATGCGCAGCACCGGAAGCATCTTCGACAACGCGCGCGCCGGTTGCGCCCGCGTGCTTGAACTAAACCCGGAAAGCACGCGCACGCTCTGGGTGAGCGCCGATCTGCCGCTGCTCACGCCCGCAATGCTCAACTGGTTCATCGACCGAACAATGGAAAGCGAACACGAGCTGCATTATCAGATCATCGAGCAGAGCGTGATGGAATCGCGCTTCCCCGCCTGCAAACGCACCTACACAAGGCTAAAAAGGAAAACCGTTTGCGGCGGCGACGTCAGCGCGATCAACCCGAACGTAGCTTCCGGCACGCACCCGGCGTTCGGAAAAATCAGCGCAGCCAGAAAGAGCGTGGCCAAACAGGCCGCGCTCGTCGGGCTGTGGCCGTTGCTGCTGCTGCTCACCCGGCAGCTGACCACCGATCGCGCCGCCACCATCGTGCGCAAGCGCCTTGGACTGCACGGAGTATTCATCGACACGCCACACCCCGAAATGGGCATGGACGTGGACAA
>DASCOB010000048.1:0-1765 GCA_036011785.1 Anaerolineales bacterium | reverse complement strand
CCCCGTCCAACTGGCCGCCATCGCTACTTCAAAAGCGACCTTCTCGTTGATTGACCACTCAGTGTAGACCTGCCGGTCGAGGCGCTTTTTGTGTTTCACCACGCCGGCGAGGATTTCCGAACTGGGAGTGCCGGGGTAGGCGGTGACAACCCGGCAGCCCTGCTCCACCAGCGCTAGAGCGATGGCCTCATTGCCCAGCACGTTTGTGGTCGTCATCTGCTTATATTTTGCCCTTTGTTTCCGCGTTCCCCTTGCGCGTGTAGACCGTCTTGAACTTCAAAGCCACGATGAGAAAGCACTCTTCACAATCATCACCCAACTCTTCCGCGCTGACCGGCTCGGCGCGCGTCTCATATCCCAACCCCTCGTACAATTCGACGGCCTCGCGCACCTGCCGCGCATCGCCTACGAAGCGCCGCTCCCATCCCTGCCGGACCAGCTCCGGATTCGCCTTAAGTTGGCTTTCGGCAAACATTCGCCGCGCTTCGGTTTCTACGATGACGCCCAGTTCGTGCACCGAACCGTGCTCCGAGCCATTGGAATTGCTAGCTGGCTGCCCCCGTGTCATTCTGGCTGCCACCGCGCTATCAGGCTGCTGCCGACGCGGTGGCCGCGCGGGCAGTGCTACCGTCAACGCTCAGTTTACGCAGGCGTTGATGCCCGAGGATGGCTGCGCCCAACGCTGATACGAATTGCACCAGTTCCCCTTTGGGCACATTCACTTCAGTTTTCAGGCTATCGCGCACCACATCCGCCATGGTGTCGAAACGTAGAATGCCGCCAATCAGAGTGAATTCGGGTTCCATGCGCACGCGCTTCATCAGCTGCACTGAGCGCCCGACAAGGGAGGTGATTGCACCATACATAATGTCGGAGGGCGCTGCGCCCTGGGAAAGATGGTTGATGACTTCTGATTCTGCAAACACTGCGCAAACCCCGGAGACAGGCACGGTTTCGCGCGAGGTGGCCACCAACGGGCCGATCTCTTTGGTGGAGTAGCCCATGTAGCGGGCAGTCTTTTCGAGAAACGCGCCGGTGCCGGCAGCGCATTTGTCGTTCAGGCGGAATGATTTGACTTTGATACGCTCATCCAGTCGGCTGGCTTTCATCGTTTGCCCACCCACGTCCAGAATTGTGCGTGTTTCCGGGAACAAAAAGGCAGCACCACGCGCGCTGGCAGTGAGGTCGGTGACGTGGATGTCGCGGATAGATATGCGATGGCGGCCAAAACCGGTGCCGACCACATAACTCACATCATCAGTGTTCAGTCCGGCATCGCTCAGCGCATCGCGATACACCTTTTGAGAGGTTTCGTCTAACTTAAAGCCAGTGTTCCGCATCGCCTTTCCAGCGATGCGATTGTCATCGCTGAGGATGATTGCCTTGGAGTACGTGGAACCGACGTCGATGCCCGCTGTGAATGTCATGCTAGCGCCTCCGCTGTGCCGGCCGGCGCCCGGCTGGACAGAATGTGATCGAGCGCAAACAGGGCTGCCCCAATCGCGCCCATGTAGTGGGATTCCTCTCCGACGTTGAGTTTCATGCCGAGGTTGTCTTCCAGCGCCTTAATCATGCCGATGTTTTTTGCCACGCCGCCGGTGAAAGTGATCTGGTCATCGATGCCTACTCGGCGCATCAGGCCGATAGAGCGCGAGGCGATGGACTGGTGCACTCCCCACAGAATATCCTCGATTTTTTTGCCTTTGCCCAGCCAGGATAGTACTTCGGATTCTGCGAAAACAGTGCAGGTGGTGCTGATACGCAC
>DASCOB010000047.1:0-3250 GCA_036011785.1 Anaerolineales bacterium | reverse complement strand
AAGGTTATGAGGGCGTGTTTGATATTCGTCTTTCTGGCGTTGACCGCGTGCGAGTGCTGCTCGAACTCATCGGTGATTATCAGCGCCACCGCGCTGGGCCGCGCTCAGTACCGGTCGAACTGAACGTGGGCAACATCGCCAAATTGCGTTGATAGCCGCGGCGTAACTCCCGTGCCCTGACTAGCCGGAATGAGGCAGCGGGTATGCACAAAAATCCGGCCGTAGTTTCGCCGGTGAGAATACCGAAGAACCAAAGAGATGCTGAAAATATGAGCATGTCGAAAGGGCGGAGCGAGGGCGGCTAACAAAGATAAATCAACGATAACTCAATGCTGAAACTCTACTGGCGTATCGTTTTCCGACCGTATCTGTGGCTCATCATGCTGATCGCGGCAGCTACCTTCTTGTGCTCGATTGCGGAAGTGGCCAGTATTGGCTTGATTGTGCCGGTGGCCGGGATTATGATTGAGCCGGAGCTATCGGCAGCCAACCCGATCAATGTTATCCTGCAGCGCCTGGCGACGTTGGTCGGGCTTTCTCCGCGCCCGGAATCGGTGGTGATGGCTGGCCTGCTGGTAGTTGCGATGCTCGTGCTGTTAAAAAACGGACTGATGCTGGCCAGGACGCGCTGGGTGAACTGGCTCATGACAACCGTTTCACACCAGACTCGCGCGCGGATGTTCGAAGCTTATCTGCGGGCTCAATTTTCCGAGATCACGCGCCGTGGACGTGGGGCAATGTTCGAAGACGTCGACAAGGCCTCAAGCGGCATTAGCAATGCGATTCTCTATGGTGCGCAATTGCTCTCTGCGACCACCTATGTACTCACAACACTTGGATTGTTGCTATATCTTTCATGGTGGGCGACGTTGCTGGTCGGCGGGCCGGTGTTGTTGGGAGTACGTTACATGCGGGGAGCACTGGAAGAAAGGTCAAAGTCGATTGGCCGCCGGTTACACGAGTTAAGGCAGCAGCAGTCTGCTTTGTTGGTTGATGCGCTGGACGGCGCGCGCGTGGTGAAGACGCATACTTTTGAAGCGACGGCTGTGGCTCGTCTGGATTATGTCCAAGGTGGCGCGCTACCACTGGCCGTGCGCGCTGCGATTTTGGGCGGTGTGCCGGTGATTTTCTTCGAGGTTACTGGCATCCTGCTCGTCGTATTGTTGGTGGGGATGGTGTTCGGTTTCCCAACCATAGGCTTGACTTTGCCCAGATTGATGGCCATGATCGTTGGCCTACGGCGCCTGCTGCCCTCGGCCAGCGGGGTGAACACCAGTCTTGTGCAGCTCAGCGGCGTCTTACGGCAAATTGAAGTTGTCGATGAGACGTTAAACGTGCTGCCTAAAGAGCAGTCTGGCCGCCGCCCCCTTTCTTCTGGCGGTGTGAAAACCGTCCAGTTGGAACACGTTTCGTTCTTTTATCCCGGGCGCGATGATTCGCGTGTGCTGCACAATGTGAACCTGGTCTTCCGTCGCGGCCACGTGACGGCCTTAGTTGGCCACACGGGGGCCGGCAAAACCACCATCGCCGACTTGCTGGTGCGGCTGTACGATCCAACCTCTGGCCGCATTTTGGTGGATGGCGTCGACCTGCGGGAGTTAGACCTGACAACTTGGCGAGGGAGCATCGGATACGTAGGGCAGGACACGTTCCTGTTCAACGCCACGTTGCGTGACAATATTGTCCTTTGGGATGAGTCGATTTGTCTCGAGGAAGTGGAGCTGGCGGCGCGGTCTGCGCAGCTACATGAGTTTGTGGGGACGTTGCCTGATGGGTATGAAACTCTAGTTGGCGACCGTGGGTTGAAACTATCCGGCGGGCAGCGGCAGCGCGTCGCGATTGCGCGCGCCATTTTGCACAAACCAGGGGTGCTCATTTTCGATGAGGCGTTTAGTGCGCTGGATAACATCACCGAGAAGGCCGTACATGCTGCCATCAGCCGCCTGCGCTCCGACGCGATCGTGGTCCTGATCGCGCACCGCCTGAGCACGGTACAGGATGCCGATCAGATCGTCGTGTTGCGGGATGGGCGTGTGGTGGAGAAAGGACGGTACAAACCCCTGCTGCAGGCACGCGGGCAGTTCTGGGAGTTATACCAGGGGAGCGAAGAGGCTCTGGAGTTTGTTGCCGGTTGACTCCCGCTAGTAACTGGCTGGCACTGGAGCAGCTAGGATGACGAAGCGGAACGAATCCACGGAGGAACGGCGGATACTTGGGATGATCTGCGACGTGATTCAGCAGTTCAATCTCCCTCTCCAACATTGTCGGGTTTTCCTATTCGGTTCTAGGGCGGCCGGAACGGCCCATACGCGCTCTGATTTTGATATCGGCGTGTATGGAAAAGAACCGCTGCCGCTAGTGTGTTCCATGAGATTTAATTCCAGTTCGATGAGCTTACGACCCTATACAGCGTCGATTGGGTCGATTTCGGCCGGGTGGGGGAAACTTTCTGTGAGCGGGTTATGAGGGAGATTGAGGTACTGCATGTATCAGGACTGGATCCTGAGTGACTCCGGGGCTGCTCTAGGAGAACTGAAAGTGGCTCTGGAGCAAAGGGCAGACAGCGATCTGATGAAGGCCGGTTGCATCCGGTGCTTCAAGTTTTGTTTTGAGCTGGCGTGGTAGTCAATCAAGGTAATTGGCAACGCTCAGGGTGAAGAATGCTTTTCTCCGAAATTCTGCGTGAAGCTGGCTCATTGTGCAAGAGTGGATTGACGTGGAGGCCATTTGTCTGAAGATGCTGGATGCTCGAAACAAGATGTCTCACACGTGTGATGCACGGAGCGCGTTGGGACTGTATTCCAGTCTGTCGGGCTTCTTCAAATACTGCGAGAGCGATTGCAGGATGTTGAGTGACATTGATTTGGTGTTTCGACTTGTCCACACTTGCGAGCTTGAGGTGCTTGATCGCGCACTGCATGAGCAAAACGGAGAACGCGGGCTAAACCCTCTTCGACGTCAACGCCGATGAGCAAAAGAGTGTTGGTCACTGGCGGCGCGGGATTCATTGGCAGTCATCTCGTAGAACGGCTGCTGAACGATGGGCGCACCGTGACAGTATTGGACAACTTCTCCACCGGGCGACCGGAGAACTTGAAGCACCTGCACAGCTACACTAATCTTACCGTGCAAGATGTGGACGTCTCCGATTACGAGGGAATTCGACGATTCTTCACGGCCGTTGATTGGGTGTTCCATCTGGCTGCGCTGGCTGACATCGTTCCCTCCATTCAGAAACCGTTGGCTTACC
>DASCOB010000046.1:0-2048 GCA_036011785.1 Anaerolineales bacterium | reverse complement strand
CGCTGGGGTTGCCACAGCAGGGCGGGGTGTACATTGTATGCGTGGACGCTAGTGGCCCGGCTGCCGCGGCCGGCCTGCGTGGCGGCAGCTCTCCGCAGAGCTGCGAGAGCCTCGAGCCAGGCGGGGACATAATTGTGGCTATCGACCGTCGGCTGGTGAGCGGTTTCGCCGATTTACTCAGCTACCTCGTCCACCACACCCGCGCCGGGCAGATTGTCGAGCTGACTGTTTTGCGCGAGGGTACGCAGTTGGAATTCCACGTCACGCTCGCGCCGCGGCCTTGAGTCCTGCGACTTAGGTGCTGCGCACGCTAGATGCTGCCATGAGGACGATGCTTCAACGCCATCGCAAGTGGCTGCTGCTGGCCGTGCTGGCGCCGCTGCTGGCGAGCGCGCTGTTCGTCGCGCTGGCGCTGGCGCAAAGCCGGCAGCGCTATCGGGCGGATTATTTCACCGAGCGATACCGGCAGCGATACGCATCCCCCGGGGCAGTGGTCACCGCGCTGGAGCGCTCGCTCGCCAGCGGTGATTTCGGGATGCAGGCTGAGCTGCAGGGACTGCGCCGCCCACGCGATTTCGGCGCTTCCGCGCAGATGGAAATGGCTGTGCGGCTGCAATCCAGCCGCGGCTACGAGGCTTATCTTTTCTACGATGCTGCGCGAAAAACGCGCCATGTGTTCTACGTGCATGCGGTGCGCGGCCGCTGGGTGTTGGTCCCGGAAGACGCATATTTCTACCTGCATTCAGCGCGCTGGTTGCGCGTGGCGTTGCCGCTTGCGCTGAGCTGGTGGTTGCTTGAACTCGCGGCGCTGCTCGCCGGGTGGGGATGGGGGTTGGGCATAAAGCTGCGCGCCGCTCGATAGGAAAGCGCGTTTTGCGTTTCCTGTGCTTTCTGGTACAATGAATACTCGAAAATCAGCCCACTTGCTTCATGAATCCTGTCTTCTGTGTGGGCGTCTGTGGTTTCATGCATGCGTTCGGGCACTTGCCCGGCTGGACAAAGGAGGTGCTCAACCGCAACTTCAATTTAAGACCGTAGCAATCTTGTTGTAAAGAGCGCTGCCTGCCGTGGCAGCAAGGAACCAGTTTCATCCATTTGTGTCATTTGTGTAAGGAGGAAAACACATGAATTCTCGCAAGAAGTTTTCTGTAGTATTCGGCCTGCTTCTGGTCACCGGTCTGGTGTTGGCTGCATGCCAGCCACAGGTGATTGAGGTAGAAAAAGAGGTGGTGGTTACCCAGGTGGTGCGTGAAGAGGTCGAAGTGCAGGTTGAAGTAGAGAAGGTTGTCGAAGTTGAAAAGGTTGTCGAAGTCGAGAAGATTGTCGAGGTGGAGGTCGAAGCCGCACCGGTGGAAGAGGTAGCCGCCGGCGGCGAGTGCTGTGACGCCTACCGCATTGGCATCTACGAGGATCCAATCACGCTAAACCCGTGGTCGTATTATGGGCCTGACAATAGCGTGTGGACTGGGTATGCCATTAGCAACGTAATGAGTAGTGTTTTTGGCTATTCATCGCAGCGTCTGGATTGGATTCCGGGTCTTGCCAAGGGTTTGCCGGGCAGTGCAGTGGAGGACGGCGATGCTTGGACGGTAACTGTTGAGCTTCTGGATAATCAAACCTGGAGCGATGGCGAGGCGGTGGACGCCAATGATGTGGCCTTCACCATCAATACAGCTCTTGACCTGGATCTGACCGGTAACTGGGTAAGTGCAGTAAAGCCCGACATCCTCACCAGTGTTGAAGCTCTGGATGATTATAGTTTGAAATATACCTTCAACGCTCAACCCGGGTTATCACAGTGGCAGTTTGGTGTCGCGTTCGCGCCGGTACTCCCGGAGCATTTCTGGGGCCCCGTGGTGGCAGAAGCATCGGCTTTTATCGCTGATGCAAGTAAGCCGGAGGCGGACAGGCCTGAGGATTGCGAAGCTGACGATGCGGATGCAGATGCATGCGCGGCCTGGGCTTCGTATGATGAGGCATTCACAAACTCTCGTGAGTTCCTTTATAAGGCCGATGCGACTGGTCAGCCGTTCGCCGGCGCTTATGTA
>DASCOB010000045.1:0-13245 GCA_036011785.1 Anaerolineales bacterium | reverse complement strand
CTCCGCACCTGAGCGTCGGGCGCGCCGTGGTGTTGGCCGAGGGTTGTACCATCACCATCACTGTGCGCACCGACCATCAGGCCATTCTCAGCGCGGACGGTCAGACGGAGATGGAGGTGCTGGATGGCGACTGCGTGCGTGTGCGCGCCAGCGAGCGCAATTGCAGTTTTGTGCGCCTGCAGCCGCCGACTTATTTTTATCGCGACCTGACCGAGCGGCTGGTGATCAAAGGGCGCTCGCTACAATGAGCGCCGCCCCGGGCCTTGAGGCGCGCGCTCCCGCAGAGAGTACGTTTTGTGCCAACCACCCGGAGCGCGAGACCAGCCTGAGTTGTAACCGCTGCGGAAAGTTGATTTGCGCGAGCTGCGCGCGCAAAACGCCGGTGGGTTATCGCTGCCCGCAGTGTGTGCGGCAGCAGCAATCCAAGTTCGAGACCGCGCGCTGGCATGATTATCTAGTGGCAGCCGGGTTATCGCTGCTGCTTTCAGGTCTGGTCGGGGCGCTGCTGGCGCGGCTGGGCTGGTTCGTGATTTTCCTTGCGCCCGCTGCGGGCGGGATCATCTCCGAAATAATCCGCCGTGCTGTCGGGCGGCGGCGCGGGCGCTATCTTTCCTATGCGGCCGTCGGGGGCATGCTGCTGGCCGGGGTCTTTAATCTGAACCTATGGGGGTTGATATACCTTGCGCTGGCGGCAAGCACCGTTTATGCGCGCCTGCGCAGCATTTCGATTTAGCCTCCATGCTACGAGAACTGCGTATTAGGGATTTTGCCATTATCGACGAGTTGAGCCTCGTTTTTGCGCCGGGATTCAACGTGCTCACCGGCGAGACCGGCGCGGGAAAATCCATTATTATCGATGCGGTCGGGCTGATGCTGGGCGGACGGGTAGACAGCGTTTTCATCCGTGAGGGCTGTGAGACCGCGCTGGTCGAGGGCAGTTTCGCGCTCAGCGATGCGCTATCGGACGAGCTGCAACTACTGTTGGAGCGCGAAGGATTGGAGCAGAACGCTGACAGGGCGGAGCTCACTCTCGGGCGAGAGTTGCGCTCCAGCGGCCGCAACATTTGCCGCGTGAACGGGCGCACCGTTAGTCTCGGCGTGCTGCGCGAAATCGGCGATCGTCTAGTGGATGTGCACGGTCAGTCGGAGCACCTTTCGCTTTTGCGCGTGCGCGAGCACCTGGCGCTGCTAGACCGCTTTGGCGACCTGAGCGCGCAGCGCGCCGAACTCGGCAGTGCGGTGCGCGAACTGAACGCGGTGCGGAGCGAACTTTCCGAACTTCGGGCTGGCGAACGTGACGCGGCACAGCGTGCTGATTTGCTTAGCTTTCAGATCAACGAGATAACCACGGCTGGGCTGCTGCCTGGAGAGGTAGTCTCGCTGCGCGATGAACGCGCGCGACTGGCGAATGCAGAAAAACTGGCCGAACTGACGCAGGCGGCGCTGCAAGCGGCTGGGGAGAGCGACGCGCCGAACGGGCCGCCGGCAGGCAGCGATTCGCTCGGGAAGCTCACGCACTCGTTGGAGCGGTTGGCGTACATCGATGCCGGACTGCAGAAACAGCATGCTCTCGCGCAATCGCTGCTGGAGCAATTGCGTGATTTGACCGGCGACCTGATTTCCTATCGCGACGCTATTGAGTTCAACCCCCGCCGACTGACCGAGGTTGAAGAGCGCCTCGGTTTGATTCAGGACATGCAGCGAAAATACGGGGCTGACATCGCGGGGGTGCTCGAATATGGAGAGCGCGCGCAGGCCGAACTTGAGGGCCTCACAGGCGCGGGGGAACGCATTCAGGCGCTGGGCGTGCGCGAGAAAACGTTGCTGGAAAAGGTCGGTAGTGCAGGCGTGGCGCTCTCAGACAAACGCCGCGAAGCGGGGGAACGGTTGGCAAAGCGTGTGATGGCCGCAATGTCTGAACTGCACATGCATGGGGCCTGCTTTGCGGCCGAGATCGAATGGCATGATGATGCCGAGGGCGTGCCCGTCGGGGATGGCCGCCGGGCGGGGTTTGATGCCGGCGGGCTCGACCGAGTGGAGTTTCTGGTTGCGCCCAACCTGGGCGAAGGTCTAAAGCCGATCGCAAAAATAGCTTCTGGCGGGGAGACCTCGCGTCTGATGCTGGCGCTGCGGGAGGTGCTGGCGCGGGCAGACCGTAAGCCGACGCTCATTTTCGATGAGATTGATCAGGGTATCGGCGGCCGCGTGGGCGCAATTGTGGGCCGCAAGCTATGGGGCCTTACTACATCGCATCAGGTGGTGTGCATCACCCATCTGCCGCAGCTGGCGGGCTACGGGGATGTGCATTTCAAGGTGGAAAAACAGGTTCGGGGTGAGCGCACGCGCACGCACGTGTTCGCTATGGAGGGGGATGAGCGCGTGGAGGAGCTCTCTCAGATGGTGGGCGCGCAGGGCGAAGCGGTGCGCGAGAGCGCAGCCAACCTGCTGGCGACCGCGGAGCGCGAGAAGGAATCTGCCGCGGCGGTGAAGGCGTAACAGCCCTCTTTTTTCAATATTACCGAGCGCAATCCGCCGGATCGCCTGGGTGTCATTCCCGCGAAAGCGTCAAGTCGCCTCTGGCTAGAGCGGCAAGATTGCATCTGGATACCTGCGTCCGCGACACAGAGGAGATATTCTTCGGAACCGGCGTAAATGTGCGCCGGTTCACGTATCCGTGGAGGGACTGGCGACGCGGCGATGTACGCTGATTCTCCGGTTGCGCAATTCTGAGAAGATGAGAAGAGAAGCTGCGCGGGCACATCGCTCACCGGCGAAAGCAGCCCGCGTGCCCGGATGTCGCCACGCAGCAGCAGCTGCGCTCCGATGCTGGCGGTGAAGCCCACAGTGCGTTGCATGGCCAGAAGCCCGGTCTCGGTGTCCCGACGGTCCACCATCTCGTAAGTGACGCGACGTGGCTGCGCGGCTTTCAGTCCGTGCGCTTCAACGCGCACCACTACCGCGTCGCGTTCATCGGGGCCGTATTGAAGTTGGGGCAGCAGCAGGTCGTGCACGAACTGGCGCGGCGAGACCGTGGCTGCGCCGGTTTTCACGGGCGTTTCCTCCAGAAACCCCAGATTGACCAATTTGTCCCAGAAGGTGCAATGACCTGGCCAGCGCAGCGAGTAGCGCCCGGCGTGTTGCACGCTGTCGGCTATTCCGAGCGCTTTCAGATATTGGGTGGCATCGCCGTTTGGGTAAGCCTCCAACTCGCCCAAAGTGGGCACGGTGACAGTGTGGCGATGCGCCTCTGAGAAAAGCGCGCGCGGCGGAATATCCACGGGCGCACCTGAAACTATCAGGCGCGCTGCTCTGTCGGCGTAACTGCGTAGCACCCCGGCAAACGTCCACGAGATTTTGTAGCGCAACGGGTTGTCGGCTGCCTCCGAGATGGGTATGCCGCCGCCGTAGCTGTCGAGGCGGGTGACCACATCCAGTTCACTCACGGCCTGCCGTGCCAGCAGCAGGTCAATGCCCGGATCAAGTCCCATTTCCGGCAGTATTGCCGCTCCGGATGCAACCGCTTTCGGGGCGAGTTTCTTGTAGGTGGGGTCAGGGTAGGAGGCATCCACGTAATGAATGCCGCACTCGATGGCTTGGCGCGCAATCGGTGCGCAAAAAGTGTGTGGCAGCAGCGCAATCACGGCCTGCGCCTTCTGCATCAGCTTTGCCACGCGCGCTTCGTCGCGCACATCAACGCGTGTGGCGCTGACCCTGTCGGTCGGCAGACTTTCGCTAAACGCGCGCAGCGTGCTGATGTCAGCGTCAGCGGCGATGACGTGGGCGACATCGGGGCTGTGCGCGAGATCGTACAGCGCAGCCCGGCCCTGCAGCCCGACGCCCAGCAGCAGAATCTTCATGCGCTCCCGTGCGTGCGCACAAGCTGTTTTTGAGGTTTTGCGGAATCAGATATTGGCTGTATACCCCTTGAACAACACATGTCATACTGAGGGGCGGCGCGTTGTCCTTAGTGTACCCAGAAATGGTAGCAGGACGCTCCGAAGCATCTCATTGAATACGGCGCACGCGCATGTCCCCATAATAATTAGATGTTTCGTCGCCGCACTCCTCAGCATGACATTGGCGATTCTCGGATATTCCTACTGGCTGCCTGAGGAAGCAATTGCGCACTCACCGTTTCCGGAGATGCCCTTGCCGTTTCGTGCGGCGGAGTCTATTATATTGTCGCTGTCGGCGGGCGTGGTTGCGCCGGTTGCGGAATTGCGTAATAAGGAGTGTGAACGATGATGAACATGGAAAAAGCGGTGGGGGACATTGTCTTGCTGGTGCTGCGCGATGGGCTGCCGCTAAAGGGCCTGGGCATTCGGCAGAAGAAGATCTATGTGCGCGCGCAGGGTTTTGACCGCGTGGGGCTTTGGCTCGAACTGCCCGAATACCAGCTGCCGCAACTGGCTCATTCACCGGAAGGGCCGGAGCGTGAGATGACCGCGGTGGCCTGCGCCCTTGCGCCGTGGGCGGTCATCGAGTCTATCGTTCACTTCCCCGATCTGGAGGGTTTTGACTTCCCCAACCCCGAGGTGGATTCACTCGGTTTTCAGGCGGGGTAAAGCCCAGCACAAAGCGTCAGCGCGACCCAATCAGGTGGGGCAGGTGGGACTCGAACCCACATGGGTTTCCCCCGCGGATTTTAAGTCCGCTGCGTCTGCCTATTCCGCCACTGCCCCTGTGCTGCAATTGTATCGAGCGCGCCGGTTTAGTCAACAGCGGGCTGCCCGCGGCGAATGCGCGTGATGGCTTCGTCGACGGTAAGTAACGGAGTGCGCAGCAGGCGCTGCGCGCGCCTGACTTTCAGCGTGAGGTCGGTGGGCCGCGTCAGGCCACTCTCCGCTTGTAGGGCGGGGCGCACGTTCGCGCCCGTCTCCATCCCCAGCAGCGCAAGCATTTTCAGCCCGAACTCCCAACGATTCAGCGCTTGTGGCGCGGCGACGTTTATCGGGCCGGCATAGTCGTTGGCAGCCAGTTCCAGCAGCGTCCACGCCAGAGTGTCTACCCATGTGGGGCAGCGCAGTTCATCGGTGAAAAGGTATACCGGTCTGCCTGCGGTAGCATCGGCAGCCAGCCAGCGCGTCTGGTGATCCAGCGGTTCTATTCCGAAGATTAGCGAAGTGCGCACGATGGCCGCCTGCGGACAACGTGCGGCAATGATGCGCTCGGCGGCAGCCTTCGCCTTGCCGTATGGGTGCAGCGGATTCGGGACGTCGTCATCCGCGTAAGGGGCGCGATTACCATCCAGAACCATGTCGGTGGAAACGTGCACCAGCCGGGCCGCGTACTTCGCCGCGGCTTGTGCGAGATTGTGCGCAGCGGGCACGATGGCGGCTTCTGAGCGATTGGAGCAGGCGGCGTGGATGATTGCTTCCGGCTGCTGGCGCGCAATCGCCGCATGGACGGCGCGGGAGTCACATAGGTCGAGTTGTAGCGCCGCGCCCGGCAGAGCGGAGTCAGGTGCATTGGCGTGCCAACTGTGAGCGAGTTCCCATTCACTGGCGAGTTGAGCCACACGGTGGCCGAGGTACCCACCGCTGCCGGTGAGCAGCAGTTTTCCGAACCGGCTGCTCACCGGCAGCGGTGCGCGGCGGCGCGGTCAAGGGCTGCGCGCGCTGCGGCCTGCTCGGCCTGCTGTTTGCTGCTCCCGCGGCCGACGCCATAGCGCTGCTTTGCGATTATTGCTTCCACTGTGAATTCTTTCACGTGGTCGGGCCCGCTCTCGGCGATGGTGGAGTAGTGCGGCGTCGCTCCCAGCGCGCTCTGGGCCCATTCCTGCAGGCGGCTCTTGTCGTCCAGATGGCCCTGACTGGAAAGCGTCTCCCGCGCCAGCGGTAGCAGCAGCGGCTCCAGGAAGGTACTCACTGCCTGCACGCCGGCATCGAGGAAAAGCGCGCCCACCACTGCTTCAAAAGCAGCGCATAACAGAGCGTCACGTTCGCGTCCGCCGGTTTCGGCCTCGCCGCGACCGAGCAAAACAGCAGCGCCGAGATCGAACGAGCGCGCCAGGCGCGAGAGCTGCTCGGTGCGCACCAGCGCGGAGCGCAGCCGGGTGAGTTCGCCCTCATCAAGTTCTGGAAACTGTTCAAAGAGAACGACTGTAGCCACGAAATCGATGACGGCGTCGCCGAGAAATTCCAGGCGTTCGTTGGCTTCGATCAAATCCGGTCTTTCGTTCAGGCTGGAGCGATGGGTGAGCGCGCGGCGTAGCAAATCCGGCTGCCGGAAACTCAGGCAGAGGCGCTGCTGCAGCACGTCCAAATCAGTCATGTATAATTTTTGAACGCCAGCACCGAGTTGTGGCCACCGAACCCGAACGAATTGCTGATAGCCACGTTGATGGGCATTTCGCGGGAGGCATTGGGCACATAATCGAGGTCGCACTCGGGGTCGGGGGTCTGGTAATGGATGGTGGGAGGGGCCAGCCGCGCGCTGATGGCCTGTACGCAGAACAATGCTTCCAGTGACCCGGTCGCGCCCATCATGTGGCCGGTCATCGATTTTGTGGAGGAGACCGCTATTTTGTGCGCGTGCTCGCCGAAGACCGTTTTTATGGCGCGGGTTTCGGCGGCGTCGTTTAGTGGGGTGGCGGTGCCGTGCGCGTTTATGTAATCCACCGCAGTGATTGCTAGCTCGGCTGCATGCAATGCCTGGCGCATAGCAGTGGCTCCACCAGCGCCGGTTTCATGCGGGGCTGTGATGTGAAATGCGTCACTGGTGGCGCCGTAACCGGCCATCTCCGCCAGAATGTTCGCGCCGCGCGCGCGGGCGGACTGCAAGTGTTCGAGTACCAGCACGGCGGAGCCTTCACCCATCACCAGTCCGTCGCGGTTTTTGTCGAAGGGTTGGGGCGTCATGGAATAATCTTCATTGCGCCGACTCATCGCGCCGAGGCGGTCGAAAGCGGCCACCGCGACCGAGCATATTGTCGCCTCCGCGCCGCCCGCCAGCATCGCGTCGGCCACACCGCTGCGGATATACTGCCAGGCCAACCCGATGCCGTCCGAGCTGGAGGCGCACGCCGAGGAGACCGAGAGCGCCGGCCCCTTTGCCCCAATGTCGATGGCAACCAGTCCGCTCGGGCCATTGGGCATCATCATGGGGATGGTGAACGGGCTTGCCCGCCGCGGCCCGTTCTTTTCAATCACGCGCACGCTGTTTTCCAGCGTCCCGATTCCGCCGATGGCAGAACTGATTATCACACCTATTCTGTGCGCGTTCTGCTCAGTGACCTGCAGCCCGGAATGTCGCATGGCCTCCGCTGCAGCCGCCGCAGCCAGCTGCTGGCAACGATCCCGGCGTCGGGCTTCGGCGGGTTCCATGTACCGCTTTGCGTCGAAGTCTTTCACCTCGCACGCGATTTGCACCAGAAAATCGCTGGCATCAAACAGAGTTATCGGCCCTACCCCGCTGACCGCATTGGTGCAGTTATCCCAACTCTCTTTTGCCGTAAGGCCCAATGGGCTGACAGCGCCAATTCCGGTGATTGCAACGCGTCTCATCGCATTAATGATGATCTCTTCGCACCGATCCGATTTTCGACAGCGCCCAATTGAACAAAACCTAAGCGCCTGAGTGGATGCGAGTAACGCGCATTATAAACCGGCTGCCGGCGTTGGCGAACATCGGATGCAGTGCGTGTCCAAAATAGATTATTCCGCGCGGCCCCACGGCTGAATGAAACCCTCCGGTTCCACTCCGAGCGCATGAGCGACACGAGTGATGTAGTTAAAAAAAGCCACGACCTGAGTGGCATCATGGATGGCGCGGTCATCAAAACCGTGCGCGCGCAGCCGGTCGAGATCGCCGGTGGTCATGGCGCTCTGACGGTGAGTGAGATCAGCCGCAAACGTGCACAGCGCCCGGTCTGCCGGTTCGAGTGGCGCGCAGCGCCAATCGCGGGCCACAGCGTGGACAAAGGCATCCGCCCGCGTTTCGTTCCAAGATTCCTCGATCTCACCCCGGAGATCGTGCGCGTGGGCTTGAGTTCAATAATGGCAATCTAACTCCGTGGCCACAACGGTGGCGATCAATTCGCGCTGCACGCGCGAGAGAGGTGAATTCCCGTGCATTATGGCCCCGTAATGCGCCATGCTGCTGTGCATAACACGCGGATTCACGCCCATAATCTGGGCAATGTTCCACAGGCGGCCGGCGCGCTCTATGGCTTTGTCGTACTCTTTTTTCAGCATGCCAGTGGCCTGCTGGATGGGAATTTGGGTAATCCAAGGCATTGCGGTACTGACAGTCTGATAATCACACCATGGCAACAGCGCTAATCAGAAGCGGCCTCTGCTTGGGTCGCCTTCGAGTTGAGCACGTCGCGCTGCTTTGCGCCTTTCTTCGCCGGGCCGACAATGCCGGCTTCTTCCATCGCGTCTATCAGTTTGGCCGCGCGGGTGTAGCCGATGCGCAGGCGGCGTTGCAGCAACGAGATGGATGCGCGCCCATCGGCTCGCACAGTGTCCACCGCTTTCGCAAAGAGTTCGTCGCGGCCCTCTTCTTTAGCCAGGTTTTCCATATCCTCCCACAGGTCCTTTTCCGGTTCAGCGTGCTCAGCTGGGGCTTCTCCTGTTTCTGGCTCTGATTCTGCGGCCGGTAAGGGGCCACGATGGAATCCTTTCCAGTGCCGCACTAACTGCCGCAGCTCAGTATCGGAAACAAAGGTGCCCTGCATTCGCAGCGGCTGCGCTGCATCCGGGGCCTGGAAGAGCATGTCGCCGCGCCCGAGCAGCCGCTCCGCTCCGGGCTGGTTCAGAATGACGCGGCTGTCAATTGAAGAGGCCACGGCAAACGCCACCCGCGCCGGGAAATTGGCCTTAATCAGCCCGGTGACCACATCCACCGAGGGGCGCTGCGTGGAGATTATCAGGTGAATGCCGGTGGCGCGCGCCATCTGCGCTAGGCGTGTGATAATGCGTTCGGTATCTTCGGGTGCAACCATCATCAGGTCGGCCAGTTCATCTACCACCACCACCAGATACGGCAGGCGCTCTTCGTCATGCTCAACGGCGCGCCGGTTGAAATCCTCAATGTTGCGGGCGCCGGTTTCAGCAAACTTGGTGTAACGGTTATCCATCTCTCGTCCTATCCATTGCAGGCTCGGCGCCACCTTGTTCAAGTCCACGATAACCGGCACCAGCAGATGCGGAATGTGGCGATATGTGGTCAGTTCCACGCGCTTCGGGTCAATCATCAGCATTTTCAATTGATCAGGTGTGTTGCGCAGCAAGAGCGTGGCGATAATGGCGTTTACGCACACGCTCTTGCCTGAGCCAGTCGTGCCGGCGATGAGCAGGTGCGGCATGGCCGTCAGGTCCGCGCAGACTGTCCGGCCGGAAACGTCCTGTCCCAGACAGAGCGCAAGTGGCGAATGCAATTCCTGGAACGTCTTCGATGCCATCAAGTCGCGCAGCGCCACCTGTGAGCTGTTGGCGTTGGGAACCTCCACCCCGATGAACCCTTTCCCCGGCACCGGAGCCTCGATGCGGATGGAAGCTGCTGCAAGCGCCAACGCGAGGTCGTCAGCCAGCGCCGAGATTTTGTTTACCTTGACTTTGGTGCGTTTGCCGCCACGCGTGGCGACGAAATCTGGCTCCACTCCGAATTGTGTGATGGTCGGTCCGCGGTTTATTTCAACCACCCGTCCGGGTGCGCCGAACGATTCCAATGTCTCTTCAATCGTGTGAGCGCGCTGGCGGTCATATTCGTCATCTGCCGCCAACTCCGCGCCGACGGCCAGAATGTTTTCCACTTTGGGCAGCTTCCACTGTGGCGATCCGCCGTCTGCGGGCGCGATGGGCCGAGACTGTTCGATGGCACGCTCCGCAGCTGGCTCTGCAGGTTTGCGTCGTTTCTTGAACAGACCCCGCGTGCGGGTCGATTGTTTGAGCGCCGGAGTGGGGCTGTCGTCCGGCTGCGTCGCTTCCGGCGTCAGCGGAATCTGATGCGCACCGGGCTGCCTATTGGGCTGCTCGCGCACGCCTTTCAACTGCGCGCGGGCATTGCCGAGCGCTTTTACTATTTGGCCGGTGGATGTGCCCAACATTAGGATGAGTGCCACTAAAAGCCACGCAATCACAGCGACAGCCGCGCCCACCGCCCCCAGCCCTTCCACCAGCGATTGCAAAAGGTAATGGCCGAGCTCTCCGCCGCTCCTGCCGTCCGCGCCCAGTGACGTGAGCACGGCGAGGAAGAGCAACATTGCGCCGAGAACCTGTTCCGGGCGGATGCGGGGAAGCTGTTTGGAAAAGTGGCGCAGCATCACCCATATTCCCACCGCTAGGCAGACGAACGGGGCCACAAAGCGCCCCAAACCGAAAGGCTGCTGCAGTGCCTGCACCAACCGTCTGACGATGGGGCTGTTGTTGGGCGAAAAGAACGCCAGCAGCAGCAATATTCCTACCAACGCTAGCAGCACTCCCATAACATCCGTTTTCTGCTCGCCTGTGAGGCCGTCGCGCCGGGCACTGCCGCGCTGGCTTTTCCGGCTTCTGGTCCCGGTTTTTCGCTGTGTCGTATTGCTCATTTTTGTGGTTTTGGCGGCTATGCGTGGCGTCCGCCTCGGAGTCTGCCGGATTATAGCACGGACGAACCAGGTGGCTCGAGCCGTTACCGTCTGGGGCGATGTCCTTGGCAGAGATGGCGTGCTTCGTGCTAAAATCAGGCGGCGACGGTTGCTCATGCCCATCACGACTGCGGAAATCACTACTTTTCTTGAGAGCCACCCTCCGTTTTCTGCGCTGCCGGCGGCGGCATTGCACGACCTCGCGCAGCAATGCGCGCTGCACTCGCATGAAGCCGGCGAGGTGGTTTACAGCGCGGGCGACCGGGCCGCATGGTTGTACGTGGTATATTCCGGGGCAGTGGCGGTGACCGCCCGGGCGCGTCGCGCGGGTAGGGGTTCCAGGGAATTGACGCGGCTCCAGCCGGGCGATTGTTTCGGCGGGCGCGCGCTTCTGGAAGGGGCGCGGCAGCTTGACACTGTGACTCCGTTGCAGGCCACGGAGCTGCTGGTGCTCGAGCGCGGGATTGTAATCAGACTGGCGCGAGAACACGCCCCAATTGCCGCGCGCATTCGTTTGCACAATCGTTCGATGCAGCTGCTACGCAAGCGCGGGCGGCAGCCCGGGCTGCGCCCGCAAGAGGCGGTGATCCTGCTATGTGTGCCGCACTGGCCTTGGCTGGCACTCCGGATGCTTTTCCCGCTCTTCTTGCTTGGCGGGGCGGCATTCGGGGCTGTTGGTCTGGCGGTGAATGGACTGCCATGGTGGCCGCTCATCCTGGCGAGTGGAGTGGCATTTCCTGCCTGGATGGCGCTGCTGGTGGTGGACTGGCGCGACGATGCTTATCTGGTGACCGACCGGCGCGTGGTCAGCGACGAGCGCCTGATGATAATCCACAAAATGCGCGCGGAAGCGCCGCTCAAGCGAGTGCGGGCGGTGGAAATCACACAGGGCGCTATTGAGCAGGTTTTCGGGTATGGCGATGTGGTCATTCAGGCTTTTGCCGGGCAGGTGGTTTTCCGCAATGTGGCCAATCCGGGCGCGGTACGCGAGGTCATTCTGGAACGTGCGCAGCGCGCGCGCAGTGCAGCGCGCGCTGCCGATCATGAAACTATCACGGCAACAATACGCACCGGAATCGGCTGGCAGCTGCACGCGCCTGGGCAGCCCGCTCCGGAACCGGCGGCGTCAGAGCCAGGGTCAGCAGCGCAGAGCGCGGTTGCAGGTGCGATGCGTCATTTCCTGCCACGCTATCGCGAGCGGAGCGGCAACGCCATCACTTGGCGAAAACATCCATTGATGCTTGTAAAGCGGTTGGCCGGTGGCGTGCTCGGGATGATGTTCATGTCGATCGTTGCCATTGCCGGGCCGGGTTCGGCCCCTACTTTCACTGGGCCGTTGAGTTGGGATGGTTTTCTCGTCTTCGGTTACGGACTTTTCGCTTTCTGGGTGTGGTACCAATTCGAGGACTGGCGGGCGGATGTGTACACGCTCACTCCGGAAAGGCTCATCGATGCAGAAAAGAAGCCCTTGCTGGGCCGTCTCAACCAGCGCAGCGCGCCCATTGAATCGGTACTGAATGTCAGTTATGATCGCCCGGGCATCCTGGCAAACCTTTTTAATTATGGCACTGTCACGATTGAAACCGGCGGAGAAACCGGACGATTGACCTTCGACTGGGTGGGCAACCCGCTCTCAGTGCAGCAGGAGATATTCCTGCGGCTGGAGCAACACTTTGAACAGCGAGAGGGCGAAGAAGCGCAACAGCGCCAGCGCGAAATCGCAGACTGGCTGACCGCTTACGCCGACGTTACCCGGCCGCCCAAACCGGATTGAGCGCCTGCGATTGTAGTTCTCCGCACAATGCCTGAGCTGAGAATCATCACTCCCTCTAACCCGATTCTGCGCAGGAAGGCAGCGCGGGTCACCGTCTTCGATGCGCGCTTGCAGACGCTGATTGACGACATGCTTGAGACAATGCAGGCTGCGCCGGGCGTCGGGCTGGCAGCCCCACAGGTGGCGCAAAGCCTGCGTCTGTTCGTCGCTCGGTTGGAGGTGGAACCGGGTGCTGGAGATGACCCCGACGCATCTCCGCCGCCCGGTCTCGGGCGTACGCATGTGATGATAAACCCGAAAATCACACGCTTTACTGGCGACGCCGTGGTCGGCACCGAGGCGTGTCTATCCATACCCGAGTACCGTGGCGATGTGAGCCGCCCGTATGAAATCATCATTAAGTACCTCGACCGCCATGGTCAGAAGCGAAAACTGAGGACGCACGGCTGGATGGCGCGCGTGATGCAGCACGAACACGATCATTTGGACGGGGTGCTCTTCATCGACAAGGCCGAGAAAGTGTGGCGCGCCGAGCCGGAAGAGCAGGCTCAGACGGAACGGACGTAGAGCAGGAGTCCCCCGGCTTGCACGCTGCCTAACCCGCGATGAGCGCGTGCAGCCAGCCGATGCGACTCAACCACCAGCCGGAGGATGCGGCCAGCAGCAATCCCAGCGCGTATCCGGCGACCACATCCGAAAGGTAATGTACCCCCATAGAAATGCGCGCCAACGCCATCAACGGCGAATAGATCAGCATCGCCAGCCGGAACCAGTCCGGTCCCAGCCACAGCGCGAGGCCGAGTAACAGCGCCGCACGAGCGGCATGGCCGGAGGGAAACGAGTGCGGGTCGGTTCTGCGATAAAACCCGCCCCAGTCGCCGGCCGGACGTTGTCGCCGGAT
>DASCOB010000044.1:0-5001 GCA_036011785.1 Anaerolineales bacterium | reverse complement strand
CCCTCACTACCTGCGTCACCACCACTTCCTTCTCTACCTCTACTACCTGTGGCTGACAGGCCGATAGTACCAAGCCCAGTACCATCATTACACTCAATACCTGCAACATGCGTGTCTTCATCATAGGTTGTTCCTCCTTAAGTGACACGTTCTGCTAACTGATTTCCGATACAGTGAAGCATTGCTGATTGAACTGTGTAGGCTAGCATCACCTCCTCTCATAGATACCAGTTCGCCGCCTCTCGCGCAGGTCATGTGGCGGCACTCTGTACGACTTGTTGCTGCTCCAGTACTACAATCCTCTCCGTCGGATATCCAAGCACATCGCCCAGAATATCGCGCGTGTGTTGGCCCAGCGCCGGGGCTGGGGCAGGCGCGCACTCCGGCATCGCGGAAAGCAACACCGGTGAGCGCGCGAAGCGATATTCGCCAACTACCGGATCTTGCACCGGCTGCAGCATCTTGCGGGCTCCCACATGCGGGTCCGCAAAGACATCCTCCGCACTGTAAACCGGCCCGGCCGGCACGCCGCTCGTATTGAGCAGGTCACCGGCCTGCGCGCGCGTTTTGTCCTGCAGCCATTTTTCGATAATAGGCTGGAGCTCATGAGCATGCTCAGCACGCGCAGTGCCGCTCGCGCTGCGCGCGTCGGCTATCAAATCATCTCGCCCCATGGCCGAGCACAGCCGCTTCCACACAGTATCATCGGGAACATTCAGGGCGAGGTAACCATCGCTGCAGCGAAAGGCACCACGTGGGAAGAGATGGCGCAAACGCCCGCGCTGCGGAGACTGACCGGTGACGGAATACAGGGCCACCATGCGCTCGTTCAATGCCAGCATATTGTCCAGCATAGCACTGTCCACGAATTGTCCTGCTCCTGTTTTTTCACGCATTAAAAGGGCTAACATTATACCATATGCGGTGCACATTCCTGAATACACATCCGCAAGCCCGTAAATAGTCCATGCAGGCGGTTTGTCCTCGAATCCCACAAGATTCATCACGCCACTCATGGCCTCAGCCACAATGTCAAACGCTGGGCGGTCGCTATAAGGCCCGCTGAAGCCGGGCATGCGCCCGAAGCCGGAAATGGCCGCATACACCAGGCGCGGATTAAGTTCTTTTAGGTCCTCATAATCAAGTCCTAGCTTGGCGCTTGCGCCCGGGCGCAGGTTTTCCACCACCACATCCGACTGCGCCGCCAGTTCGCGGAAAATATCTCTTCCCGCCGCGCTGCGCAGGTTCACCGCAAGGCTTTTCTTGTTACGATTGTAAGCCATGAAGCCGCCGGCCTTTTGCGCTCCGCCCTCACCGTGCGCGAAGGGAGGAATAGAACGACGCGGGTCACCACTGCCGGGCCGCTCAATTTTTATCACCTCCGCCCCAGCATCTGCTAGCAGCATGGTGCAGTAAGGCGCACTCATGTACTGCTCCAGGCCCAGCACACGGATTCCCTGCAATGGTGATAGCATAAAGGTCATCTCAGAATCGTCTGACTTTGCTCGCGCATGTATTGCTGCAGATAGTAATGGCTCATCGACGACTTGTTTGTACCGGTACTACCCTTCCAGCCTCCAAAGGCCTGATAACCCGGCCAGGCGCCGGTGGTCGCACCAGCCGCTCGATTGACATAAACGCAGCCAGCTTCGATGTTGTCGAGGAACCACTGCACCTCTGCATCATCCTCGCTGAAGAAGCCCGCCGTCAACCCCAGCGAGGCATCATTGGCCATGCGCATGGCCTCTTCTCTATGCTCGTACTCACCCACGACAACCAAGGGCACAAACAGCTCCTCTTTCCACAGATAGTGGTCAAACGGCAATTTTTGCACCACGGTCGGGGCAACGTAATAACCGCTCTCATCCAGCGTCTGGCCACCCACTAGAATTTCGCCGTCAGCTGCTGCGTGATCCACATATTTCTGGTAGGCGCGGTAAGCGGCTTCATTGACAAGCGGGCCAATGTAATTCTCGTGCAGGGTTGGGTCGCCGACCTTAATCTGCTTCGTGAGCTCCACCAGTCTCTCGGTAAAGGCGGCTTTTACGTCGCGGTGCACGTATACGCGTGAGCACGCGGAACACTTCTGGCCAGTGGCGCCAAAGGCGGAACGCATCACCCCGAGAGCAGCCGTTTCTACGTCTGCAGTGCGCGAGACGATGGCCGCATTTTTGCCGCCCATCTCGGCCACTAGTGGTCGCACGAACGCGCCTCCGGCAGCGTAATCGCGCAAGATGCTCATGCCAACCTCATAGCTGCCGGTGAAGGTGATACCGTTCACATCGCTGTTCGCCACCAGCGCTTTGCCGGGGTCATCTCCGCCGGTCACCATGTTGTATACCCCGGCCGGGATGCCAGCGTCGTGGAAGCATTGCGCCAGCAGATAAGCTGAATATGGGGCATCATCAGCCGGTTTGTGTACCACGGTGTTCCCGGCCACAAGCGCCGCGCCCGCCGGGCCGCCGGAGAGTGCACAGGGGAAATTAAAGGGCGAAATCACGCCCCACACCCCGTACGGCTTTAGCACGCTGTGGTTGCGGGTATTGCTATCCTCAGACGCCAACGGTCTGCAAAAGCCATTGTTCTCATGCATGGCAGTGACACAATGACGAATCAAGTCGGCGGCCTCTTCTACTTCCCCGATTGACTCTAATCTATTCTTGCCCACCTCTATACTGATGACGGCACCCAGCATAAACATGCGCTCACTGATAAGATCAGCCACCTTTATCAAAAGCGCGTTGCGCTCCTGCCAGGGCGTCTCGCGCCAGGCCGGGAATGCCACTCTAGCAGCCCGCATAGCAGCAGCCACATCCTCCGGCCCGGCCTGCTGAAACCGGCCAACGATCAGGCTGGTATCCACAGGGCTGATGGAGGTGAAAGTGTCCTCCGCGGTCACCCACTCGCCGTTGATATACATCGGGAAGGTCTCCCCGAAACCGGCTTTCACCGCGACAACATCCTCCTCGTAATATTCGTGCAGCAATGGATCCGGGCTGCTCAACGTGCTGTAAGTCACGCGGACATGTTTTCGTTTGGCGGTCATTAATACACCTCCACTTTCTCGCCAGTGTAAATCGATTGCGGGTCAAGTTCCTCCCGCATTATGCTCAGTTCCAGTGCGGTGGGCGCCTCGGTGACGCGCAAATCGGCGGCCACGTGCAGCCGCCAGCCAACCTGCGCCTGCACCGTATCCTTCGTCACGCCGGGATGTAGCGAGCACAACCTCATCTCGCCCGAGCCATCCTCGAAATCGAAAACGGCTTTGTCGGTGACCACCAGCTGCGGCGCCCTCCCGGGCAGCCCCGTCTCGGCGCGCTGCTGCGGGCGTCCATCCAGATGCCCGACGCTGGTGCGAAAATCCAGCCGGTCCAAAAAAGCGCGTTTTCTCAAGCGCATTATCAAGAAAACCTCGCCGGCATGACAGGCGATGTCGCAGGCTCCGCCGCTGCCGGGCAGGCGCACGCGCGGACGGGCGTAGTCGCCGACCACAGTGGTGTTCATGTTGCCGAAACAGTCAATCTGCGCCGCGCCAGGTTGCAGGCGATATTGGGCAGCCCCACGCCGACGAACACCACGCGCTTTCCCACCAGCGCCCGCGCCGCGCAGGCGATCATCAACTCCGCAGCAGTGTAGTCAATCATATCGCCAAATCACTGCGTGAAGCAGGGACGGAAGGCGACAGCGCTCTCTGCTGCAACGCTGTGCCTTTCGCGCTCGTTACGCCAGAGCATACGCGCCACAGTTCACCGACTGTGCCAGCGCCTCTTCGGGAGCCAAACGTTCCCAGATGTCCGGCTGCTCGCTTTCCATTTTCGCCAAATAATCCTCCCAGTCGTCAACACCATAGACCCATTCGCGCAGCCAGACCCGCGTGGCGTCTTCATCGCGGGAGATTGCGTCCCACTGCAGGTAGAACTGATTGTCGCGATCATAATACCCCTGCGCATAGGATGGGTGCACGGCGTAGGGCTGCTGCACCAGCGCATCCACCACCAGGCCCGGCACCATTGCGCGGTTGGGGTCGCTGCGAATGACAGCGGAATCCACGATTTCCTCCACCACCACAATCACGCGCTCAGCCGCAAAGGCGACCTCCTTTTGCGCGCCCAGCAGCCCCCACATCTGCGTGTTGCCGGCGGCGTCAGCGCGCTGGGCGTGCAAGATAGCCACATCCGGATTCGGCGGCGGAACCATCGCGACGGAATCAACATGGGTAAATTCGCTCGCCACACCATCGTATGGATTGGGCACAAACTTTATGCGCGGTTTCACCTTGAGCTGGCCGGTGCCGCGATAGCTGCGCACCAGACAAAAAGGCAACCGCACCGCGCCGGCCATGTAACGCCCCACCATTCCAAAGTGAGAGTATTCCTCAAGTTCCAACGCGCGCGGAACGCCGCACTCGACCGCGCGGCGCACGCAATGCAGAGAGCCCACACCCGGATTGTCAAGGTGGCTGCACACCAGCTTGCGCGCGCAACCGGCCGCAATCATCTGGTCATACACCAGATCGGGGGTCATGCGGCAGAGGGTGAGCTCGCGCCGCCCCTGACGGATAATCTCATGCGCCGCCGCAAAACAGATGCACGCAGTGAAGCCCTCGATGACTACGCAGTCGCCATCGTGCACGTGCGCGCTGATGGCAGTGCGCATGTCAGTGATTTTGGTCGTCATCGCCAATCCACTCCACAATGGTGGAGACTCCTTGACCCACGCCCACGCACAGCGTCGCCAGCCCGTAATAGGGTCGCTTCTCGTCAGCAGCGCGGCGCTTCATCTCGTGCAGCAGCGTCACCAGAATGCGCGCACCGGAGCATCCGGTCGGGTGCCCGAGCGCCACCGCGCCGCCGTTCACGTTTGTGATTTCAGGGCGCATGCCCAGCTTGCGCATCACCCCGATGGACTGAGCGGCGAAGGCCTCGTTCAGTTCAATCAAGCCGATATCAGAGAGCGATAGTTGCAGCCGCTTGAGCAGCTTCTCGGTGGCCGGGATGGGAC
>DASCOB010000043.1:0-4493 GCA_036011785.1 Anaerolineales bacterium | reverse complement strand
GCTTGTCGTCATGGTGCAGCGAGTGCGGCCACCATCAGCGCTCACCAAACCGTTCGAGCGAGGCGCCTGATGCATCCTCTGGCGGCAGCCTCAAGGAGCCGGGCTTCGCAGGTTAACTCTGTTCTTCCGTCCGGCAAACCGAGTATTCATTCACTTGAAATGTATGGCATCGTCAAGCGCTTCCCGGGCGTATTGGCAAATGACCACGTGGACTTCGACGTTCATGCTGGCGAGGTGCACGCTTTGCTCGGCGAGAACGGCGCCGGCAAATCCACGTTAATGAAGATTCTGTATGGACTCTATCAGCAGGATGAGGGAAACATACTCCTCAACGGTGATGTAGTAGCGCTGGACTCGCCCTCGGATGCCATTGGCCTAGGTATTGGTATGATCCACCAGCATTTTATGCTGGTCGAATCCTTGACCGTGGCCGAAAATGTGGCGCTGGGGCTACCTTCCTCTCGAGGGCCGCTTACTGACCTCGAACGGGTGGCAGCCCGGGTATCTGAACTAGCGGCCATCTATGGACTGCAGATTGACCCCGCGACCTATGTGTGGCAGCTGTCGGTCGGGCAGCAGCAACGGGTCGAAATCATGAAAGCCTTGTATCGCGGTGCAGAGTTACTGATTCTCGATGAGCCCACTGCCGTGCTCACACCGCAAGAAGTCGATGATTTGTTCGTCACTTTGCGTCAAATGGCCCAGGATGGGCACGCATTTATTTTTATTTCCCACAAGTTACATGAGGTATTGGATATCACCGATCGCATCACCGTGATGCGCGATGGGCGCGTTGTGGGGGCAAAGCCGACTGCGCAGGCCACTAAACAAGACCTGGCGCGTATGATGGTGGGGCGGGAAGTGCATCTGGGCAAACAGGGTGAGCCGGTCGCGCTTGGCGCAGCATGCCTGACGGCCCAGGGCTTGTACGCGATGAGCGAGCGTGGTACTACGGCGTTGACGGGTGTCGACCTGGAGGTGCGGGAGGGAGAAATTTTGGGCGTAGCTGGTGTTTCTGGCAATGGGCAGCGGGAACTAGCAGAGGTCATCACCGGACTACGCTCTGCTACCGGCGGGCAAGTGCTGCTGCACGGGAAGGACGTCACCGAATCGTCTCCCGCCGCGCTGATGGAACAGGGAATGTCATATATTCCGGAAGAACGCATGCGAGATGGCGTGATCAAAGAGTTTACCGTTTCTGACAACCTTATTCTACGGGAGCATCACCTGCCTCCGTACTCGCGAAACGGGTTCATGGATTTTCCCAAGATCACTACAATCGCAACCGACTGTGTGCGGGATTTCGACGTGAGAACCCCTTCTACGGAAACGCCGGTGCGCAACCTCTCCGGCGGCAATATGCAGAAGTTGATACTGGCGCGGGAATTTTCGCGAAACCCATCGGTGCTAGTGGCGGCGCAGCCGACCCGAGGGGTTGATATTGGTGCAAGCGAATACATTCACAAGCGGCTGCTGGATCAACGAAAGAGTGGCACGGCTACGCTGCTGATTTCCGAAGATTTGGACGAAATTCTTGCGCTCTCGGATCGCATTGCGGTAATGTACGAAGGACAAATAGTGAGTACTGTGCCGCGCCAGGAGGCTACGCCAGAGAAGCTAGGGCTGCTGATGGCGGGCGTTGTGGATGAGCCCCTATAGATCGGGTTAGCCGGGAAGAATATGGAATTCTTACTTAATCACCAACCGGTTAACTACAACGGCGACCCGGACCTTCCATTGCTAAGGTATCTTCGTGATCACTGCGGCATTGTCTCGGCCAAAGATGGATGCGCCCCCCAGGCAGCCTGTGGCTCTTGCACAGTGCAATTGAACGAAAAGGCAGTACTTTCCTGCGTCATTCCAATGAAGAAAGTTGCCGCTGGACGTGTGACAACAATCGAAGGTTTGGGCGAATACCGACAACGCGTGTTCGCGAACGCGTTTGTGAATGCGGGCGGAGTGCAATGCGGGTTCTGTACCCCCGGTTTTGTGATGCAGGTAAATGCGCTTACCGGTCAAAATGCGGACCCGAGCCGGGCCGAAATCGCGAAGGCGTTGACTCCGAATCTGTGCCGCTGTACTGGATACACGAAGATTGTGGATGCGGTTCACATTGCCGCAAAGGCGATACGGGAAGAAACCGAGATTCCCGCAAAGGAAACGCCCGGCCATATCGGAATGGCGCACCCAAAATACGCGGCCTCCGATCTGGTGTTGGGAAAACACCAATACACCGACGACATTCGCCTTGAGGGAATGCTGTACGGGGCGCTGAAGTTCAGCGAGCATCCGCGCGCGCGCGTTCTTTGCATTGATGCAAGTGCTGTCCGGGCGTTGCCCGGCGTGCTGCGCGTGCTCACTGCGGAAGACGTGCCCGGAGAGCGCATGCTCGGTCTAATTAGGAAAGACTGGCCGTTGATGATCGGTGAAGGCGAAAACACGCGCTACATAGGTGATGTACTGGCAGGAGTGGTCGCCGAAAGCGAAAAAACCGCGCGTGAGGCGGTGGGGTTGATCAAGGTGGACTACGAGGTGCTGCCTGCTGTCACAAACCCGCACCTGGCGATGCAGGTGGGTTGTGCTGTGGTTCACCCTGGGAGCGATGGTAACGTACTCTCAGTTTCCCGAACTGGCCGAGGTGACTTGACTGGCGCTGAAGAAGAATCTACCTTCATTAGTCGAGGTACTTACGAGACTCAGCGCATCGAGCACGGATATATGGAGCCAGAGTGCGCAGTGGCTTATCCATCCGAAGATGGAATAGAGGTGCTTTCACAGGGGCAGGGCGTCTACGAGGACCGCAGTCAAATCGCCGCTCTGCTTGCATTGCCGGAGGAGCGCGTGCGCGTGATTCTGGTTCCAAATGGCGGCGGGTTCGGGGGCAAAGAAGATCTTTCGGTACAGGGTCACGCAGCACTCATGGCACATGCGCTGCAGGCGCCCGTCAAGGTCAGGCTCAATCGGGCCGAGAGCATAAACATGCACCCCAAGCGGCATCCAGTCTGGATGGATTATGGCGTCGGATGTGATTCGCGTGGGAAACTGACTTTTGTGCAGGTTAGATTTGTGGGTGACACTGGGGCGTATGCATCGGTGGGCATGAAAGTGATGGAACGCTGTGCCGGCCATGCTACTGGGGCGTATCACGTGCCGGTTGTGGATGTTGAATCCACGGCTGTGTACACGAACAACATACCCTCCGGCGCAATGCGTGGTTTCGGCGTCAACCAGGCGACCTTTGGGCTGGAAAGCTGCATCGATGATTTGTGTGAGCAGGGTGGCTTCGACCGCTGGCAATTCCGCTACGACAACGCGCTGACGGAAGGGGGGATGACCGCGACTGGGCAGGTGATTGAGGCTGGTGCCGGGGCGCGCGAGACGCTACGGGCGGTACGGGATGAATACACACGGAGCAGTTGTGTCGGCCTGGCGTGCGGCATCAAAAACACTGGAATCGGGAATGGCATGCCGGAGTTATCCCTGGTGCGGGTGGCCATCGTGGCCCCCGACCGGGTGATTATTGATCACGGGTGGACCGAGATGGGACAGGGCGTCAACACCATGGCGCTGCAGGCGCTCTGCCATGAGACCGGAATTGACCCGGGCGTTGTTGAAGTGCGCGTTGATACGGCATCCGAGCAGTACGCTGGCATGACCACAGCGTCACGGGCGACCTCGTTAATGTGCAATGCCATCATTGACGCTGCCCGCGCCATGAAGGGAGACCTTGTGTCCCATCCGCTTTCGGAACTGGTGGGTAGGGAATACCAGGGCGAGTGGAAGGTGGATTGGACCGCGAAGCCGGGCGACCAGAAAGAAAACACGGTAACGCACTACTCATATAGCTACGCCACGCAGTTAGTGGTGCTTGATGAGAGCGGGCAGGTCAAAAAAGTAGTGGCGGCCCACGATGCAGGCAAGATCTTCAATCCGACCCTGTTTGAAGGGCAGCTGGAGGGTGCTGTCCACATGGGTTTAGGCTATGCGATCAGCGAGGATCTACCGATGGAAAACGGGCGGCCTAAAAGCACCCGATTGCGCAAATGCGGGATACTGCGGGCGAAGGAAATGCCCGAGATTGAAGTCATCGGTGTGGAAGTGCCTGACCCCCATGGGCCCTATGGCGCAAAGGGAGTTGGCGAGATCGGGTTGGTGCCGACAGCCGCCGCTGTGGCGAATGCGCTCTTTCAATTTGACGGGGTGCGCCGGACCGCGCTGCCCATGCAGATTCCCAAGAAGCGCCTTCAGCCTGTGCGTGCGAAGGACGCTGAGTTTTAATCCCGCCATGACGCAAATCCAATTCCGCTGCTCCGTATGTGCTGCCACATATCGGGATGATGCTGGCACCTTCGTGTGCGCGCAGGACGGCGGTAACCTGGATGTAGTTCTGGATTACGAGTCCATCCGCGCCGCACATTCCCCGAAGAGCATCAGTTCGGATCCGGACGGTTCCATCTGGCGCTATCAACCGCTTCTGCCGGTGGGTACGCCTC
>DASCOB010000042.1:0-8055 GCA_036011785.1 Anaerolineales bacterium | reverse complement strand
ACAATCTTACCAAGAACCCTCGTTTGATGAGTTGCGGTTTTCCGGTCAAGAAATATCTTGGAAACACTTTGTCCCGTAGTGCCCGATGAGGTCATCATCTTGATGATTTCGGATTTTTCCACGCTCAACAAATCATAATCCTTGAAGAGCCGCACCGGTATAAACGGCAAATCCTCTATATTGTACGTAACTTTAGGGTCAAACCCTAACACATCGAGAATTTTCCGGTATTGGGTACAATTTGCATAATGGTGTTTCGTGAGTTCATGTAGGGCATTTACATAAAGCCAATTTTTTTTCTGTTTTGCCAATGAAAATGGAGGTGTATCGATTATGCTGTCAAGATCAAACATCGCGGTTTTTTCTCTAATTCTATCCTAGCGCTGAATACAGAACCTTCCCAGATTCATTGCGTGGGATTTCGTCTATGTACACAGAGACAAATCCTGCGGTATTTATTCCAGTCCGTTTTGACACATAACTTACGATTCGGTCGTTTTCCCCCGGTTTCGTAAAATATATCTTCAATTTGTCATCAGTACCGACACATGCACAGTTGTGACCTGCTGCCCTGACAAGATCTTCAATTTCATCAAGGTTCACTCGATGACCATACATCTTCAAAAAGCGTTTCTTTCTACCAGTAATATAATAAAATCCGTCTGCGTCCCTGCTTGCCAGATCACCTGTATGAAGTATTCCGTTGTTTTCATCACCTTTCCGTAGATCAAAACGGCTTTCTGCGTAACCCATCGTCACATTGTCACCTTGATAGACAAGCTCACCTGTTGCATCGCTGTCTATTATTTCATTTCCACATTCATCCTCCAACCAAAACTTTCCTCCAGGAATGGCAATACCCACGCTGCCAATCTTTGTGCGAGCATGCTGCCACGGCAAATAGGACATGCGTGGAGCTGCCTCGGCCTGACCGTACATCACAATAAATTCTATGTCTTTCTGTGCACAATTCTCAACAAATTCAGATGTCAAGTCCAGATTTAATTTCCCGCCCGCCTGTGTGATATATCTAATACTCGGTAAGTCCATCTCCTCAAACCGCAATTTCTGCAACATTTCAAATGAATATGGGACACCACCAAACGTGGTTGCATTGTTGTCTCTAAGTGCCTCCCAAAAACGCTTCTCCATTAGCGATGCCTCTGTAAGGATGATTGACGCCCCCTTTAGTAGATGGCTGTTGATTATGGAAAGAGCGTAGGTGTAACTCATAGGCAATGTGGTGATGGGACGATCAGCACTAGTAATGCCAAGATATTGACCAATAGCACCCGCATTACTATTGACGTTACCATATGATTGTCGTACGAATTTGCGGCTGCCTGTACTACCCGACGTGCTCACTAACATAGCAAGATCGTCATGAAGGGAATAGTCTATACAGTAGTTGGTTTTATGTAAGGTATAGCTACGATGAGACGAAACAATTTCAACATTGCTCAACAATAGGGGTTGTTCCTTAGGAAGGTAGATGTATCCAGGTTTATATGTCTCAAGAAGTTTGGCAAAGAATTTGTTATCGATTGCGTCAGGAATTAAAACCAGGGCAGCTCTAGCTCGAATAAAACCTATGTACCCCGCTACGGATTCAAAACAGTTCTTACAAACTACAAATACGAGACAACGGTTTGGGAGTTGTTGCCCGATATTGTCAGCTGTTTCCAACAATTCTGCATAGCTTATTTCTTCAGAATGTCCTGTGATGACAGCTGTATTGGAACAATACTGCTCTAAATCATCATAGGAATTCATCCATACCTCTAGAACTCAATGCCATATCCCAAAAGTATTTCGAAACCCTTTTCATAAGAGCTGAAGTCAATAATATCATCTGTTTCCATGACGATATCAAATGCTTCCTCCAAGGCAGCGATTAAACCCATATGGCCGATAGAATCCCATGACTCGATTGTGTTATAGACAAGATCCTCATTCAATGTACTTTTGTCGATAGAAAAACAATCAATAAACACTTGATCGTACTTTTGTTTGTTATCCATGCTCCAAGCACTCCTTTTTATTGTGTGTATTTAGTGACTTTAATGATGATCAGAGGCACTTTAATGCAGTTTATCGCGCGCAAAATCATTTCCCGTGAACTAAAGCCTGTTGCTTGCGACACACATGCTGTCAACACCCCATTTTTCATACCACGGAAAAGTGGGATGATCAGGCGCATTCACTAGCATACTGATAAGGTGACTGGTTCTGCAGAGCCTCGTGTGCGCAAGTAGCATTATACTCTTCGATCCATTCTTCAGCGATCTCCCGCGCCTCACGCAAAGACGCGACAAGGTGTGCATACAGCACAGTTTCCCGAAAGGTGCGGTTGAAACACTCAATATAGGCACTCTGAGCAGGTTCATCCGGCTGGATAAATGCGAGCTCAACCGCACGTGCAGCCATCTTCTGCGAGATCAACTCCGGGACATTGTCCAAGCGGATTTACTTAGGGTAGCCCCGCCAGGAAGCGAGCACCTTTAGTGCGCGGATTACCCGTTCGGTGAGTAAGGATGTATCAATCTCAATCCACAATACTTCGCGGTTGAAGTCGTCGATGATATTCAAGGTACGAAAGGTGCGGCCTCTCGGAAAACACCTAATCGGGGAAATCCATATCTATAACCGTTAGTTATCTCTATTCAAATAAATAGTCTATTGTATTATAGTTTGACGCAGTGTAGACTGTCAACACTTTTATAGTCAATAATAGTCACAGTCTGACAGATGTTTCCCACGGTGCGGGTTGAGCCTTCAAGATCGGCATAGCCGACTTAATGCAGGTACTGCAGAGAAGAAACCTAAAGGAGAGAAACAATGACTGGTAAGATAATTCTTGTTCTGGGTGGCGGCGTGGGCGGCAGCGTCACCGCCAACGCGTTGCGCAAGCAACTCGGCGCGGAGCATCGTGTCATCGTCGTGGAAGAGCGCACTGAATATGTTTTCACCCCTTCGCTGCTGTGGGTGATGGTCGGCTGGCGGCAGCCGCAGCAAATCACCAAAGAGCGGCGGCGTCTGCTGCGCCCCGATGTGGAGTTGGTCGCGGCGGAGGCGCAAGAGATCGACTTGGACGGCGCGCGCGTGCGCAGCAGCAACGGCGACTTGAACTACGATTATCTGGTGGTCGCGCTGGGTGCGGACCTCTCGCCCGCAGCCATGCCCGGTTTCGACGAGGCGGCCCACACGCCCTTTAATCTGGAAGGCGCTTCCGAGCTATGGTCGGCGCTGCAGGGGTTCGAGGGTGGCCGGGTGGCAGTGCTGGTCTCCGGCGTGCCCTACAAATGCCCGGCGGCGCCCTATGAGACCGCGCTGCTGTTGGATAATCATTTACGGCAGCGCGGCATCCGCGAGAAATGCGAGCTGCAAGTCTACACCCCAGAACCGCTGCCCATGGGCGTGGCCGGCCCCGCGATGGGGCACGCAGTAGTCAGCATACTGGAGTCAAAACAGATCCACTTCAATCCGCAGTTGCATCCGACGCGCATCGATGCGGAGCGGAAAGAATTGCTTTTTGCCAACTGCTGTGCGGCGCCCTTTGACCTCCTGGCCGCCACGCCGCCGCACCGCGCGCCGTCCGTGGTACAGGAATCGCCTCTGGCAAACGAGGCTGGCTGGGTACCCATTGACAGGCGCACGCTGCAAACCTGCGTCGAGAACGTCTACGCCATCGGCGATGTTACGCACGTCACGCTGGCGAACGGCAAGCCGCTGCCCAAAGCGGGCGTCTTCGCCGAGGGTCAGGCGCGGGCCGTCGCCAGCCGCATCGCCGGTGAGATTCAAGGCACGAGCGCACTGGCGGAGTTTGACGGTCTGGGCTTTTGCTGGATTGAGACCGGCAGCGGCTCGGCCGGCTTCGCCAGTGGCCGGTTCTACGCCGAGCCGGACCCGCTGGTGCCGCTGCCGCGGTCAGGACGCATGTGGCACTGGGGAAAAATCCTCTTCGAGAAGTACTGGATGGGAGAAGGCGTAACGCGTGGGCTTTCGCGCCTAGGACTAAATCTGGCGGGAAAGGTGTTCGGTGTCCCAGTAGAGTTATAATGGCTGAGGTCGATGCCCGAATACACTGATTGGATCCTGCGGTAAAACCGCATTGCGCGTCTGACGCTCAACCGCGCGCAGCAGCACAACACTCTGCGCCGGGAAACATTCCAGCAGCTGCGTGAAATCACGAGCCACCTGCGAGACCGCAAAGACATCTGGGTCGTGATTGTGGACAGTGCGGGTATACACTTCTCTCCCAGCGCGGATGTAGGCGCCATTGGCGAACTGGTCGGGCAACAGGCCTGTGCCTTCCGCGAAAACCTGCGCGACCTGCAGAACTGCCTGGATGGATTCGAACAATGGGAGAAATCGACCATAGCCCGGCTGCACGTACAGCGCCTCGGCAGCGGCCTTCTGCTCGCGCTGTACTGCGATTTTCGTGCATCCGCAAGCGATGCCGTCTTCGGACTCCCAGAGGTGAAACGCAGCATCGCTGTGCTCATGGGCATGCAGCGCATCACGCGCGTGGCCGGCGTTGCCGCCACCGAGGAGATAGTGCTGCTCGCTGAGAATTTTTGACGCGGAGCGCGCGCGGCAATATGAACTGCTGCACCGCGTCGTGTCTACACAAGATTTGGAGGCGGAGGTTGTTGGGATAGCCGGAAGGTTCCTGCAGCTGCCCCCGCGCGCGGTGGCAATCGCCAAACGCATCATCAGTAGAGGCTATGAGCTACCGCTGCGGGAGAGTCAGGAGCTAGAAATCGATTCTCAGCTGGAGCTGCTGCACAGCGCCGATTTGTGCGAGGCGCTGGATAGTTTTTTTGGAGAAGCGCCAGCTCAATTTCAGCGGCGAATAGCAAAACGCGCGGGATCAATCCGGCAATTCCAGTCGATACACCTCGCGCCGGGGCCAGCCACTCTCCTGCGCGACCTCTTTCGCCGCCTGGGAGCGACCTTCCCCCGCCCGCAGCGCAGCTTGAAGCGCAGCGCGCACCCGCGCGGATGACCATTTCTCTTGCCCCGACTGCTGGCAGCCGCCGATGACAATCGTGACCTCGCCGCGCACTGGCGCCTGCGCGAAATGCTCTCTCGCAGCGCTGACCGCGCCGCGGAAGATCTCCTCGTGCAGCTTGGTGAGTTCGCGCGCCACCGCCAGAGGGCGCTCACCCAGTTTGACCTCGATATCCGCCAGTGCCGCACACAACCGGTGCGGAGATTCGAATGCGACCAGAGTGCGCCGGTCGGAAACATTTTCTGCCAGCAACCGCCGGCGTTCCGAGGGCTTGCGCGGAAGAAAACCCAGATAGACAAACGCATCGGTCGGCAGGCCTGAAACCGCCAGCGCCGCCAGCAGGGCGGAAGGCCCCGGCAGTGGACGCACCTTGTGGCCGGCTGCCAGCGCAGCGCGCAGCAACTCATAGCCGGGGTCGGAAATTGCGGGCATGCCGCCATCAGAGACCAACGCAACATCGCCGCGGCGCAGTGCCGCCAGCACGGTATCAAGCTTGCTTAGTTTGTTGTGCTCGTAGTAGCTTGTGAGCGGGGTATGTATTTCAAAATGGGAAAGCAGTTTGCGAGTGTGGCGTGTGTCTTCAGCCGCGATTAAAGCCACCTCACCGAGCATGCGGGCCGCGCGCGGGCTGAGGTCTTCCAGGTTGCCAATCGGCGTGGCGATGAGATAGAGCGTGCCCATCGTGCCGACGTACCTCCGTCACTGGTTGCGCACGAAGTTGACCAGAATCAGATTTCGGTCACAGTCGTCGAAAGTAGTGACCGCATAACGCTCCGAAACCGGCTCGCCGAACACATCCAGCAATTGGACAACATACACCTGGTCGCTAGCCATCGGCGCGTTCGCCAGCGTCACCTCGTAACCAGCTGGGCCGAACTCGGGCCGGGTTCCGGCGACAGCATCGATGGCGAATCCATCCGGGCCATCCACGTGCACAATCATGTCCTCCGCCGCATTGCCCACGGCATCAAAAACTGTCCCGGCGATGCCCATCCAAGCGCAATCCAAATCTGGATAGGCAAACTGCGTGGTGTAACCGATGCTTCCTTCCTGGAGCGCGTAAGCGAAGACTGTAGGTGCGGTGGTCGGATCAGTGGTTGGGATGACCGTCGGTTCCGGCGCGACCACAATAGCCGTGGGCGGCACGCTCGTCTCGGTGGCGACCACTACTGGCGCGGACGTGGGCAGCGCGGTGCGCGATGGCAGCAGGGTGGGCGTTGCGGGAGCCGGCGTAGGCGTATTAGTCGCCAACACCGCTCGCACCGGCATTGTCGGCGGTGGGAAGGGGTTGATGACAGTCTGCGGCTCCAAGAAAATAAACAGATAGAGACCGCCGATCATCATCGTCGCGTAGAGTAACGCCGAGGTCAGTACGTCAAGAAACGAGAATCTGCGTTGTCCCATAAACAGTGCTCCTGCCCCGTTCAGCCCGTCATGGCCCAAACCGCTCTATATCCGCCCCCGCGCGCAGTTCCGCCAGCCACCTCTCCACGGCCGCTTGCCGAACCGCAAGCGCGGACTGTGGCGATAGTTCACGCTGGGCGTCGCGCTCAAGAGTCTCGACGAGGTGAAAACCGAGCGAGGTTTTCACAATGCCGCTGCGCTCACCAGGCGTCAACGCGAACGCCACCGTTTCAAGTTCCGGCGTGGTGAGTAGGCCGCGCGGAAACCATCCCAGGTCTCCGCCGTTGACACGCGTGCTCCTGTCAAGCGAGTGCGCAAGCGCAATGGTTGCAAAATCCGCGCCAGCCGCCAGTTGCGCATGTAGCGCCTCGGCCTGCTCACGCGTGGCGACAAGCACGTGGCGCGCCCGTACCTGCTCAGCCACACTGCCGACAGCACTCAGAACTTCGGCCTGAACCTTGCCGGCCAGCAGCTGCGCCTGCAACTCCCGGCGAAACTCGTCCTCGCGGTAATGATTCGCCTGTAACCACTCATCGAAACCCGCCTGGCCGCCGCGCGCCTGCACGCTCTCATCGAGAGCGTTTTGCAACTCATGCGGAGCAAGCTCCACGGGGAGAGCGCGCGCTGCCTGCGCGATCAAGCGTGCATCAATGGCCTCCTCTAGCACGGCGAGGCGATAATCGCCCTGCTCCGTAGGGTCAAGATCAAGCGCTTCGAGCGCGGCCTCGAAACGCAGCACAGCGCGCTCATATTCCCGCTCGGAAATCGGCTCCCCGTTCACGCGCGCCGCGAGCGGCTCGGTACTCGCAACCGCCATCACCGTCGGCTGGTCGTCGCTCGGCGTGTGCCGGTCGCCGGCTCCGTCTGTTACCCCAGAACCCGAGTCGGGTGCGCCCGCCCGGCAGGCAACCAGAAGCCAGATCAACCACAGACCACAACCTTTTAACAGGAAACGATTCAAGCTCAGGTTCCGCGCCCTATTGCAGGATCGCAGGGATTATACCCATAGCGGCCACGACCACAATTGACGCGAGGTGGATGCGCTCAATGCGGGTGCGGCGCCATACCGCCCGATTTAAGCACAAACACGAGTACGGTCATGACCACCGCTGCCAAAATTATCTGCCAGAGCACGTCGCGGCCCGTGCGCGGGTTGTGCACATTGGGGAGCAGGTCAACCGTGGCCACATAAGTAAAAGTGCCGGCCGAAAATAGAAGCGTGAGGCCTATCCACAGCTCACTCACGCTCCCCAGCCCGTACCAACTCGCGTACATCGCCGCCGGGGTGGCCAGCGCAAAGATTATGAGGTAACCCAACACGCTTCGGCGGCGTCTCAACTCATGCATCCCGAAGGCCGCCAGACTGAACGCAGCCGGCATTTTGTGGGTGATGACGCCGACAAGCAACGGCAGCGCGACATCGGCCGCACCGGTCGCCTGCGATGCGCCAATGGCCACTCCATCGGTGAGCGCGTGCACCGTCAGGCCAATGGCTACACTGAGAGTGAGCCCGCGCGGATGGTGCACATGTGCATGTCCATGGTCGCGCTCGTGGTGGTGATATTCCTCATGAATGGCGTGCCCGATTCCCAGCGATTCAATCGCCATCATGAGCAGAAACCCCGCAAGTACGATTA
>DASCOB010000041.1:0-4493 GCA_036011785.1 Anaerolineales bacterium | reverse complement strand
GCTTGTCGTCATGGTGCAGCGAGTGCGGCCACCATCAGCGCTCACCAAACCGTTCGAGCGAGGCGCCTGATGCATCCTCTGGCGGCAGCCTCAAGGAGCCGGGCTTCGCAGGTTAACTCTGTTCTTCCGTCCGGCAAACTGAGTATTCATTCGCTTGAAATGCGTCACATCGTCAAGCGCTTCCCGGGCGTATTGGCAAATGACCACGTCGACTTCGACGTTCATGCTGGCGAGGTGCACGCTTTGCTCGGCGAGAACGGCGCCGGCAAATCCACGTTAATGAAGATTCTGTATGGACTCTATCAGCAGGACGAGGGAAACATACTCCTCAACGGTGATGTAGTAGCGATGGGCTCGCCATCGGATGCCATTGGCCTAGGCATTGGTATGATCCACCAGCATTTCATGCTGGTAGAATCCTTGACCGTCGCCGAAAATATGGCGTTGGGGCTACCTTCATCTCGAGGGCCGCTTACTGACCTTGAGCGGGTGGCAGCCCGCGTTTCTGAATTAGCATCCATCTATGGGCTTCAGATTGACCCCACGACGTATGTGTGGCAGCTGTCGGTCGGGCAGCAGCAACGGGTCGAAATCATGAAAGCCTTGTATCGCGGCGCAGAGTTACTGATTCTCGATGAGCCAACTGCCGTGCTTACACCGCAGGAAGTCGATGATTTGTTCGTCACCTTGCGTCAAATGGCCCAGGATGGGCACGCACTTATTTTTATTTCCCACAAGTTACATGAGGTATTGGATATCACCGACCGCATCACTGTGATGCGCGATGGGCGTGTTGTGGGGGCAATGCCGACTGCGCAGGCCACTAAGCAAGACCTGGCGCGTATGATGGTGGGGCGGGAAGTGCATCTGGGCAAACAGGGTGAGCCGGCCGCGCTTGGCGCAGCATGCCTGACGACCCAGGGCTTGTACGCGATGAGCGACCGCGGTACTTCGGCGTTGACGGGTGTCGACCTGGAGGTGCGGGAGGGAGAAATATTGGGCGTGGCTGGTGTTTCTGGCAATGGGCAGCGGGAACTAGCAGAGGTCATCACCGGACTACGCTCTGCTACCGGTGGGCAAGTGCTGCTGCACGGACAGGACATCACTGAATCGTCTCCCGCCGCGCTGATGGAACAGGGAATGTCGTATATTCCGGAAGAACGCATGCGAGATGGCGTGATCAAGGAGTTTACCGTCTCTGACAACCTTATTCTGCGCGAGCATCACCTGCCGCCATACTCGCGAAACGGGTTCATGGATTTTCCCAAGATCACTACAATCGCAACCGACTGTGTGCGGGATTTCGACGTGAGAACCCCTTCTACGGAAACGCCGGTGCGCAACCTCTCTGGTGGCAACATGCAGAAGTTGATACTGGCGCGGGAACTTTCCCGAAACCCATCGGTGCTAGTGGCGGCGCAGCCGACCCGAGGGGTTGATATTGGTGCAAGCGAATACATTCACAAGCGGCTGCTGGAACAACGGAAGAGTGGCACGGCTACGCTGCTGATTTCCGAAGATTTGGACGAAATTCTTGCGCTCTCGGATCGCATTGCGGTAATGTATGAAGGACAAGTAGTGAGCACTGTGCCGCGCCAGGAGGCTACGCCAGAGAAGCTAGGGCTGCTGATGGCGGGCGTTGTGGATGAGCCCCTATAGATCGGGTTAGCCGGGCAGAATATGGAATTCTTGCTTAATCACCAACCGGTAAACTACAACGGCGACCCGGATGTCCCATTGCTAAGGTATCTTCGTGATCACTGCGGCATTGTCTCGGCCAAAGATGGATGCGCCCCCCAGGCAGCCTGCGGCTCTTGCACTGTGCAATTGAACGAAAAAGCGGTACTTGCTTGCGTCATTCCTATGAAGAAAGTGGCCGCTGGACGAGTGACAACAATCGAAGGTTTGTGCGAATACCGGCAGCGCGTGTTCGCGAACGCGTTTGTGAATGCGGGCGGAGTGCAATGCGGGTTCTGCATTCCTGGTGTTGTGATGCAGGCAAATGCGCTTGTCGGTCGCAATGCGGACCCGAGCCGGGCCGAAATCGCGAAGGCGTTGACTCCGAATCTGTGCCGCTGTACTGGATACACGAAGATTGTGGATGCGGTCCACTCTGCCGCAAAGGCGATACGGGAAGAAACCGAGATAACCGCAAAGGAAACGCCCGGTCACATCGGAATGGCGCACCCAAAGTACGCGGCTGCCGATTTGGTTTTGGGAAAACATGAGTACACTGATGACATTCACGTTGATGGATTGCTGCATGGAGCATTGAAGTTCAGTGACCATCCGCGGGCACGCGTGCTACAGATTGATACCAGCGCGGCTCGGGCCCTGCCCGGCGTGTTGCGCGTACTTACTGCGGAAGACGTGCCCGGAGAGCGCATGCTCGGCCTGATTCGGAAGGACTGGCCGCTGATGATCGCCGAGGGAGAAACCACGCGTTACATAGGCGATGTGCTTGCCGGAGTGATCGCCGAAAGAGAGAAAACCGCGCGTACGGCTGTTGACTTGATTGAGGTGGATTATGAAGTGCTGCCTGCCGTCACAAACCCGCACCAGGCGATGCAGGCGGGTTGTGCTGTGGTTCACCCTGGGAGCGATGGCAACGTACTCTCAGTTTCCCGAACTGGCCGCGGCAATATGGCTGCTGCTGAAAAAGATTCGACCTTCATTAGTCGGGGCACCTTCCAGACTCAGCGCATCGAGCACGGCTTCATGGAGCCTGAGTGCGCAGTGGCTTACCCATCCGATGATGGAATGGAGGTGCTTTCACAGGGGCAGGGCGTTTACGAGGATCGCAGTCAAATCGCCGCTCTGCTTGCATTACCGGAGACGCGCGTGCGCGTGATACTGGTTCCCAATGGCGGCGGGTTCGGGGGCAAAGAAGATCTTTCGGTGCAGGGTCACGCAGCCCTCATGGCACATGCGCTGCACGCACCCGTGAAGGTGGGATTGAATCGCGTTGAGAGCATAAATATGCACCCGAAACGGCATCCGGTGTGGATGGATTATAGCGTCGGATGTGATTCGATGGGAAAGCTTACTTTCGTCAAGGCCCAGTTTGTTGGAGATACTGGAGCGTATGCATCAGTGGGCATGAAAGTGATGGAGCGCTGTGCCGGCCATGCTACCGGGGCGTATCACGTGCCGGTTGTGGATGTTGAATCCACGGCTGTGTACACGAACAATATTCCCTCCGGCGCCATGCGCGGTTTCGGCGTCAACCAGGCGACCTTCGGGCTGGAAAGTTGCATCGATGATTTGTGTGATCAGGGTGGCTTCGACTGTTGGCAATTCCGCTACGACAACGCGCTTACTGAAGGCAGGATGACCGCGACTGGGCAAGTGATTGAGGGAGGGGCTGGGGTGCGTGAGACACTAAGGGCTGTGCGGGATGAGTACACGCGGAACGATTGTGTCGGCTTGGCGTGCGGCATTAAAAACACGGGTATCGGGAATGGCATGCCGGAGATGTCCCGAGTACGAGTGACAATCGCAGCCCCTGACCGGGTGATTATTGATCACGGGTGGACAGAGATGGGACAGGGTGTCAACACCATGGCGCTGCAGGCGCTCTGTCATGAGACCGGAATCGAGCCGGGCGTTGTTGAAGTGCGCGTTGATACGGTAACCGAGCAGTACGCTGGCATGACCACAGCGTCGCGGGCGACGTCGTTAATGTGCAATGCTATCATTGACGCCGCTCGCACCCTAAAGCGAGACCTCGCGTCCCATCCGCTCTCGGGACTGGTGGGCAGGGAATACCAGGGGGAGTGGAAGGTGGATTGGACTTCGGAGCCTGGTGATCAGAATGAAAGCACGGTGACGCACTACTCATATAGCTACGCCACGCAGTTAGTGGTGCTTGATGAGAGCGGGCAGCTCAAAAAAGTAGTGGCGGCCCACGATGCAGGCAAGGTCTTCAATCCGACCCTGTTTGAAGGGCAGCTGGAGGGTGCTGTCCACATGGGTTTAGGCTATGCGATCAGCGAGGATCTACCGATGGAAAACGGGCGGCCTAAAAGCACCCGATTGCGCAAATGCGGGATACTGCGCGCGAAGGAAATGCCCGAGATTGAAGTCATCGGTGTGGAAGTGCCTGACCCCCACGGGCCCTATGGCGCAAAGGGAGTTGGCGAGATCGGGTTGGTGCCGACAGCTGCCGCTGTGGCGAATGCGCTCTTTCAATTTGACGGGGTGCGCCGGACCGCGCTGCCCATGCATATTCCCAAGAGGCGCCTTCAGCCTGTGCGTGCGATGGACGCTGAGTTTTAATCCCGTCATGACGCAAATCCAACTCCGCTGCTCCGTATGTGCTGCCACATATCGGGATGATGCTGGCACCTTCGTATGCGCGCAGGACGGCGGTAACCTGGATGTAGTTCTGGATTACGAGTCCATCCGCGCCGCACATTCCCCGAAGAGCATCAGTTCGGATCCGGACGGTTCCATCTGGCGCTATCAACCGCTTCTGCCGGTGGGTACGCCTC
>DASCOB010000040.1:0-5669 GCA_036011785.1 Anaerolineales bacterium | reverse complement strand
TGCCCATTATCAGCGCCCCGGCTGCTTTTAGACGCCGCACGCTCTCGGCCTCCGTGCCCTGCAACAACTCCGCCGGCACTTCGCTTCCAGCGCGGGTGACAAACCCATCCACATGAAAGATATCTTTTACCCCCACTGGTACGCCAAAAAGCGCCGGGCGCTCTGCGGGGTCGGGGTATTGTGCCCGCAGAGCGCGCGCCTCACGCCGTAGCCGTTCAAAGCGCCCATCTTCCGGCACAAACGCCAGTACATCCGGCTCGCGTTTCTCGAAGTGCGTTTTCAGTGCGTCAAGACAATCCAGCAGCGCGTTTTCGTCGCCGCGCCGGAGAGAAGCAGCAAGGTCAACGACATTGGTCATGGTCATCGTTATTTTTCACGCCGCACGTATAACTTCACCGCATCCACAATGTGCTGATAACCGGTACAGCGGCAGAGATTGCCGGAGAGCGCAGCGCGGATTTCTAGTTCGGATGGACGCGGGTGTTCTTCCAAAAACGGAAGCAGCGTCATCAGGATACCGGGAGTACAGAAGCCGCATTGCAACCCATGCGCTTCGTGAAAGGCAGCTTGAAGCGGGTGCAGCTTGTCGGGGCTGGCTGCCAGCCCTTCCACGGTGGTGATTTGCCGCCCATTGGCCTGCACAGTGAATATCAAACAAGCGCGTACAGCTTGCCCATCCAGCAACACGGTACACGCGCCGCAGACGCCATGCTCGCAGCCCACATGCGTGCCGGTCAATCTTAGTTCGTGGCGGACAAAATCACTCAATAGCAGGCGTGCTTCAACTTCGCGCTCGTAGGTTGAACCATTGATTGTTACTGTGACGGGGTGTTTGTTATCACCCATATTTACTGCTCCGCTCTTTCAAATGCTTGTATCAACGCTCGTCGGGTGAGTACACGCGCCAGATGTTGTTGATACTCGATGGAAGCATGGACGCTTCCCATCGGCTTTATTTCTTCCTCAGCGGCTTTTGCGGCGACCGCCACGGCAAGTTCATCAGATTGTTTTTCGCCAATCAGCAAACCCGCAGCCGCTTGCGCATCCAGCGGCGCATCTCCAAGATTCAAGTACACCAACCGCGCGCGTTGGCAAACGCCGCTTTCATCCAGCGTGACCAGCGATGCCACGCCAGCCATGGCATAGTCGCCGTGCCGCCGGGCGATCTCCAGAAAAGCGTACCCGGTGCGCGCTGGCATGGGTGGCAGCGCGATTTCCACCATGATTTCATCCGGCTCGATAGCCGTGTCAAAAAAACCATGAAAGAACGTGCTGCTGTCAATCCAGCGCGAGCTAGCTGCGTTCTGCACTCGATAGCGGGCGGCCAGCGCCAATGTCACTACCGGTAACTCTGCGGCGGGGTCGGCATGGACAAGACTGCCACCAAGCGTACCGCGATTGCGAATCTGCGCATGGGCAATGTGTGGGAGGGCCATGTGCAGCAGCGGCGCGCGGGCAGCCGCCAATGGGTCGCGCTCCAGCTGCCGGATGCGCGTCATGGCACCAATGCGCATCCCGCCATCGTCACCAGACCGGATGTAGTTGAGTTCTGTGAGTGGGTTCATGTCAACTAGCACGGCGGGCTGCAGCACACGGAAGTTCATCGCCGGAATCAAGCTCTGCCCACCGGCAAGCAGTTTGGTGTCCGCGCCATGCTTTGCCATTGCTGCTAACGCGTCGTCCAGGGAGTCGGGAGACAAATACTTGAAACTGACTGGCTTCATAGATCTAGTTGATAATACCAGGGCGCCCCGGTGGACATTGTATAATGCCGGAGGATGTACCCGCCTCCGCAACACCGAGCGCGGATTTCTGTGGATTAGGGAGTGGCAATTATAGCATGAACACCCTCGCCAGCTTCGCGCATGGAGCGCGTGCGGCCATCGGAACGGAAGGCACAGGATGAGTGCCGGAGAAGGCCTGCTGCAAGGTGTGCGTGTAATCGACCTGACACGGATACTGGCCGGACCGTACTGCACAATGATGCTCGGCGACCTGGGCGCGGAGGTGATCAAGATCGAAGCACCCGGGCGTGGCGACGACACGCGCCATTGGGGACCTCCGTTCACGGAAAGTGGCGAGGCGGCTTATTTCATGTGCGCGAACCGGAACAAACGCAGCCTTACTCTGAATTTGAAATCCGAACGCGGACTGGAAATCTTGAAGGACATGATTAGCCAGGGCGACGTGCTGGTGGAGAACTTCAAGGCAGGCACACTCTCCCGCTGGGGGCTGGATTATGAGAGGCTGCAGGAACTCCGCCCGGGCCTCATCTATTGCACGGTGACCGGCTACGGCTACACGGGGCCTTACAGCTCCCGCCCCGGCTACGACTTCATCGTGCAGGCGATGGGCGGCTTCATGAGCATCAACGGGCCGAAGGAGGGCGACCCGCATCGGGCGGGAGTGGCAATCGCCGACATCAGCGCGGGAATGTTTGCCGCCAGTGCGGTGCTGGCGGCGCTCTATGCGCGCGAGCGCACCGGAGAAGGACAACGCATCGACATGGCGCTGCTGGACAGCCAGATTGCGTTGCTGACTTACGCCGCCAGCAACTACTTCGTCTCTGGCGAAACCCCGACGCGCCATGGGAACGCACATCCAAACATTGTGCCTTACCAATCATTCACGGCGCGCGACGGCCAATTTGCTTTCGCCGCCGGTAACGACAGTCAATGGGAGAAATTCTGCAGCGCAGTGGACCGGCCGCAGTGGCTGCGCGATGAGCGCTTCTGCACCAATTCTGCCCGCGTCGAGAACCGCGACCTGGTGGCAGCGGCGTTGGACGATTTGTTTGTCACACGAGATACGGCGCACTGGCTGGCGCTGTGCGAGAAGATCGGCTTGCCCGCCGGACCGATTAACACCATTGACCGCGTCTTCGAGGACGCGCAGGTTCAGGCGCGCGAAATGCGCGTGACCGCGCAGCACTCCGAGAACGGCGACGTGCCGCTGCTGAATTCGCCGCTGCGCATTCCCACCGCACCGACTTCAATCCGCCGTGCGCCGCCGACGCTCGGGGAGCACACCGAGGAGGTTCTTGCAGAGATGCTCGGCCTCGACGCGGTCAGCGTCGCAGCGCTGCGGCAGGAGGGTGTGGTGTAGTCAGGCTGCGCTGCCGACCAACTCAGTCACGCTTTCAACCCCCAGTGCATCCATGTCCCGCAGCAACCGCGCGTTGCTATCCCACACCAGCCCTGGCCCGCTGTAGACCAATCCAGTATAAATCTGCACCAGACTCGCTCCAGCGCGAATCTTTTCCAGCGCGGCGGCGGCGCTATTCACCCCACCCACCCCGATTATGGGCAGCGCGCCGCTCGTCCGCCGGTAGATGTGGCGAATGATCTCAGTCGAGCGAGCCGACATCGGCGCTCCACTCAGGCCGCCGGCCTCGGCGCGGGCTGCCCCGCGCAGCCCCTCGCGGCTGAGGGTGGTGTTGGTAGCAACCACCCCGGACAGGCTGTGATTAGAAATCGCCACGAGCACGTCGTCAATCTCCGCGAGCGACAGGTCGGGCGCAATTTTCAGGAGCACCGGCGTGCGCGGGCACACCTTCGCGCGATGCTCCATAAACCCGGCCAGAAACCCCTCCAGCGCGACGGGCGCCTGCAACCCTCGCAGACCGGGCGTGTTGGGCGAACTGAGATTGACGACAAGATAGTCCGCGTAGGGATGCAGCTTTCGCAGCAATTCTAGGTAATCAAAAAGCGCATCCTCGAGTGGCGTGTCGCGCCCCTTGCCGATGTTCACCCCCAGACGGGCGGCCGTAGGATGAGCGCGAAGCAGCGCCAGCCGCGGCGCGGTAGCCGCCGCGCCGGCATTTGGAAAGCCCATCCGATTGATTAACGCGCTGTCTTCGGGTAACCGAAAGACGCGCGGCCGCGCGTTTCCGTGTTGCGGGAGCGGCGTGATGGTACCCACCTCCACATGCCCCGCACCCAACGCGGCGAGACCGCGCACTGCGACGGCATTTTTGTCATAACCGGCGGCTATGCCGACTGGATTACGAAAGCGCATCCCGAAAACTTCCGATTCCAAGCGGAGATCACGACAATCAAACACATGCGCCAGCCAACGGCGAGCGGGGGAAAACCGGGCGGTCAGCGCCAGTAGACGCAGGGTCAAATTATGAGCGGTTTCAGGGTCCAGCTGAAAGAGCAGTGAGCGCAGGCTGCGGTAATCGGGACGTTGCATGCCGCGCACCTACGAACTGCGCGATAGATGGTCCAACACGGCCTGATATTGCTCTGTAGAAATTGCGCCCTGCTCTTGCCATGTGTGCATCAACTCGCGGATAGTGACAACGGCATGCAGCGCGAACCCGTGGGCCGCCAGCGCGCCCGGCGCGCCCTGCTCCCGGTCAATTAACACCACAACATCGCGCACCTGCAATCTGGCCGACTGCAACTTGTCGATGGTCTCGAATTTGCTCTCGCCGGTGGTTATCAGGTCGTCCAGCACCACCGCCGTGTCACCCGCACGGAAAACTCCCTCCACGGCCGCGCCCGTACCGTACGCTTTTTTTTCGCGGCGCGGATAAATCAGCGGCCAGTCGCCTGCCAGAGCCACGGCCGCGCCAATCGGCAACGCCGCATATGGAATGGCGGCGATGCAATCGAAATTGAGCGTTCGCAGCGCGGTCGCAAACGCGGCCGCCACACTGCGCAGCGCATCCGGAAAGGACGCCAGGCGGCGCAGATCAATGTAAAATGGGGAACTCTGACCAGATTTAAGCGTGAAATCCCCAAAACGCACGCAGCCGGAAGCGAGCAGCGCAGCCGCCAGACCGTCGCCCGGATGCTGCACCGCAGCCGGACCGCACGTCCGCCGCGCGGAGTTAATCGCCTCACGTAGCTTCGCGGCGGCCGCGCCCGGGTCAGCTGCGCCCGCAATGGAACGCGACACGCTGACAAGCATGCCCATGCCGTCTGGCCGTAGACCGGCCTGCAGCGCAGCCTCTAGATTCGCGCCCTGCGCGCCCACGCCTGGAGCAAGAAACCACAGGTCGGGGACAGCGGCACGCACCCGCGCCAGCGCGTGAGTATCGGTCGCACCGACCACCAGCCCCAGATTTTCGTGCCTGCTCCAGGTCCGCGCCTTTCGGGCAACGCGCAGATAAAGTGGTTCACCTTCGGCCGACAGCGCCTGCAGCTCGTCCGCTCCCGGGTTGGATGTCTTGCATAGCACAAAGGCGCCGCGCTCCGCACGCTGCAAAAACGGTGCAAGCGAATCCGCGCCGAGATACGGGCTGGCGGTCAGCGCGTGTGCGCCGAGCGTGTCAAAAACAGCGTGTGCATATGCCTCGGCAGTGCTGGAAATGTCGCCGCGCTTGGCATCTAATATCACCGGAATTCCTTCCGGGACAGCGGCAATCACCTCGCGCAGCACGGCTATGCCCTGTGCTCCGGTGCGCTCAAAAAAGGCGCTATTGGGTTTGAAGGCGCAGGCATGGGGCGCACACGCATCGATCAAACGCAGGCAGAACTCGCGCGCGGCTGCCGGAGTGAGTTCGGAGAGCACTTCTGGATGAGGGTCAAGGCCCACGCACAGCAGCGAGTCCGCCTCGCTCGCGCGGGCTTCAAGCCACTGTATGAAGGACGGCATTAAGCCTTTCCCAGCACCAGCGCCAACAATGCCATGCGCACATACATGCCATTTTCCATCTGGCG
>DASCOB010000039.1:0-1611 GCA_036011785.1 Anaerolineales bacterium | reverse complement strand
TTTATTGTGATGCTGATTATGTCATTCTGGGCGTATAAGCCGATTCTCAAGGTGCTTGACGAAAGGCGCGACAAGATTGCACAGAGCCTTGAGGATGCGCGCGAGGCTGCGGAGGCGCGCGCGAACGCGCAGAGCGAGGTGGAGAAAATCCTCGCTGAGGCGCAAGCAGAAAGGGCGAGCATCGTCGCTGATGCCACCCAGCGCGCCGAGAAGACGTCCGCCGATATGCGCGCGGCTGCAGAACAGGAGCGCGCGCAGCTGTTGGATCAGGCGCAGGAGGCCGTGACGGAGCAGAAAGAAAGTGCCCTGTTGGATTTGCGCCCACATGTGGCCACTCTGGCTATTGCGGCCGCAAATAAAATTGTCGCCATCGGCCTTGATGAAGCCCGCCAGCGAGCGCTGGTGGACGAGTTCTTCTCGGGCGTCTCGGATGGAAAGGTGGCAGTTCTGGAGGGCGCCAAGCTGCAAGGGCAGGCTGCAGTGGTCACCAGTGCAATCACCTTGAAGGCGGATGAGCAAACGCAGATTGAAAGCGGCCTTAAAGACAAACTGGGCGACGAGGCTGAGGTCTCTTTCCGCGTGGACCCGGCCATTCTGGGCGGCATAGTTGTGCGCGTGGGCGAACATGAAGTGGATGGCTCGGCGCGTCGCGCGTTGGAGACTTTGCAACAAAGTCTGGTATAGCCCCTCCTCTAGAATTGCGAACTGCAGCCCCGGGCAGACTCCCTTGGTGCCCCGGGGCTGTTTCGGTTAAGGGACCGAGGTATAATCACCGTGGTGTTTGTCACTCCGTTTACGGTAAGACTTTCCACGTCAGTCTCGTGAAACTATCCGAACTTATCGCCGCTGTGCCCGCAGTAACTTTCCCAAATAGTGGTGACCCGGAGATCACCGCCGTTGTGGAGGATTCCCGGGATGTGACGCCGGGCGCCCTTTTTGTGGCGCGTCGTGGTCGTGAACTTGACGGACACGCCTTTATCCCGGTGGCGCTGCAGGCTGGCGCGGCCGCCATCGTGGGCGAGCTTGCGGTGGGGGAGCTTCCGGAGGCGTGCGCCGAGATGACCATCCCCTATGTGCAGGCATCGGATGGCGCTGCCGTGGTGGGGCAGCTGGCGGCTGCCCTGCATCGCTTTCCGGCGCGCAAGCTGGTGATGATTGGCGTTACTGGTACTGATGGTAAGACCACCACCTGCAATCTGATTCACAGTATTCTTCGGGCCGCCGGCATTCGCGCGGGCTTGATCACTACGGTAAATGCCGAAATCGGTGCTGAGGTGATGGACACCGGCTTTCATGTGACCACCCCGGATGCGGCGGCCGTGCAAGGCTTTCTGGCGCGCATGGTGGCGGCTGGCATGACCCATTGCGTGCTGGAGGCCACCTCCCATGGACTTGCGCAGCAGCGCGTGGCTGCGTGTGAATTCGACCTCGCAGTGGTGACCAACATAACGCACGAGCATCTCGATTATCATGGCTCGCTGGATGCTTACATAGAGGCAAAGGCGATGCTTTTTGATAGCCTGGCTTTCGCCGTGCCGAAAACCGGCGTGAGCAAACTAGCAGTGCTCAACCAAGACGACGATCAGAGTTACGAATACCTCCGCGAGAGAT
>DASCOB010000038.1:0-10080 GCA_036011785.1 Anaerolineales bacterium | reverse complement strand
CCACGTACACCTTCAGTAACCAGGATGCCCCTGACGCTTAGTGGCCAGACCATTCCAGTCGGGTGGAACTGGGTAAATTCCATGTCGATGAGCTCAGCACCGGCGGTATAGGCCATCTCCATACCATCCCCGGTGTACTCCCAAGAATTGCTGGTGATCCGCCAGCACTTGCCAGCACCACCGGTCGCCATCACCACTGCCTTCGCCCTGAAGACTACAAACCGTCCGGAATCCCGCCAATACCCAAACACACCACTGATTCGGTCGGATTCCTTCAGCAGCCTGAGCGCAGTACACTCCTGATGCACGTGAATCCCCTGATGTATGCCATGATCCTGAAGAGTACGAAGGATCTCGAGACCAGTGCGGTCGCCTGTATGCGCAAGCCGCGAGTAGCGGTGTCCACCAAACGGGCGTTGGTTGATGTACCCGTCTGGGTTGCGGTCAAAAACGGCACCCCATTCCTCTAGCTCCCGAATGCACTCGGAGGAACAACGTGCGTGCAGCTCAGCCATGCGCCAATGGTTCAAGAACTTGCCGCCGCGCATCGTGTCTCGAAAATGAACCTTCCAGTTATCACGCGGATCAATGTGACCTAAAGCAGCCGCAGCGCCACCCTCCGCCATGACAGTGTGTGCCTTTCCCAGAAGAGACTTGCAGACCACCGCTGTGTCAAGCCCCTGAGAGGAGCACTCTATAGCCGCCCGAAGCCCAGCTCCACCTGCGCCGATTACCACCACGTCGTGGTCGAAGGTCTGGATGGAAGAAATTCTTTCGCTCATCGCTTGCAGTCTTTACCACGTGTTAATGTCATTTATGATACCCATGGAGCACGCCCGAACATAAAAGTCGGCGAATCCCACCCATACCATGCTTAGCCAAGCAAATAACATGTGTCTCTGGTTTAACCATGAAACCCTCTTCCACAGATTGAACCTAGTGCGGACAACAAGGCTGCCAGAAAAACGATTAATTCCCCCACCTACCAAATGCCTGCAAGAATGACAACCAAATGTGTACAACGCCAATAGTATAGGATTGAGTAATAAAACAATCGATCCAACACCTACGCCAAATCGTCCCGTAAAAACATCACCACCCTCCCAAAATGACACAAATGCATCCCATGACAGAATGGCGATATACCCACATGCTACATACCAAGTGTAGCGATGCAGATTGTGAAATATGAATAGCGACGTTTCGCCCTTGTACTGTACTGGCTTAGTACTAAACGCACCAACTGCACATGCAGGCGGACTCATGAAATATGAACGGTAATAAAACTTGCGGTAGTAATAGCAAGTCAGCCGAAATGCTAGAGGACCGGCCAAGATCAACCAAGCTGGTGAAGTTGGAAAGAAAGGTGGCCAAATCTGACTAATCCAGGCAGGCCATACACCAAACCACGCGTGCCCTACAGGAGCAGCTCCCACTCGCGAAATATCAACGAACAGAACCGGAGAGTACAACGGGGAGAGATACGAACCATACCAATAACTTGCACCTTGAAATGCAGCCCAGTTGGCATAAACCACAAATGATAGAAATCCTAAGCCAGTCCAGAGAGGTTCAAACCACCACCTGTCTCTCCGCATGGTCTGTCCAAGCCCTAACTCGTGACCTCCTTGTGCAACAAGGTCAGGCCGTGGAGCGGAACCTACCGCAATTATCAATCGGTTGGCCTGATATGAGGCAAACGCTAGAGCAAAGCCACCACCAATCACTAAGATGGCAATAGCAGCCACCGCCATCACTGAGCGTTGTACAATGTCCATAAGCAAATAGTTGTCTTGACCGTGAAGCAACTAACCCATATTCGCAATTACGGCATCACCAAATTCAGAACATTTGAGAAGCGTCGCCCCTTCCATTAGCCTGTGAAAATCGTAGGTAACAGTATTAGATTTAATGGTAGCACTCATGCCTTTAATCACCAAATCGGCAGCTTCTGTCCAGCCAATATAGCGCAACATCATCTCACCAGAGAGAGTGACTGATCCGGGGTTCACTTTATCCTGATCCGCATATTTGGGCGCAGTACCGTGCGTGGCCTCGAAAATCGCTGCGCCAGTGGTGTAATTAATGTTGCCGCCCGGCGCAATGCCAATCCCCCCCACCTGCGCTGCCAGCGCGTCAGAGAGATAATCGCCGTTCAGATTCATGGTGGCAATCACATCGAACTCACGCGGTCGGGTGAGCACCTGTTGCAAGGTGATGTCGGCAATCGCGTCTTTGATCAGGATGCGGCCGGCCTCGAGGGCTGCGCGCTGTTCCTCATTGGCTGCCGGCTCACCCTCGACAGCTTTGGTGTGCTCCCACTGTTCCCATGTGTAGGTCTCCGCGCCAAACTCGCGCTCGGCCAATTCATAACCCCAACTGCGGAATGCCCCTTCGGTGAACTTCATGATATTTCCCTTGTGCACCAGAGTGACGCTCTCGCGACCGTTCTCAATCGCGTAGCGGATGGCCGCGCGCACCAGTCGCTCAGTGCCTTCACGCGAGACAGGCTTTATGCCAATACCGCTGTTCTCGGGAAAACGAATCTTTTTGTGCAGCTCCGGGAAAGCCTGTTTGAAAAGCTGATTGAAACGAGCAGCCTCTGCAGTGCCTTCCTCGAATTCGATGCCGGCATAGATGTCCTCCGTGTTTTCACGGAAGATGAGCATGTCTACCCATTGCGGATTATTCACCGGCGAGGGCACCCCCTCGAACCAGCGCACCGGGCGCAGGCAAACGTAAAGATCGAGCAATTGCCGCAGGGCCACATTGAGCGAGCGAATGCCGCCGCCCACCGGCGTAGTGAGCGGGCCTTTGATGCCCACCAGAAACTCCCGGAAGGCCTGCTCGGTCTCATCCGGCAGCCACTCGCCAAAGCGGTCGAAGGCTTTCTGCCCGGCGAACACTTCCATCCATGCTATTTTGCGGTCTCCGCCACATGCGCGCGCAACCGCGGCATCAAGTATGCGCTGCGATGCCCGCCATATATCCGGACCGATGCCGTCACCCTCGATGAATGGAAGGACCGGGTTGTCGGGCACGCGCAACTTGCCATTGACGGTGGTTATCATGCCGCCTTCGGGCACTGTGGTGGTTAAATACCTCATCAGTTACTCCTGTGCAACCCGGATAAAAACCGACTCATAAAGCGCACCGCACTACGATTGGGCTTGCGCCAGTTCGCGTTCAATCACCTCTCGATAAACCTCGAATAGCTGTGCGCCCTCTACCTTCTCGCCGTTGATGAACAGAGTCGGGGTCGCTTTGACCCCCATCTGGGAAGCTAGGTCGACGTCCTCCTGCACCACCCCCCGCGATTGCCCGCCCCGCAGGCAGCTGCGAAACTCATTACTATCGAGGTTCAGCGTGTCTGCGAAGGCCAGCAAGCGCGGCTCGGAATACTGGTCACTGCTCCGAGTCTGGTTGGCATACAGAATGTCGTGATATGGCCAGAAAGAACCTTGCGAATTCGCGCATTCGGCCGCCTCGGCCGCAAGCTTCCCGGCAGGTTGGTTGAAAGTGACGTAGTAATATTCGTAACGCACCTGCCCGCTTTCGATGTAATTTTCTTCAATCAGGCGCGCCGCGCCCGTGGCCAATGTGCGGCAGTGTAGTCAGGTGAAATTGGAGAAATCCTGTATCAGTACGGGCGCATCTATTGACCCAAGCGCTTTCCCGTCTGCATATGCGGGTACAGTGCTTTCCACGGTCACGATTTCTCCCACCGGTTTGCTGTTCTGGCGAATGACGAGCGCAGCCAGCGCCACTGCGACGACCGCGACCACCCCGACGGTGGTCAGGCGGCGTCTGCGTTTACGCTGTTGCTGGCGGGCGCGCATTTGCGCGCGTTTGCTCATGAACACAACCTCATAAAATCCCGCCGCGAGGGCCGGAATTGCACCGGATTACAAGCATCCATAGTATAAACCAGGAATCCCTCAGGGCAAGGGCTGCCGGTGAATTGGGCAAGGAATCCAACTGCCTGCACGTCTACCACGAGACGATATGGTACAACCGTTGCGCCGCCTCTGTGCCCAGGTCGAATAGCCAGGGCCCGGGTTCCACACGCGCCGTTCTTCCTGCCGGAATTTTCTGCAGCCATGAGGCCATGTTTCGCGGGTGTACGAAAAGCGCCCCTGCTGAGGTCGACAGTTCTGCGCTGGAGGAAAGCGTGTGCAAGCCGGGAAGCTCATCCAGCTGCCCGGGCACTAGAAATTGGGCATAAGGGTTTCCGTCCCACACAGCCGGGTCCACCCAGATGTGGACAGAGTGCCTCGGAGGCCCGGACCGCGCCGCCAGATTGCTGCCCGTCCAGCCAACGCCCAGACGCCTGTTGATTTGCAGCGCCAGCGAGGTCTCCTCACCATTGTAAGCCCGGTACACATACGGACTATTCAAGAAATCGCGTAAAAGGAAGTCGCGCGCGGTGACAAAGACCGAGATCGCCATCAACCCACTCACTAGCAGGTTCGCCATTGCTCGGTTGGTGGTCTGGTGCAGCCAGCGGTGCGTGTGCAGCAATCCCAGCGCTGGGAAAACGAAAAGAACGGGAAGAATGCCGACCGCGCGCAAGAAATGCGGAGCGCTCTTCGAAAGAAAAGTAGGCAACAGAAACAGCACTGCCCATGCTGCGGTGACCATCCCGCGCCGGCGATAGCATGCCTGCGTCAGCGTGGCCAACCCACAGAAGAAAGGTAGCGCCATGGCGGCATCAAACACCGGCCGACCGGGGATGTTGTGCAGCGGGTTTGCATCGCCGCGCAGAAAGAGCATGCGCAACACCAGCACTGTCTGTGCTGCCAGCGTCTTCACGAAATCCGCCGGCCCTTGCCCGACGTAAAACACCGCCAAATGTTGCGGCCGCGAAAATGATTGCGCGAGAGAAGCGCCCCGATAGAGCCACATAGGGAGCGCCAGCAACGCGGTCACTGCAATCATCACAGCTATTTCGCGCCCGTTTGCGCGCACCGCGTCGCTGCGCCAGAGCGCCGCGCCCGCAAGAACCAGCACGATAGCGGGCAAGACAAAGAGATTGATCGGGTAGGTATAGTACGAGATTCCAAACAGCAATCCGGCCACAACCCACCACCCAATTACGCGAGAGCGCCATGCCCGCGCCGCCGAAAAAAGCGCCAGAGCTGTGACCAGCGCAAAAAGCACCGACCGCGTTCCGTAACGCCCCAGATACACCGGCCAGAGCGTGCCAGCGCACAGCAATGCGGCCAGCCAGCCCACCTTGCGTCCGAACAGCTCCCGCGCCAGCAGCCACACAGCAAGAACGAGGCCGATGCTGCCCAGCACAAACGGCAGCCGCAGCGCCCCGGGTGTTTTACCCAGCACCGCGATGGAGGCCGCAACCAGATAGAAATGAATAGGCTCGCGTCCGTCTTTCAGCATCAGCAGGCCGGGGTGTTCACCCGCAAGTATACGCTCGGCCGTCAGTCCATTAACCGCTTCATCGTATTGCAGCGCCAGCGGGGCGGAACCAATTCCCCACAGGCGCAGCAGCGCCGCGAGGGCAACGATTCCGGTGAGGATCAATGTACGCTGAAACAGGGCCACAACATTCGAGGGCGGGGTTGGCTAATCTTACAAGCGATCCATATTCTGGTCTGGATCTATCTCATCACTCCGAGAGACGTGCAAACAGTTCTGCCCATCAGCTGACCAATCACGCTGCATACAATCAATTCTGAAACGGTGCTCGCTTAGCAGCGCTTCAAAAAAGCCCCTCCCATACCGGACACAGTGCAAAGGGCCCTTCCAGGTTCTCCTATAATCCTTTGGATTAATGGTCATGTCCGGCACTGCCTCTTCAACAAATGCCGTCAAAAACATTTTGCCCGAGGGAGCTAATAACCTTTGAAACTCGCCCATGTACAAATGCACCTCATCACTTGTCATGTGGGAAAACACTGAAAAAAGATAAATAATGTCAAACTGCCGATCACTAAATGGAAATTGAAAACCAGCATCTAATGGTTTTCCACTTGGATTGTAGCGAGGATTGTGGATGTCAATGTGGGTGAAGTGAAAGTTGGGGTGTTGTCGCGCTATGTGCCGTTGACACCATTTAATCCTTTTGCGAACAATGTCCACACCCTGGTAATGTTGTACTTGCCCAACCTGATTCAATATGCCTATGGCCAGCCGACCCGGTCCGCATCCTACATCCAAAATACGACTTCTGGGATTGAGCCCAAAGTGTTCAACCAGTCGCTCAGCCTCTGACACAGCGGTATCAATAAAATAGTGGTCATCTTCAAACTCTGTTCCACAAAGCCGTAAATGCTTTGCAGGCAATTTCATATTTCGCACATGAACCACATCGCTACTAAAGAGGCGACTCAATTGGTTAGTGAGAAGAGACAACGATATTTTCATGGTTGTGCTCCCAACCTTAAACTTACAGGGTCATCGTCCCGTTGGATTAACTCAAGTATACGAATGGCCCGCTGCTCCCACGTGTGGGCGGCTGCCGCGCGGCGCGCATTTACCGCCAGCCGACGCGCGAGCGCCGGATCGGCTCGCAACCGTTCAACCGCAGCTGCGATGGCGTTGGCATCATCGGGCGGCACAAGCAGGGCAGTCTCTTCGTTAGTTATGATTTCCCTGAGCGCCGGCAGGTCAGACGCGATGATTGGGCGTTCGGCAGCCATATATTCAAAAAGCTTCAGCGGCGAAGTGTAATAGCGCGAAACCGGCGTCCGACCACTGTTTGGCAGCGCCAGCACGTCGGCAGCTGCCAGATATGTCGGTATCTGCGTTGGCGGGACATATCCAACCAGTTTCACTTGCCCGGCACCGGGTTCCCTCACGAGTTTCTCGATGCGCGGCAACTCCTCCGGAGTGCCGCCCACCAGCCAGATGCGCGCATCGACCGGCAGGAACGCCGCCGCTTCCACCAGAGTTTCTACCCCCTTCCATGCATACATTTGACCGACATACATTACCAGAAAATCATTCTGCCCGACTCCCAATTCTTGCCGGGCTTCAGCATTTCTACGCCGACCAAATGCGTCGATATCCACGGCATCCGCGATGACCGCCACTGTGCGTGGTGGAATTGCCAGCTCAAGATAGCGCTGCACCAGCAGTTCGGTCAACCCAATCAGGCCATCCAGCCTGGGAACCAGCCAGCGCTGCAGCGCCAGCCCCATCCGGCTGCTGGGAAAACTATGCGCTTCGAAAAACACTTTTCCCGTCTTATCCTTTCCGATCATAATTAACAGCGCGGCCGTCAAGCTGTCGCGTGTGTAATAAACATCGGCTCTGCTCCTCAACAACAGCGGGATTAGCGCCAGATGATAAGTCAACATCTGAATCGCGAAAACGATTCTGTAGGCCCCCGAGCTCCCTAACGACAGACGGGGCACGAGGTGGAAAAAATCCAACGAGGGGATTGCCCGGCGCGAGACATCACGCGGAAGGTCATAAAAGGCCCGCATATCGGTAACGCTGCGCAGCCAAGGTCGATTGGAGCGCCGCGCGTGGATGATGCGCACATCTGCATGCGCGGCTAGTGCCGCGCACGTCTTCATAATCTGAATAGCGTGCGCTTTTTCGCCCGGCAGGCGGGAGTTGGTGAGGTAGAGAAAATTCATTTCTGCCAACGATCCGACAAAATTTGCAACTCTGCTTTCAATCGCTTCCCCACTACCGCCGGCGTTAATCGCTCAATCACGCGTCGATGCCCCCGCTCGGCCAACCTGGCGCGCAACTTCTCATCCGCCGCCAGAGATTGCAGTCCATGCGCCAGCGCAACCGGATCACCAAGTGGTGTCATCCACAGATGTTCGCGATGCACGAAATTTTCGCGCGTGCTCAACGTATCACCGGTTATGACAGACTTCCGCATGGCAAGTCCTTCAAGAACCTTGTTTGCCATGGCCTTCTTCGCCTGAGGCGTGTCACCGAAAACACCGAGGACAATGTCGGCTTCGGCAATATGAGCAGGCAACGACTCAAACGGGACCTTGGAGACAAATGTTATGTTCGATATTCTCAATCGCTCCGCCAATTCCATGGCCTGCGCTTTCCCTTCACCATCACCGATAAATCGAAATGACATAGCAGATTCGTTTCCGGCTGCAGCCGCAGCGTTGATGATGATATCGACACCGTGGTTGGGAATAAAAGAGCCGTGGTACAAGACGGTGAGCTTCCCCCCTGACGAACTCGGTTCAAGTCCAGGCCGAAAAAGGTGGTCATTCACACCCAACGGAGTCAGGTGTATTTTCTCAGCAGGAATGCCAAAATCGGCCGCAACGTATTCCTTATAAGCCGTAGTACCAGTGAGAATGGCATTTGCGAGATGAGTGGCTGCTTTGTCCAAATAAAACAGTTTCCTCGCCGCAAACTCATTGCGAGCATGGCGGCGTCGCTCGATCACACTGGCTTCATACAATCCGATGACCATATCAAACACGACTGGCCGCCCGGTCAGCCGACCCAGCAGCCACGCCAATGGCACGAGGGTCTGGCAGAACTCAGCCACCAGAATCAGGTCGCAATCGCGCCAAACACGTCGATATTGCATAATGAGAGGGACAGTTTTCCTGTATGTCGGCCACGCTTGAGGCACATTGCAAATAGAAACGCGGCAGCCAGATGATTCCAGCGCTTGCCGGATGAAATTGTTGCGGGCGTACCAAAGATCAAACGCACCGAAGTAGCAAATCCTCATGCGAAGTCAGTCTCAGGGCATTTCCACTCTCTGCATATCAACCCACTCGCGCGAATCCGCCTGCCCGTCAACCGACACGACCGGCAACCGCTCACCGCCCACAGGGTCGTAGAAACCCGTGGTCAACACATATTCGCCAGATCCGGGCAGGGTCAATTGCACGGATTCTCTCACCACTTCCCCCACTGCCCACCACGAAGTCGGGTATTGATTACCCCGCGGCATGGCGTCAACCTGCGCCACCACTTGACCCTCGCTCCAGAGATGCACATAGTATTTGTAATCCACCTCCATCTCATACTGCGCTTGCCAGTACAGCGTCAGGTCAACCCTCTCTTCATGCTGCGCAATGTCGTAGCCAAGCATCGTCATCTGACCGCTGAAATCTGCCTGCACCCGATGCTGCATTTCCGGCACGGAAAAGAGCCGTGACCGGGACGAGACCTTGAGAGCAGCACTGAAAGGACCTTCTCTCTGTCTACCATCATGCGACACGACAGCTACGCGCAGGTCGTAATCGCCGGATGCGAGCACCGCGCCGAAAGGCAGTCGGTATTGCATGGTGGTCAGCAAACCGGCTGGAAGAGAAATGGTGTCATGGCCGGGCACGATTGCTATCTCGGTTTCATATGCCACCTCGCCGTCATCAGAAATCAATCGCCAGCGCAATTTCACCTCCTCTGCGGGGGCATTCAGAATGCGCCAGGTGGCTAGAACTTCAAGCGGCGGCCCCGGCTGGAACTCATCAGGGATGACCAGGTCAACTAGCACGAGGTCGTCCCAGGCGGCCAATGGCTGCGCTCCCGCCCGAATCTGCATAATGCCCAACGTGGCCGCGCTCTCGCCGGAGGCATCGAGCACCTCGGCGCTGTGGGCGTCATTGTACATGCCGAAATGCAGAAACAGTGGGCCATCCACCGGCAGGCTCTCACCCACCATCAATTCGATGCGATTCATCGCGTGCTCGCCGACGCGCTGCTGCCCCACCGGCAGCGCAGGCGCGTCCACCTGCGCGTGCTTAGCGCCGCTCTCGTCCACCAGATGCGTGAACACTTTGTAGTCCTGCAACCACAATTGGTCAACGCGCCAGAGCATGAAAACAGTCCACGGCTGCCCGGGCCGAGGCTCGCTGCCGGGAATCTCACGCAAAAAGCCGAGTACACTGGCACCATTGGAGAACCGTGCCGGCTCAAGCGGTATCAAGTCCAGTTTGAAATGCCCGGCCGGTGGCAGGTCGGTCAGACGATACCCGCGCTGCACAATCTCGCCGCCAGAGAACACAGTGGGCCTACCAGTGTAATCCTCCCAGCCAAGCAGGACCGCGCCCTCGGCGGGAAGCGGAAGCGCGCGGTCGGGCCGCACCACACGCGCATCACGGCCTTCACGCAGCGCTT
>DASCOB010000037.1:0-7844 GCA_036011785.1 Anaerolineales bacterium | reverse complement strand
CTCCTGTGAAGCCGTAAAGCAAACTGAGCCCGTAGAGCATCACCGCAGAGGTGGCCGCGCCAAACAGGAAATATTTCAGCCCGGCCTCGGCCGAGCGGTCATCCCTGTGCACGTAACCGGCCAACACATACCCCGCGATTCCGGTAGTCTCGACTGCGAGATAGAGCATGATGACATCCGCCGCAAGCGCCATGAAGCACATGCCCACCACCGCGCCGAGCATGATTGCGTAGTAATCCCCTTTGTGGGCGACGCCCTTCACATCTAAACTGAGCAGCGCGGTGATTGCGCCAGAAAAAATGAACACCAACCGGAAGACGAACGCGGCCATGTCGTTGCGGATCATGCCGCCCCAGATCAACTCCCCAGTCGGTCGCGAGAACAGCAGCGCGAACGCGATGATGACGAAACTTCCGACGGCAGTGGTCAGCCCCAGCATCCGCTTGCGGTTTTCCGCAAGGGCGACATCCATGGCCATGACCACGCCCGCGAGCGCGACCAGCGCCAGTTCCGGCAGGATGGCGATCAGGTGAGCAGGATGAAAGGCGGCGATGCTCACTCAGATGCCTCCCAAAACCGCCATCACGTTTTCCGCTCCGCTGGATATCAGCGGTGCCATCAAACCGGGGAATACACCCAGAAGCACCAGTACGGACGCCAGCAGCACGATAGCGACCTTGTCCAGCCTGGTTGAATTAGTAATATGACCCTCGAATTCGGCCGGCATCTGACCGAAGAAAACGCGCTGCACAACCCGCAATATGTACGAAGCGGTGATAACGATAGCAACCACCGCAATCATGACTATCCAGGTGTAATACGGCGCTATGAAATGCCCGCTAGTGACGCTGCCCGCGCTCCAGAGGCCGAGCAAAATGGGCAGCTCAGCGATGAAGCCGGAGAACCCCGGCATGCCCATAGAAACCAAACCACCGATAATGAATGCGACAGCCACCCAGGGCAACTTGCTGGCAAAGCCGCCCAGCGAGGGGATGTCGCGTGTGTGCGCCCGGTCGTACACAATTCCGACGCACGCAAAAAAGAGCGCCGTCATCACGCCGTGAGAGAACATTTGAAGGCCGGCTCCGGTGATTCCTTGTTGGTTCAACGTGGCCACACCCAGCGTCACCAGCCCCATATGCGACACCGATGAAAAGCCTATCACGTATTTGAGATCACGCTGCATCATGGCCACAAACGCGCCATAAACCACGTTGATGAGCGCGAGGAAAATAATCAAAGGAAGCCAGAAACGCGCACCTTCCGGCAGAAGCATCACCCCGACGCGCAGCGCCGCAAAAGCGCCCAGCTTCATCAAGACACCCGCATGGAACATCGAGACAGCAGTGGGGGCAGCCACGTGCCCGTCCGGGCTCCAGTTGTGGAAGGGAAAGATGCCCGCCAGCACGGCAAAGCCGAAAAACACGAACGGAAACCAGAACTTCTGGAAGGCAAACGAAAAGTTGGCCTCCTGCAGCGCTATCATGTCAAAAGTGCCCAGGCCGGAAAGGAAATACATCGCCAGCATCCCCACCAGTGCGAGTACCGAACCGATGAACAGATAGAGTGTCAGTTTCATCGCCGCGTATTCGCGCGTATCCTTCCAGCCCCAGATTGCAATCAGGAGGTACATTGGGAATACCGCGATTTCGTAGAAGAAGAACAGGTGGAACAGGTCCAGCGCCACAAAAACGCCGAAAACTCCGGTCGCCAGGATGAACAGGAATGCAAAGAATTCCCGCGGACGGTCGTCGACACCCCACGAAATGAGCACCCCAGTGAACATCACCATTCCGGTCAGCAGCACCATCGGCAGGCTGATGCCGTCCACGCCCACATAATAGGAGATGCCCAATGGCTCAACCCAAGTGGCTTTCTCCACGAACTGATATCCTGCCGCAGCCAGATCATAGTTGAAGTATGCGACCACGGAGAGACCTAGAGTGAGGCCGGCCGCCGCCAGCGCTGTCAGTCGGATTTCGCGCTTGCGTTCGGCCGGAAACAGCAGCAGCAGCACACCGGTCGCAAAAGGTGTGAGAGTGATGACAGAGAGAATCGGAAAACCCATCTGCGTCACCCGATCAGGGTTTTGGCAGTTTCATTAATCACGCTAGTAATCCACCACGGCCACAAGCCAATGACCAGCATGAGCACCATCAGTGGCGCGATCACCACCTTCTCGCGCATAGTCACTTCCATATCGTGGTCTGCCCACCTCTCATTGCGGGGGCCGTGCAGCACCTGCCGGATTCCCTTGAGGATGTATGCTCCGGTGAAAAACAGGCCAATCATGCTCACCGCCGTGATGGCAGAAAAAACGGGCCAAGCGCCGCGCACAATGGCGAACTCAGAGACAAAACCGTTCAGGCCCGGCAGCCCCAGTGAAGCCATGGAGCTGAATACCAGTATGCCACCATAGACCGGCGCCAGCTGCCAAATGCCACCGCCCAGCTCGTCCAGATCACGGGTGTGCGCGCGGTCATACACCACCCCTACCAAAAAGAACATAGCCGCCGCGGAGAGGCCGTGGTTGAACATCTGCAGCACCACGCCAGTGGTGGCAATCGTACCGCTAAGGCGCATGGCCGGGTCACTGCTGCCGGCCACCCACGCGGCTGCCGCAATACCCAGCACCACGAAGCCCATATGATTGACGGACGAATACGCCACCAGCCTCTTAAAGTCGCTCTGCCCGTAGGCGGAAAGCGCGCCCAGCACAATAGCGGCCATCGCTAGAAATGCAAGCACTGGCGCAGCCGCATGCGCTTCCTGCGGGAAAAGCGGCAACACCAGCCGAAGGAAGCCATACGCGCCCAGTTTCAGGAGCACGCCGGCCAAAATCATAGAGCCGGCCGTGGGCGCCTCGGTGTGCGCATCCGGCAGCCAGGTGTGGAAGGGCCACAACGGCACCTTGATGGCGAACGCCACCACAAACGCCCAGAATGCGGCCGCGCGCACGCCAGCAGTCGGGAAGTTTGCGAACAATTCACCGGAGAAATTGGGCCACACTTTCAACAATGTGAGCAGATCGAAGCTGCCAGCCACCAACCCAAGAATCTGAATGGCGAGCAACAAACCCAGCGAACCCCCGAGTGTATACACAAAGAATTTGTACGAAGCATACTGCCGCGCCGGAACTTTCTGTCCGCTGCCAAACTCGCGTTCGCCTTTCGGGCTTCCCCAGATATTAATGAGGAAATACATCGGCACCAAACCAATTTCCCAAAACAGGAAAAACACAATCAGGTCGAGCGCCATGAACACACCTAGCATGCCGGTCTCAAGCATCAGGAAGAGCAACATGTACGCTTTCACCCGCTCCTGAATGCCGAAGGATGTGAGAATGCCGAGCGGCATTAATAGCGTGGTGAGCACTATCATGGGCACGCTGATGCCGTCCACGCCGACATGATAGGATGAACGAATGGCCGTATACCACGTTGCCCGCTCCTCGAACTGAAACCCGGCCGCGCCGGAATCATAGCCGGCCCAGAGCACTATTGAGAGCCCGAGCGGAACCATGCTGGCCAGCAGCGCCACCCAGCGCACTGTCTGCTTGCGCTCGCCCGGCACCAAGATCACCACCAACATACCCGCCACCGGCGCGAACAATATCAGTGTCAGAAGGTGTTGCCTGATGAAGTCAGCCATACCTTATCTCCGCCCTACCTCAACACCAGAAAGAACACTCCGCCCACGGCGATGACCGCACTGAGCGTTATGAGCAAATAGTCTTGCACGCGCCCGGTTTGGATCACACGGAGTGAGTCCCCCGATGCCTTCACCCCATCCCCAAACCTGTCGGGCGGATAATTGATGCCCCATTTGTCGAACCAGCGCGCGCCGGCGCCAACGCGCATTGCCGCGCCCGCGATAGCATGCAATGCGCCATCAATCAGCGCGCGGTCTATCCAGCGGAAGGCCACAACCTCGGAGACCCATTTGGCCGGGCGCACCAGCGCAAAATCGTACAGTTCATCAAGGAAGTATTTTCCTGACAGCATCTCGTGGATGGGCCCGAGAGAGGCGACCAGCGGGTCAGGCTGCCCAGCCGCCAGCGGGCGTCGCCCGTATAGCAGCCAGCCGCAACCTAACCCTCCCAGACCGGCGACAACCGAGAGCAGCACAGGTGTCCAGTTGAACTCAATGCCAGGAAGATGATGGGGAAGCGCGCCCATAACGAAATGCTCGAACGGGTTGTGTCCGAGCAACTCTCCCAGCAGTGGGAAATCAGGATGCACGCCCACAAACCCGGCAAAAAGCGCGAAGAACGCCAGCACCACCAGAGGTAGTGTCATCGTCCAGGTGCTCTCATGCGCGTGAGCCGCGCTCTCACTGCGCGGATCGCCCAGGAAGGTCAGCGCAATCTGGCGCATGGTGTAAAACGCGGTCAGGAAGGCCGCCAGCAGCAACACCACAAATACCCACCAGTGACCGTGCGCGAAGGCGTCGGCAAGTATCTCGTCCTTTGACCAGAATCCAGCTGTGATGAACGGGAAGCCCGAAAGTGCGAAGCCGCCGATAAGAAAGGTCCAGAAGGTTATCGGCATGTGTTTCGCCAGCCCGCCCATATTGCGCATGTCTTGCGGGTCCAGTTTTTCGTGCGTGTGATGAATGCCGTGCTCGACGCCGTGGATGATCGATCCGGACCCCATGAAGAGCAACGCTTTGAAGAAAGCGTGGGTCATCAAATGGAAGGCCGCAGCCACGTAAGCGCCAATACCCAGCGCCGCCACCATATAACCCAGTTGACTGATGGTGGAATACGCCAGCACCCGCTTGACATCGTTCTGCGCCACCGCAATCGTGGCGGCAAACAGAGCCGTGAACGCACCGATGAACGCCATCACCGTCATCGTGGGGCTGCCGTCGTGCCCACCAGCGCCGGCCGAAAGCAGCGGGAACATGCGCACGATCATGTACACACCGGCGGAGACCATGGCGGCCGCATGAATCATGGCACTGACCGGTGTTGGGCCCTCCATAGCATCCGGCAGCCAGACATGCAACGGGAACTGGGCGCTCTTGCCCACCGTGCCCGCGAATATCAGCAGGCCAATCAGGTGCGCTGCCGCCAGCCCTCCAATCACCGATGGCGTGTGCAGCAGATGATTCATTATTTCTTCGTTGAAGAATATTTCGCGGAAATTAAGTGTGCCGGCCTGACTGTACAGATAGGCAATGCCAATGAGCATGAGCACATCCGCAAAGCGCGTGGTGATGAACGCCTTCACCGCCGCGGCGCGCGGGGTAATCTGGGTTGCATCCTCGTAGTTGCGTCCGTACCAAAAACCAATGAGCAAATAGGAACACAGTCCCATGATTTCCCAGCCGAAGAAGAGCAGCAGCAGGTTGTCGGCCACGATCAGCAGAAGCATTGCCCCGGCGAAGAGCGAAAGGAACGCAAAAAAGCGCGAGTACATTGGCTCCACGCCATGGTGGGGCGGGCTGCCGGGCACATCGCGCTCGTCGCGCGGTTGGCCGTAATTGGAATAGCCAACGCTGTAAAGGATAATCAGGAAACACGCCAGCGGCACGAAAAAGAGCATGACCACGGTCAACGGGTCAGCTGCCACGCCCATACGTAAGGCGCTGTTTCCGGTGGGCAGCCAGGCCACACTTGCAACAATGGGATGCTCTGCGAAGTGAACGGTTCCCAGCGCGCGGAACACCACCGTCCAGCTGAAAAGAAGCGACAACCCGATTGCACCTAGAGCAACCGTGTGGCTAAGCCGCCTGTCGCGGTGGGTGAAGAGAATGATGAGGAAGAAGGCCAGCAGCGGCGGCAGCGGAACCAGCCAGGTCAAAGTTGAGAGGTCCATGATCACCACTTCATCAGGTCAATTTTCTCGACCATGACCGTGTCGCGCTGCCGATAGATCGAGATTATCAGGGCGAGACCCACGGCCGCCTCGGCGGCAGCCACAGCAAAGACAATCACAGCAAAGGCCTGTCCGGCGATGTCCGCAGGATTACCATAGCGCCAGAAGGCGACGAGATTAACAATCACGGCGTTGAGCATCAGCTCTACGCCCATCAGGATTGCAACTGCGTTTTTTCGCGCCAGCACCGCATACATCCCGAGGGCGAACAGGGCAGCCGCAAAGGTCAGATACCAGGATAGCGGCACCATTTCAATCCACCTGATCCCGCGCGAGCGCGGCGGAAGTTGCCCGCACCATCATTCCGACTGCTTCCCCGGAAGCGCCACGGCGATCGAACCAATCAGAGCGATGATGAGCAGCACCGAAGCCACCTCGAAGGGAATCACGTATTGATCCGGATTCACCAGGCTCCGACCCAGCGCAAGCACGGTATCGCCCACCTCCCCGCCCGGCAACGCGGGCCATCCGGTGCGCCAGAGCAGGCTGGAGATAGCCACAAAAAAAATGGCGGCCACAATCGCGCCCAGCCACCAGTTCGAGTTACGCTGCGGCCCGACGTCCTGCATTACCCTCCGCGTCAACATCACCGCGAACACAATCAAAATCGCAATCGCGCCGATGTACAGCACCACTTGCACCGTGGCCATGAAACCGGCATCCAACAGTACGAAGATCACCGCGATACCGAGCAGCGCCGCCACCAACCAGAGAGCGGCGTGAATCAAGTTCCGCACTGTGACCACAAGGAATGCTGCCACCAGAGTTAGTGCCGCGACGACCAGAAAAATGATTGGCGTCGCGCTCATAGCGTCAATCCTAGCGCGGGTTGAGTTGCTGTCACCAAGATTGCCAGAATTGCCACTGCTCCAAGTGCCAACAACAGGATTTGCATTGTGGGCAGGTTGGCTACCCTCCTGCCCCGCTCGTATCGATGCTTGCCTGCTCGGCCGCCTGCAACTTTCGTGAGAACCCCGTCAGAAGTCTAATCGACACCACTGCCAGGGCCACGTTGGAAAGGAACAGCACCACGGCCCGACCACCCACGCTAACATCGGCAGGCACAGCTTTGCCCACCAGCGCCGTCACCACCAGCACCGTCAGCGACAATGGCACTAGGAATTTCCAGTTCAGGGCGTTCATATGGTCAATGCGCACTCGCGGCAGCGTCACCCTGACCCACAACAGCACCATGTAAACCACGTAGGTTTTCGTTAGGAAGTAAATCACGCCCAGAAGCGGATACTGATCAACCAGCGGACCGCGCCAGCCGCCGAGGAAAACCACGGCTGCTAGCGCGGAAATGGTAAAAGCGTGCACGAACTCCGCCAGCATCCACACTCCGAACTTCATGCCGGTATACTCCACATGGAAGCCAGCCACTATCTCACTTTCCGCCTCCAGAAGGTCAAACGGCGCCCGGCCCACCTCCGCTATGCTGGAGATTAAAAACACCAACATTGCCAGCGGTGCAGCGACAATGAACCACACCTGTTGCTCTGCCACGATATCGTTCATGCGCATCGACCCGGCCAACATCGTTGGCACCAGTAGCGCCACAATCATCGGCACCTCGTAGGAGACCAGCTGCGAGACAGTCCTAAATGCGCCCAGCAGCGCGTATTTGTTGTTACTCGCCCAGCCGCCCATCATGATTGCCAGCGTGCCGATGGCGCCCACCGCCACGCTGTAAAGCACGCCCACGTTAATATCGGTGCCCACCATGGTGGAAGCAAATGGAATAACCGCCCAGATGCCTACCACCGACATTACTGCCAACACCGGCCCGATATTGAAAATGACCTTGTCCGCGCCGATGGGAATAATGTCTTCCTTTATAACCAGTTTGACAATGTCTGCAAACGATTGGAACAGGCCGAACGGCCCCACCCGATTTGGCCCAAGCCGGTCCTGAAACCTCGCGGCCACTTTGCGCTCCAGCCAGATGGTAAAAATGGGGGT